>NZ_JBMDJJ010000043.1:0-23410 GCF_057809135.1 Chryseobacterium sp. FG46 | reverse complement strand
GCAAAAATAAAACGTTCTCAATTTTATCGGAGATAAAATCTTTGCGCCTTAAGACTGTTTATTTTAATAACAATTTGCGCCTCTGCGTTTCCAACAAAAAATCACAATACAAAAACTCAGCTGCATGCTGAGTTTTTTGATTGTGTTGGGAAAACGCAAAGACGCAAGGTTTTAAAGTATTGTATTCTATTTAAGGCGCAAGAAAATCAAAAATTTTCAGCAAAAATAAAACGTTCTCAATTTTACCGGAGATAAAATCTTTGCGCCTTAAGACCGTTTATTTTAATAACAATTTGCGACTCTGCGTTTCCAACAAAAAATCACAATACAAAAAACTCAGCTGCATGCTGAGTTTTTTGATTGTGTTGGGAAAACGCAAAGGCGCAAGGCTTTAAAGTATTGTATTCTATTTAAGGCGCAAGAAAATCAAAGATTTTCAGCAAAAATAAAACGTTCTCAATTTTATCGGAGATAAAATCTTTGCGCCTTAAGACCATTTATTTTAATAACAATTTGCGCCTCTGCGTTTCCAACAAAAAACCACAATACAAAAACTCAGCTGCATGCTGAGTTTTTTGATGTTAAACCATTAAGAACATCGGTCTTATTCTTCATATTCTTAACTATTTAAATTTTAATGTAATTTATTATTTCACCGCCGCAATGGCTGCTTCATAGTTCGGTTCCTGAGAAATATCCGGTACCTGCTCTTCATAGATGATCTTGCCTGAAGGGTCTATCACCACAACCGCTCTGCTCAGAAGTCCTTTCATTGGAGAATCTACCAGCTCCACACCATAGTTCCAACCAAAATCGGAACGGAAATCTGAAAGCATTACCACATTTTTGATTCCTTCAGCACCGCAGAATCTTTTCTGGGCAAAAGGCAGATCTTTGGAAATACAAAGGACTACAGTATTGGGAAGATTTCCCGCCTCTTCATTGAAATGATGCACAGAAGCTGAACAAACACCAGTGTCTACACTCGGGAAGATATTCAGAATAACATATCTTCCTTTGAAGGAATCCAGCGTCTGATCATTCATATTCACATCTGTAAGGGTAAATTGGGGAGCCGGCTTATTCAGTGCCGGTAATTTGGCATAAGTATGAACTTCTTTCCCGCCCATTAAAACAGTATTGGTTGCTTTAGATTTTTGAGCAAAGCCCACTGCAGAGAAGAATAGCAGTGTGCCGCAAACTAATTTTGAAAACATGAAATTTATTTTTAAGCTAAATTATTCTTTTTTTAGGAGCTAAGATTAATTTTAATTCAAATAGATCGAATCTATGGTCAGATTATTTTTTTCAACACAATTTACTTTTACCTTTATCTTACAAAATATAGTTGTTTCAAAGGTTTCATTCTGAATGAAATAAAATGTAATGAAGAATCTCATATAAAAATCAATAAAGACTCTTCCTTCGTCAGAAATCGAAGATTCGACGTAGTCAATGACAAAAGTCAAATAATTTAAATTTTGAGACAATTTCAAATTTATCACATAAAAAAATAGAAAGATTTATGAGTTCAGAAAATATGGCATCATTCCATCACATTTTTAAAGGAGAAAACGAAATTCCGGAAGAATATAAAGTTCCGGTTATCCATCAGAGAACTTATCTTTTGAATGGGGAACTGGTAGAATGGAACGGCGATGTGACGGAAATTTATTCTCCGGTGTGCATCCCCACAGAAAACGGATTGGAAAGAAAGCTTCTGGGAAGTATCCCGAATATTGGTCCGAACGAGGCTATGGAAGTTCTTGAAGCCTGTGTAAAAGCCTATGATAACGGACTTGGCGAATGGCCTGCCATGTCTGTGGAAGGAAGAATCAAATGCATGCAGAAATTTGTCTATCTGATGATCCAACAGAGAGATCTGGTTATCAGACTGCTGATGTGGGAAATTGGCAAAACATTGGCCGATTCTACCAAAGAATTTGACCGTACTGTAGATTATATCAATCAGACCATTGATGCTCTTAAGGATCTGGACAGAGAATCTTCCCGCTTTCAACAGGCTGAGGGAACCATTGCACAGATCAGGAGAGCACCGCTGGGTGTGGTTTTAAGCATGGGACCATTCAATTATCCTCTGAATGAAATTTTTACCACACTGATTCCTGCTCTGATCATGGGAAATACTATTTTGTTTAAACTTCCCAAACATGGTGTTCTGGCTCATTATCCTTTATTAAACGCTTTCAGAGAAGCATTCCCGAAAGGAACTGTGAATACATTATATGGAAAAGGATCAGAAATTATCACTCCGGTTATGGAAAGCGGAAAAGTGAATGTGCTGGCTTTTATAGGATCAAGTAAAGTGGCTAACGGACTAAAAAAACTGCATCCGAAAGTGAACCGTTTAAGAGCTATTCTGAGTCTGGATGCTAAAAATGCAGCCATTGTTACTAAAAATGCAGATCTGGATGTAGCGGTGAGCGAGTGTATTTTAGGAGCGCTTTCTTTCAACGGACAGCGTTGTACAGCATTAAAACTGATATTCGTTCAGAAAGAAGTGGCGCTGGCATTTACAGAGAAATTAAGTACTGCGGTCTCTGCGCTGAAGGCCGGGCTGCCATGGGAAAAAGAGGTGAAGGTAACACCACTTCCGGAAGTCAACAAACCTGCTTATCTGAAAGAATGTATTGATGATGCCTTACAGAAAGGAGCTGTGGTGCTGAATAAAAATGGCGGCTATACAGATGAGTCTTTTGTTTTTCCTGCAGTAGTATATCCTGTAAACAGTGATATGAAGCTGTACCATGAAGAGCAGTTTGGTCCTGTAATTCCTGTTGTTCCGTTCGAAGATATAGAAGAACCTATAGAATATCAGGTGAATGCTTCCCATGGGATGCAGGTAAGTATTTTCAGTGAAGATCCGCATGAGGTAGCGAGACTCATTGATCCGTTTGTAAACCTTGTAAGCCGTGTCAATATCAATTGCCAGGCGCAGAGAGGTCCTGATGTCTTTCCTTTTACCGGAAGAAAAGACAGTGCAGAAGGAACACTTTCCGTATTTGATGCGCTGCGCTCATTCTCTATCCGGTCTCTGGTGGCTGCAAAGCTTACAGATTCCAACAAAGAGTTACTGAACACCATCGTCAGAGAACATGATTCCAACTTTTTAAGCACTGATTATATTTTCTGATTCTGACGGGTATTGTATTTAACATAAAATAAAAGTCCTCAACAAACCAAGGTGTTTGTTGAGGACTTTTTTAACTTAATGCCGGAAAATAGAGTTTTGTGTTATAATAGGATGGTATTCTATAAAATTTCTATCTTTAGAACATTGAGTTGTAAAAAAATATCACATGGATGATTTTAAAAATCAGGTGTATTCTATAGAAGAATTCCTGGAGCTTGTAAAGAATAAACAGGATAGGAAAGCATCCTTTGACCCGGAATATAATTATGCGGTTTACTCTTCTACGGAAGAGTTTAAACCTGAAATGAAAGTTTTTATCGGAGATCCTTTGGATATCGGAGGGAATGATCATGAAATCTTACCTGATTTCGTTTTTCATAACAAGCTTCACTATATGTGTTCTGATGAAAATATTCAGGATGTGGTGGATCTTGCTTTCAGACAGCGTGCTGATGTTACCTCTTCGCAGCTTATTAATGCCCTGAACCATTATCTGGAAAAAGATGATTTCTTAGATTTTAAATAATAAAAGAATTACATACTTAAAATAAATAAACCTGATATAAAAAATGTCAGGTTATTTTTATTTCTTTTGTAAAAATCTGTAACAATTTTTTTAAACGAAAACTAACTCTATAGAGTAACAAGCTATGACCTCATTAGAACAAGAGTTTATACGTAAAATTGAACAGCATAAAGGAATTCTGTTTAAGATTTCTAAAATGTACATGACTGAAAAGGATGATCGTGATGATCTTTTTCAAGAGATTACCTATCAGCTATGGAAAGCATTTCCCGGTTTCAGAGGTGAAAGTGAATTTTCTACATGGCTATACAGAATTGCTTTGAATACCGCTATTATTTTCCTGAAATCAGAAAAGAGAAGAAGCTTTATTGCCCATGAAGATTTTTCTAATCAAATCATTATCCAGGAAGATTATGATGATCGTAAAGAAGAACGCCTGGCTGAAATGTATCAGGCAATACATCAGCTTAATTCTATTGACAAGGCTTTTATCTTCTATTATCTGGAAGATTTTTCAGGAAAGCAGATTGCAGAACAGATGGGAATTTCTGAAGGCAATGCAAGAGTGAAAATGAACCGGGCAAAAAATAAACTTAAAGAGATCTTAAGCCAAATAAAAACCAACCAACATTAAAATCAGTAATCCCATGAATATCGATGAATTGAAAAATACCTGGAACGAAGATATTGTGGAGGAAACTCCCGAAATAAGTATAGAACAAAGCAATAAACTGAATCTTCCTCTTGAAAAGATACGCAAAAATATGCGTGTGGAATTCTGGTGGATGATAGGAATCTTTGTCTTTGCTTTTCTGGTGTGCTCAGTATGCAGACCATTTAAACTTCAACTGTACATCACGGTATTGATTGCCTCCATGCTTATTGTCACTGTTTTCTTTTTCAGTAAGTTCTTTAAGCTATATAATGAAATCAGTAATCCTGCACCTAAGACTTATGATTCTTTGAAAGATCTCGTGATGCAGCTCAATCTTAATAAACAATATTATCTTTCCTATTACATCAGTTTTGCCCCGTTTCTTGTGTGTGAGATCCTTATCGTCCTGGAGTTTATCCCGTGGCCAAAGCCTTTGAGTGAATTGAAGATTGCAGTGATCTTAATTAGTACAGTAACCGTAGGATTATTTTTGCTTTATTTTGTTGGAAGATTCTGGTATCAACGCTATTATGGAAGGTATATCCAATATATTGAAGATCTTTTGGAAGAATTAAAAAGATAAAAAGAGTTCGGCGGGCTGAAAGCCCGCCGAACCCATATTCATTACTGTCCTTTATTTTTTTTTTCTTTGGCAATTTCGTTCTTTATCCAATCCAGCTGTGGATCTTTTTGATCAATAATATCCTGCATGTTTTCAGTAACGGTCACATCCGGAACAACCCCTTTCCGTGAGTCTGAAAAATTGATATTAGGCTGAACCAGAAGCAGACCTATGGGAAATCTTATTTCAGAATTGGGAAGCTTCTGATAGGAATAAAAACCGGCAACAGTTCCATCATTGGCACCTCCTGTTTCTTCTCCCACAAGTGTCGCTCTTTTATCATTTTTAAGTTTGGCGGTAATAATAGAAGATGCCGAAAAGCTTCCTCCGTTGATGAGTACAAAAACTTTTCCGTGGAAGGCTTCCTTTTTAGGTTTTGTAGGTTTGTCAGCCTTCATTTTGTAGAATACCTTTCCATCCTTTTTATAAGTACTGAAAGTCTGTGCAAAAAAGTAACTCGGATAGGCAATACTTTTAAGAGCATATTCCAAAGGTGTACTTTTTCTGAAATAATTGGTGCGTAAAGGAACATTTCTAGAAGTTAGCTGAGAGGGTTTGATCAGAGTAAACGGTTCATCAGCTAAATAGGAATACAGGTTATTGATTTCATACAAAGAGCCGCCATAATTATTTCGGACATCTATGATGAGGTAGGGAGATTTTGCATGGTTGATCTTGGCAAAAGTCTTTTTATAAAACTCATCCGAATAATCCCTGGAAAAGCTTTTCACCTTAATATAAGCAATAGTGCTGTCTTTGTCCAGAAATTTGAAGCTTCTGTTATAAGAATTACTCGAAGCTACATAATCGTTCAGCTTCTTTTCGGGAGTCTTTTTCTGCATTTCCTTATCCTTTTCAAGGTCAGAATCAGATTTTACTTCTCTGGTTAAGGTATACGTTCTTTTTTCACCATTATAAAGGGTTTCAAGAGTGGCTTTGCTGCCAAAACCATTTTCCGCAGTATAAAAATTAAAGAACAGATCTTTTAAAAAGTACGGATGGAAAGTGGTATTATCACCATCACTGCTGATCAGGCTTCTGTACTTCCTGATATAATCAGATACAGGAACATTATCGATTGATAGAATTTCAGTTCCAGGTTTTATGTGTTCGATAGAATCTTTGTTTTGAATGATATACATGCGGTCTCCAGATATATAATATTCAAAACGGCTGAACATTCCTTTTTGGTGTTCAAGCCTTTTAATTTCCTCTTTTGTAAATTTCTTTCTGGGAATTCTCAAGGAAAGATGTCCTTCACGAATTCCGGCAATGACAGGCTGAAGTTTGAAATAAAACTGAAGAGGGGTAAGAGGCTCGTTGATGGTCTGCTTAAGACTGTCAAATTTACGCTCCAGTTCCTTCCTGGAAATATACCAGTATAACTGAGGATGCATTTGCTGTAATTTTGAATAGGCAAAGTCCACATCTTCTTTAAGTTGCTCCGGTGGAATACATGAGGCCCGCTGTTCGTTGTGCTTTTGTACAGAAGCACAAGACGAAAAAATAGCGAGAAGAAATATTACCGAATAATTTTTCAATGTATCTGAGTTTTTTAGGGTGCTAAAATAGAAAGTTTAAAATTAATCCTGACCTAAACACCTGATAAATTTTTAAAAATACCTGATAAATTTAGTTAAAAAATGGAGTGAAATGGAATAAATTTTCATTTAAAAACAAAAGTCAATACATTTGATATTATTTTGTACAGATGATTTACTGGATTATTACCTGTGTGGTTGTTTTGACGATTACCTTTTTTATCGTGATCAATATGAAAGCGTTTGGTGGAGTTCCAAAAGGCAAGAGACTGAAACGCATAGAGCAGTCGAAACTCTATAAAAAGAGACAGTTCCGGAATATCAGCCATACTCCTTCCATTACAGAAGGCTACAAGATGTGGAAAGTAACCTATGATTTCTTCCTAGGAAAGAAAGATCCGCTGTTGAAACCTCTGAAAGCAATTCCATCCCTTCATACCAATCTTAAAAACATTGATAAAAATGAAGATGTATTCATCTGGCTGGGGCATTCCTCTTATTATCTGCAGACAGATGGAATTTCCTTTTTAATAGATCCTGTCCTGAGTCTGTATGGTTCACCCTTTAAATACTTTAATAAGGCTTTCAAAGGCTCAGATATTTTTAAACCTGAAGACATTCCCGGTATAGACTATCTGGTTATCACACACGATCATTTTGATCACCTGGATTATCCCACCGTAAAATCTATTGAGGAAAGGACGAAAACGGCCATTATCCCTTTGGGAGTAGGAGCACACCTTGAAAGATGGGGATATGCTGAAAACAAGCTTATTGAAGAAGAATGGGGAACAGAAGTTATTCTAAAGAATGATATAAAAATTGTTTTTACTCCTGCCAGACATTTTTCCGGCAGAAGAGTAAAGCAGAATGATACGCTTTGGAGCTCATATGTTCTGATAACGCCTACGAGGAAAATTTTCTTAGGAGGAGATAGTGGCTATGATTCCCATTTTAAAACAATCGGTGAGCAATATGGACCTTTCGATTATGCTGTTCTTGAAAACGGACAGTATGGAGAGGCATGGAAGTATATTCACAAATTACCGGAAGATGTAATTCAGGCTGCTATTGATCTTAAAACACGGCGTATTATCCCTGTTCATTCTGCCAAATTTGCATTGGCGCTTCACCCGTGGAATGAGCCTTTACAAAAGATAGCGGCTCTTGGAAAAGAAAAACAGCTTAATGTCCTCACTCCCATGATCGGTGAGGTGGTAGATCTGAATCAGCCGGAACAGGAATTTACAACCTGGTGGGAAAACTGATCAGGCATGCCATATTTCTTTATACCTTGCAGGGTGATTTTCAAACTGCTGTCTTACAAAATCACATTCCGGGTCTACAAGCAAATCTTTTTCTTCTGCATAGCGTACCAGCTCGTCCAGCAATAGTTTGGCATAGCCTTTTCCCTCACGCTCTTCCTCAAGTTTCGTATAAAATACAATAAGCAGCCTTCCGTCAACCTCTATGGACATATAACCTGCCTTTTTCCCATCGATAAGTAGCTGCAATTCATCCTGATATTGAGATACCTGAAACTTTATATTTTCCATAACAATGTAAGATTTGGTTGATTAAAACTAATTTGAGAAAATTCCTTTAAAAATATTCTCTCCATTAAAATTACGAAATTAAATCATATGAAGTAATATTTTTTAGGAATCTTAACGGATTTTATAACGTAAATCGAATAGTGGAAGATAAAAGATGTTGTTGGTAAAATTCAATAGAGGTGAGCTTTATCCCGCCACAAGATAAACAACTTGTCCTTTGGTTTTAGCCAAAACATAAGAAAACAGACTCTCAGACTTGCATTTTTAATTGTTTGATTTTAGTAATTAATATGATTTTCCTTAATGAAATGAATCGTGTTCGATTATGAATTTAGAATAATTAACATTCAATAAGTAGACGAAAGAAAAGAAAATATTTTAAAGATAATCAGGTATTTGTGATTTTTTTTAACAAATATTGGTATTTTCGATTAAGAGTTGGCACTTTAATTGACTATCCTTTAATGTTTAATTTTAAAGTGGAGCGAAATGAAAAAATTAATATTAACAGCATTATTGGTCGGGACATTTAGTTTGAGCTATGCCCAATCTGATTACTATGATTATAGAAGGAGTATCTCGGATATCAACTGGCAAAGAGTAATTACTGATCTTGTGCTTTCAACAACACAGGCTAATAAGATTTACGTGTTGAATGACAGATATCGTGATTATGATACCTGGAGCAGAGTCTATGTAGTAGAGCCGGGAAGATGGAGGAATGACCGTTATTCAGAGCTGGAAAGAATTTTGGGTAGAGAAAAGTATATCATCTTTAAAAAGAAATATTACAGAGGTCAAAATCCGGTAATCGTCTATGGAAGAAATAAAAACGATTATAAAAAATACCGTAAACAACAGGAGAAGTATTACAAAAACCAGGAGAAATACTACAAAAAACAAAATAAACATCATGGTCACGGACATCATGATGATTGGGATTAGCCCTATGATCAACTTAAATGACTGGCATTTTTTGTCAGTCATTTTATTTTTGAAAATCCGGCAGTATTGTTATTTGATTTGTTTGATTTTTATAACTTTGATCTATGGAATCACACGAGTCACTCAAAGGTTTTTATGAAAGAAATGCTCCCAATCTGGCATCACAGTGTATTGGTGTCAATACAACGGGGCACTTCAATGTATTTTCACGGGAATACTGTTCTCCACTCACACCTTACAGCAGAAGAGATTACTATAAAATATCACTCATCATAGGAAAAGGAAAACTTCATTATGCCGATAAATGGATCAAAGTGGACCGTCCGGCATTATTGTTTTCCAATCCCATTATTCCCTATTCGTGGGAAGCTGATGATGAGGATCAGAAAGGTTGGTTCTGCCTGTTTACAGATCAGTTTCTGCATAACGGAAGCCGTATGGGAAACCTACAGGATTCTCCGCTGTTCAAGATAGGAGGAACACCTGTTTTCTTTGTAGATGAAGAACAGCAGAAGATACTTGCTGAGATCTATACCAAAATGATGACGGAGATTCAGTCGGAGTATATTCATAAATATGATATGCTGAGAGCGTATCTTCATCTGATGATTCATGAGACGATGAGAATGCAGCCGGCAGAAAGTTTTGAACCTTATCAGAATGCTTCACAAAGGGTAGCCTCTTTATTTATGGAATTGCTGGAAAGACAATTTCCAATCGACAGTCCTGAGGCTTTTCTGAAATTAAAAACGCCGAATGATTATGCACAGAGTCTCTCCATTCATGTGAATTCTTTAAACCGTTCGGTAAAGGAGATTACGGGAAAAACAACCAGCCAGCAGATTACCGCAAGGATTATTCAGGAGGCCAATGCCTTACTGAAACATACAGATTGGAATATTGCCGAGATTGCCTTCGGATTAGGTTTTGAAGAACCTGCTTATTTTACCAATTACTTTAAAAAACAAACCGGAATTACTCCGAATGCCTTAAGAATGAATGTTGTTTGATTTTTATAATTCTTAGTTTGAAATCTATATCGGGGTTGGCTTCCGGATGTTCTAATTTTGTCATGTAAAATTAAATCATACCTATCATGAAATTTAAAAAATTAGGAAACACAAAAGAACAGCTATCAGCAATTGGTTTAGGTTGTATGGGAATGAGCTTTGCTTATGGTCCCACAGATGAGCAGGAAAGTATCAATACTCTGCATAGAGCATTAGATTTAGGAGTAAACTTTTGGGACACAGCTGATATGTATGCCAATGGAGAAAACGAAAAACTGATCTCTAAAGTTTTAGTACCCAACAGAGATAAAATTTTCATTGCAACTAAATTCGGATTCAGGTTCAAAGATGGTAAAGCTAGCCACAGTGGCGCTCCCGGAACTTATTTTGACGGTTCTCCGGAATGGATAAGACAGGCCGTAGATTTAAGTCTTCAAAGATTAAAGATTGATACCATTGACTTGTATTATGCTCACAGAGTAGATCCAAATGTTCCTGTAGAAGAAACCGTGGGAGCGATGGCAGAGCTGGTAAAAGCTGGTAAAGTGAAATATATCGGATTGTCTGAAGCTTCAGCGGAATCTATCAGAAAAGCTAACAAAATTCATCCTATTGCAGCATTGCAGTCAGAATATTCTATCCTTACGAAAGATGTTGAAAAGGAAATTCTACCAACCATCAGAGAGCTTGGGATTTCTTTAGTGCCATACTCACCGTTGGCAAGAGGACTTTTTACCAATATTTACGATGTACAGAAGCTTGGTGACGATGACTTTAGAAAATCATTACCGCGTTATCAGCAGGAATATCTTGAAAACAATACCAAACTGGCAAATGAGATCAATGAATTTGCCGCTTCCAAAGGAGTAGAAGGAACGCAGCTGGCATTAGCATGGGTGTTGAATCAGGGAGATGATATTATCCCGATTCCCGGCACAAAGCGAATCAAATATCTGGAAGAAAATATTGCAGCAGTCAATATCGAACTTTCCCAATCCGATCTGGATACCATTGATGCCATTCTGAAAAAATACCCGAACGTAGGAGAAAGGTATACTGAAGGTTCAATGAAACTTGTTAACAACTAAAGCTTCTTAAATAGCAAAAAACAGAGTTCCCGTAATGAAAGGAACTCTGTTTTTTTTTGCTGTGATCATTTGTTTCTGTAAGCCACAAATAAATTCAGTCAACATTAAAAATTATACTTTATATTAAATCCTGTAAAGAAATACGCTTTACCCGTACCGGGATTCACATCGGTATACACCGAAGAATTATTGTACTGGTTATCTGCATCCGTATCGTTGATACTGTTTCCGTAAAATAAGAACGTGTAATTGATCTGATTGGTCAGGTTATTTCCTATAACAAATACATCCAGAAGCCATTGGTTGAAGCTGTGTTTATAGCCTATTTTAGAGTTTAAAAGGCCAAAACTCTTTACTTTATTGGTGTTAGCAAAGTCAGTGTAGACTCCTCCCATAAAATTATAGGTATTTTGCCAGTATAGCCCAAAGTGGGTTTCAAAATCCAATCCGGCAGATAATTTAGCTTTGGGTACGCCTACTACATTTTTGTTATCATAAACATTCACTCCTGCAGGCTGCCCGTCTTCCTTTAAATACGTACTGAAATTGGAATACTTAAAATCATTATAAGTATAATTGACAAAAGGCTGAATTTTGGAAACAAAGGAGCGGGTAGGTTTGTAAGAATATCCTATGCTCATTTCCAATCCTCTGTTTTTTTGATCTCCGGTGTTAGTCCAATAAGTATAAGGTGTCTTTTCTGCATTGGACATTGTAGCTCCTAATTGCGTAAGTTTATCTTTGATGTTGATGCTGAACAGCGAGATCTGATAATCTATGGAAGTGTTTTTGATTAACCCGTGTACACTGAAGTCCCACATTTTTGCTTTCTCCGCAATTAAGTTGTCATTGGTTACATTCAGCCCGGCTATAAAAGCAGTGGCAGAAGTAGGAGCGTTATATCCTTCACTGTAGCTAAGGTTGAATATCTGATTTTTCCATACTTTCTGAAGTGCAAAATGAGGAGTGGCTACCGCTTTGAATTTTTTATCAAAAGACAGGTCTTTTTTATTGATACTCGGTGCAAATAAACCGGGTAGAGCCAGCAGATCTTTCCTGTTATAACCTATCTGATTGATGCTCACCCCTGCAAGGAACATTAGATCCCATGGTTTATAAGTGAACTTTTCAACCGCAAAATAGTTGTTCTGATGATTCATATTTTTAAAATAAGATCCGTCAGAAAGGGGTCTCAAAATAGGTGGCTCGGTACTCTTTACGCTTTTATACCGGTAATTGGTGATGGTAGACTGTGATTGCTGTATTTCAACACCAAATTCTGTCTGACTGTTGAAATCATACCAGTCTTTATTTAAGTTAAAGACAGAACGTACTCCGTAATTGGAAAAAGAAGAGGTTTCATAAGCTCCAGCAGCAATTCTATCCCCTGTGGTTCCTGTATAAAATACAGTTGTATTATTTTTGAAATCAGGAGTGATTTGCCAGATATGACCCACTCCAACTCTGGAAGTAACGAATTTTGTTTTGGCACCTCTTCTTATGTAGGCAAAGTTTCCGTTGTCGATCCCATTATAATAATCAGCATAGGAAATCTGGCCGGAGACCTGTTCCAGGGAATTTCCATGAGTAGCGAGTAAAGTGATCTTTTGTCTGGAGTTCAGTTTAAACTCTCCATTGATGTTGTAAAAGTTTTTGATGCTTTTACCATGAGGACGATATCCGTCGCTTCCGATATGTCCGTAGTTGGCTGTGATGGAATGATTGTCTCCTACACTGGTGACAGAAGTAGCACTTTGAAACAACCCGAAAGAACCTGTGTTGAACTGCTCAGAGATAGAAGTCCCTTTTCTGGTTTCAGGCTGTATATATAGCCTTACTGCTCCTCCGGAGCCTCCACCATATAATGTGGCTGCCGGACCTTTTATAACTTCTATACGATTAACAAGCCCGAAATCAACATCATCTAAAACAGTAACTCCGTCTGCTCCGGTAAGAGGTATATTGTTGAGGTACATCTTAATCCCCCAATTGTTAAACTTCTGATCGTTCCCATAGCCTCTCACTACAATTCTCTGCCCGCCCAATTGGGTTCTTTTTTCTACCTGAACACCGGCCATTGTACCCAGGCTCTGTTCTATAAATGCCGGATTATTGCGGTTTATTTCATAATCGGAAATAACCTCTGTAGACTGTGCGTGCCTTTTAAATTCCTCTCGTTCTTTTGCTACTTTTGCTCTTGCATCAATCTCTATTTCATCAATGCTTTTTGCATTTTCCTGTGCGTTAGCAAATCCCATTAATGACAATGAAAGAGCGATAATGTGTTTTTTTTTCATTAATTTTCGGTTGTGTATTAGAAATAAAGCAAAAAAAGTAAGCATATGCTTACTTTTCTGCTTTTTGTGAAAATTTCAAGAATTATTTTTTGATAATTACTGAAGTATATATCATGCTGCCATTTTGCGAAGCTTTCAGTACATAGTCTCCTTTGCCTAAGCTTTCAATATTAAATTCTTCATCAGATTTAATATTTTTCTTTGTCATTACCAGCCTTCCGGAAGCATCATAAATCTCAATGTCCATCGGCTTGCCGTTTTCAAGTTTTACATGAATAGGACCTCTGGTAGGATTCGGATACACACTATTGTTGAGAAGGTTGTGATTCGATTCGGAAGTAGATAAAGTTGTATTGCTGATTCTGGTAGTAAAAGCTCCTCTTCCATACGTTACTGCAAGGATTGTTTTATCAGATGGACGGTAATCAAAGTGATTCACCTTAAATTTCCCTAAACCATCGGAATATAAAGCCCATGTAGGAGATGAAGACTGGAAGTTGGCGGTTCCCCATACCCCGTAATAAGTTCCCAGAATCACTTCATTATTGTCTTCAGGATTCATAAATATAGCTTTAACAGGGATATCTGGTAGATTTCCTTCTTTGGATGCCCAGGTAGTTCCGCCGTCAGTACTGTAGAATACGCTGGTTTTATTAAAGTTGGATACAGTTACCATGATCTCATTTTCAGAAGCACCCAATTTTACGTCTGAAATATAACCGCCAAAGTTATAGTTGATCTGTGAAGTGCTGTGAGTCGCATTGGCATTGGTTACTTTGAACAATTTTCCGGAGGAAAGCCCGATAAATAGAGTAGTACTTGCTGTAGTGTAAGGAGATACAAGAATATCCGTAACAAATTCACCAGCCGTTACACTGGCAATGGTAATCTGGGCTTCTGTAAGACTTAAGGGTACACTTGCAAGCCCGCTTACCCTGTTCAGTACAATTGAGGTTGAACTGGACGCGTTGGCATTGCTATAAGATATGTCAAGATTTCTGTCTACAGCAAGAGGGTTTATAAATTGCCCTGCATCCCTTTGAGCAGCATTAGACATAAGATAATAGGATCCCTGTGGAGTGAAAATAATATGGTAGTTGTAAACATAAGATGCGATATAGTATTTGTTCTGATCATCAAAGGCTGTATAGGCTCCATCTCCACCATACACTTGCGAAGTGTTGTAGAAGTTATTGGCTAAAGCAGCTCCGGAAAGTCTTTGTGTTCCGTTATCCTGCGCCCCTAAAATCATATTTTCATTAGCAAACGTAGAAGATGGGTTTAATGTTCCATGATAGAATTGAGTCACATTAAACCTTTTATTTCTCATACCAATAGCCGTAGTATTAGCCAGATTGTTTTTATTTGAAGCCAAGAAAATACCTCCGTCATTCCCCATTATAAATTGGCTTGTATTTCTTGGATTGAAAACCAAGGCGTGCTGATCGGCATGCACCAGGGAAATATTGGTAGTTCCCATCACATTATTATTTGACCATTTGGTATACTGAGTCCATGTAGCACCTCCGTCTGTACTTTTATAGGAATCTACACCTCCAACATACACGTGCTCATCGTTGTCAGGATCGGTTTCAATAACCAGATCATAAAAGGACTGGCCTCGGGTAAAATCATTGTCAGGTTGTGAGGTATCCACAGGATTAGGCAGTGTAATTCCTGATCCGGCTACATTGGTTGATATCCATGTAGTACCGCCGTCTGTAGTTTTTGCAATTCTTACAGGTTCTGAACTTGATGCTCCCTGCATCAGGGCATAAGCTTTCAAAGGATTGGTATTGGAAACCTCTACCATAACCCTTGAGCTGTTGTTCCCTACATTATAGACATTCGTAAAAGTAGCCCCATAATCGGTAGATTTGAAAATTCTTCCCCCGGAAGCAGATCCGCTGAAGCTGCTTCGTCTTGTGGCTACCCAGATTGAATTGTCTGCACCTACTTCTATATCCTGTATATCATATCCACGGGTAGCCGTGGCAAGTAAGCTGTTGACCAACGTAAAATTGGTGCCATCAGTAGATTTGTACAAACCGGCTTCATTTAAACCGACAAATGTGGCTGCATCCCCGAAATATGTTCCTGAAACCCCGGCGTACACTTCTGAAACCCCATTGTTGTTCACTACTTTTATAGCCGGAACGTTATACATTCCTTTTTTTACCCCATTGGAGGAATATCCGTTTTCGAGATTAAACACCTGCTGCCAGGTAGCTCCGCCATTGGTTGTTTTCCAGATTCCCAGTCCGCTGAAGTCTCCGGTTTCCACTTCACCTGTTCCCACATAAAAAATCTGCGGGTTATTAGGATCGGAAGTAATACAGGATACGGTAGTGTTGGACCAGAAAGCATCTACCAACGTCCATTCAGAGTTGGCATCGGTGATGTCATTATTGTACCAAAGTCCACCGGAAACTCCACCTGCCCAAACTTTTTTACCGGTAGAGTCATTCGGATCAAACATAATACCTCTCACTCTTCCTCCTACAGAATAAGGACCTCTCTCTATCCACAAATTGGTAATGCTTTTGTTGGCTGTACCTCCTCTGGCACCATTGAAAATTTTAAGATTTTGCTGAGCCTGGAATTTTCCATTCTCTACTTTTCTTTCAAGGTCAACGTAGTTTTGGTTATTGATGGTTCCTGTTTCAGGATCCATTGTAGCAATAAAGTCCTGTAGATAGTACTCATCAGGTGGTTTTTGATTGTGCTCTTTGGCAAACTTTAGGTTTTTCTGAAAAGTATTTGTAATATCCTGAATGTGTTTCAGATATTTTTTATTGACTTTCGAGTTAGGGTTTTCTTTACCTTGAGAAGGTTGTTGAGCATTCAAATATAACGAGGCTATAGTAAAGCCAAGTCCGAAAATTGATTTTATTTTCATATTGTTTTTTTAAAACAATAAAAATATGAATTTTTGTTGTATAAAAACTATTTTATAAAATAGTTTTTAATTTATCGGGGTGATTCGCTTTCTTTTACTTGTCTTTGGGTGTTTTCATTGCGGATCTTTATTTTTTGCTTGATGATTTTCTTGGTTCTTACATTTTCATAGACGAGATAGATATTATTCAGATCAAATTTTTTTTCTGGCATATGATCTACAACTCCGGTTTTTTCGTTTATGGTAGGGTATTCCTGATTCTCAGGAAAGTATACTCCCTGCAGATAGATAGCCCCATTCTTATTTTCTTTTTTTAATACGATTTCAACATCTCCCACCAACAGATATTTTATATCAAGCCGGAGATTGTCTTTGATAATGATATTGAATCTTTCTGATCTTGCTCCTTGTAATCCTCCCATATTGCGGGTATGAGTTGCTTCGATTACTTTAAAGTACTGAGCGGAAGAACAGCTGCTGAATAGGAGCATGAGTAAAATATAATGAATGGCTTTCATGTCTGTAGTTTCAAATTATAAAATTAATATACAAAAACATATCCAAAGTGCTGAGAATAAGTTTTTAAAGACGAGAGAGTTGTGTTTTGTACAGATAGTAATCACAAAAATAAAAACCTTGCAATCTAAATTTGCAAGGTTTTTGTATAATTAATTTAATTTTCTAAAATTAAATTCCGTCAATGATTTCATTTAGAACTGTGCTTGGCCTCATTGCAGCATATGTCTTATAGGTATCAGTCTTATAGTACCCTTCAATGTTCTGAGGTTTACCCTGAGCACCAATTAATTCTGCATTGATTACTTCTTCGTTTTCCTTCATAGCAGCAGCCACCGGAGCAAACTGAGCAGCCAGTTCAGCATCACCAGTCTGGTTTGCTAACGCTTCAGCCCAGTACATTGCCAAATAGAAATGAGAGCCTCTGTTGTCAATCTGTCCTACTTTTCTTGCAGGAGATTTGTCGGTAGCTAAGAATTTGGCATTTGCTTCATCCAGTGTATCAGCTAAAACCTGAGATTTTGTATTTCCCTGAGTTTGTGCCAAATGTTCTAAAGAAGCCTGAAGGGCAAGGAATTCACCTAGAGAATCCCATCTTAAGTATCCTTCTTCCAGGAATTGTTCTACGTGTTTTGGAGCAGAACCTCCGGCACCTGTTTCAAATAAACCGCCACCGTTCATTAATGGAACAATAGAAAGCATTTTTGCAGAAGTACCCAGTTCAAGGATTGGGAAAAGGTCTGTTAAATAATCCCTCAATACGTTTCCTGAAACAGAGATTGTATCTTTACCTTCTCTTGCTCTTTTCAGTGTTTCAGTCATTGCATCTTTTACATCAAGGATTCTGATGTCAAGACCTGTTGTATCGTGATCAGCAAGATATTTCTCTACTTTTTTGATGATTTCTCTGTCGTGAGCTCTTCCTTTGTCTAGCCAGAAGATAGCCGGAGTATCAGATAATCTGGATCTGTTTACCGCTAATTTTACCCAGTCCTGAATAGGTGCATCTTTAGTCTGACACATTCTGAAAATATCTCCTTTTTCAACTTTTTGAGAAAGAAGAACGTTTTCGTTTTCATCCTGAACCTCAATGGTTCCGTCTGCAGAAGCCTGGAACGTTTTATCGTGAGAACCGTATTCTTCAGCTTTCTGAGCCATTAAACCTACGTTTGGAACAGATCCCATTGTAGTAGGGTCCAGTTTTCCGTGCGCTTTCATATCGTCAATTACAGACTGATAGAAACCTGCATAAGAACGGTCAGGAATAATGCAAACAGTATCTTCTTCATTTCCGTCTTTGTTCCACATCTTACCTCCGCCTCTTACAAGAGCAGCCATAGAGGCATCAACGATGATGTCAGAAGGTACGTGGAAGTTGGTAATTCCTTTATCAGAGTTTACCATTGCCACTCTAGGTCCGTTTGCCAAAGCAGCTTCAATATCAGCTTTGATGTCAGCTTCCTGAGCATTTCCTTTTATTTTATCGAAAAGATCTGCAAGACCGTTATTTGGATTGATGTCTAAAGACTTGAAAGTCTCAGCATATTTAGTAAATACTTCTTTGAAGAAAGTCTCAACAATAGCCCCGAAAATGATTGGGTCAGAGATTTTCATCATCGTCGCTTTAAGGTGAGCAGAAAGAAGTACATTTCTTTTCTTCGCTTCCTCGATAGCTTCCTGAACGAATGCTTTTAACGCATTTAAGTTCATTACAGAAGAATCAATGACTTCACCAGCCTGAAGACCTGCGAAATCTTTTAATACAGATTCAGAACCGTCGTTTCCTTTGAATACGATTCTGTATTTTGTAGCGTTTTCTAATGTTGTAGAAGTTTCTGTACCGTAGAAATCACCGTTGTTCATGTGAGCTACGTCAGTTTTGCTGTCAGATGCCCAGTCGCCCATTCTATGAGGGTTTGCTTTTGCATAGTTTTTAACAGCTTTTGGAGCACGTCTGTCAGAGTTTCCTTCTCTTAATACAGGGTTTACAGCACTTCCCAATACTTTAGCATATTTAGCTTTGATTGCTTTTTCTTCATCATTTTTAGGCTCTGCAGGATAGTTTGGAACTGCGAAACCTTTACCTTGTAGTTCAGCAATCGCTGCATCCAATTGAGGTACAGAAGCAGAAATGTTAGGTAACTTAATGATGTTAGCGTCAGGTTGCGTTGCCAATTCTCCTAGTTCTGCCAAAGCATCGCTGATTTTCTGGTCGTCTTTTAAAAACTCAGGAAAGTTGGCTAGAATTCTTCCTGCCAAAGAAATATCCGGAACAGCAATTTCGATATCTGCTGATTTTGTGAAAGCTTTTACAATTGGTAAAAACGAGTGAGTAGCCAGCATTGGAGCTTCATCAGTAAGTGTGTAATAGATTTTTGATTTTTCTGACATTATACTGTTATTTTTTATTTGAAATTTTAAGTCCAGCAAATTTAGTAAATATCATTGTTTTATTTAAGATATTTCCATAAAAAAAGAGGTCTCAGACCTCTTTAATTTTATATTTGTGTAATTGTATATGCTCCGCTACCGTTAAAGTTAATACCAAATTCTATTTTAACATTTTTTGGCGTGGCAGTAAGATTGGGGATTGTAATTGAAGCGCCGTCGATATCTAAACTTCCGTCATTTAAATTATCACCGAAATATTCACCATATAGGGCATCGTTAATTTTGATCTTAAATCCATAAAAGTTAGAAGAAGTTACCCCATTAAAGATAACAGAAAATTTCTGAGTGGAAGGATTATAAGATAAAGGAGAAACTGATACCTGAGAACTAGAATTATTCAGAATAATTTCAGGAACCAAATTTTTTATTACTACGGTTGTATAGCTGCTGTACTTTGTCATTCCAATACTGTAGAACCCATTGGAGGGTGCCGTAAAATTTGTTCCGTTAGCTACAAGAAATCCAGAGTTGTCTGCTCCATATACCTGTGCGGAAGAAGAAGGAGAGGTAATGAATTTTATTTGGGTATTGGCAGGAAGATATTTGTATCCTATTTTAGAATTTCCCTTGTTTCTCATAAAATCTGCCGCAGAAGGATTGAAGGAATTATGAGAACCGTACATGTATAGGTCAGCAGGAAATGTACTGTTTGAAGATTGGCTTACAGGTAGATTCAGGTTACCAGAATTATCAACACTCAATGTATAGTTTGTTCCATTCGGAGAAACCAGTGTAATTCCCTGTCCGGCACCTGTTACCACTGTTTTGGCAACCTGAGCATAAGGAACACTCATCAATTGATTTACACCAACGTTGGTATAATTAGAACCACCATTGGGATCCATTTCCACTTTTACAAATTTGGTGTTTGTTCCCCAGTTGATCGCTCCGAAGTTTCCGGTGGTGGCGGTTCCCTGCCCAATATTCAGGTTAACCAGACCTTTAGCGTTCGTAGTTTTAGTATGAGTTTCGGAATATAAAACCGTTCCTGTAGCTGAGTTTTCTAAAATGCTTACCTTCAAAGAAACATTCCCATTGGCAATCGGAACTCCTGCTGCGTTAAAAGCAATTGTCTGGTAGCTGAAAGCTTGTGGAACCTGCGCACTTAATAACGTAGCAAGGAATAACCCTATAGTAGAATATAATTTTTTCATGTTCAGATAGTTTTTAAGGTTTTTTAATAATTTTAATGGGTTTAATATCAGAATTTTTGAAAACGATCATATAAACACCTTGTTGAAGCTGTCTTAGATCTAATCGTTCTGATTCTAATTTTGTTGTAAAGAAAAGCTTTCCGGAAAGGTCATAAATTTCTACGCTTTCAATTTTTGATTTTGAATTTAATTTCACGTAAATAAAATCAGCGGTAGGATTGGGATAGATTTTTACATTGTCTTTTTCAAGTTCAGAAACTCCTAAAACTTGTAAAACAGATTGATAAAGCATTCCCATTGTGCCCGAATTTGCCTGATCAGGATCGGTTGGGATAACATAAATTTCTCCTACCGAATGCGTAAAGCTATCTTCTGAAACTGCACCGGAATTGATATTTCCAATCACAGACTGGGAAAAACCCAAAAAAGGAACTCCAAATAGCAGAAGAGTAATTTTTTTTCTCATTTTCATCATTTTTTAAGGAGGGGAAATATAGATTTTTTTTGCAAAAAAAATGGGGATTTAAGTTTTTTTATTTTCACTTTAAGATTAATTTAACGATAATAAGACTGTGAAAATTTTCTTTTTTGATTAAATTTGGAGAACTAAAAAAATAAATATTATGTCGACGACAATCACTTTAAAAGGAAACGAAGTACACACAATAGGAACACTACCATCAGTAGGAACCACTGTAAAAGACTTTGCATTGGTAGACTCAGGATTAGCGGTAAAAACGCTGGAAACTTTTGCAGGAAAGAAAAAAGTATTCAATATTTTCCCAAGCATTGATACTCCTACCTGTGCTGCTTCATCCAGAAAATTCAATGAAGAGGCTTCAAAACTTGACAATACAGTGGTGATCAACGTTTCTAAGGACCTTCCATTCGCATTAGGAAGATTCTGTGCCGCTGAAGGATTGAATAATGTGGAAACACTTTCAGACTTCAGAAGCAGCTTCGGAGACGATTATCAAGTGACTATCACAGACTCTCCTTTGAAAGGTCTGTTGAGCCGTGCCGTGATCGTTACAGACGAAAACAATAAAGTAGTTTATACTGAGCAGGTTCCGGAAATTGCTGATGAACCTAATTACGATGCTGCTCTTGCTGCATTGAAATAGTAGAAATAATTTTTTGTAAAAAGCCTTGTGAATGTAATTTTTGCAAGGTTTTTTTTGAATAAAAACGAATGCAAAATGATAAAAAGAATCATAGCCAATATTAAAACCAATGATCTTTCCAGAGCCAATCAGTTTTATCAGGATATTCTGGAACTGAATGTTTTGATGGATCATGGCTGGATCAAAACACTGGGTAATGATGAAGAAGCCAAAATTCAGATAAGTTTTGCAGAACAGGGAGGAAACGATACGGAAGTTCCGGACCTTTCCATTGAAGTGGATAACGTAGATGAAGTCTATGATAAGATGAAAAATGCGGGTTTTGAAATCACTTACGAACTTACCAATGAAGAATGGGGAGTCCGCAGGTTTTTTGTTAAAGATCCATTTCAGAAACTGATCAATATTCTATCTCACCAATAAATACAAATACAACTAGCCAAGACCTGAAAAAACATCATTCTGCAGAAAGACTATTTCTTTTTAATGGCCAGATTAATTTGACCCCAATCATAAAAAAAATGGAATATTAAAGCTAATTTTGTATAATGAAACGATCAGGAACAGCAGATTTACCCCTTCACTATGGCAAAGTACCGCCATGGCTGTATGAACGTATGTCTGTTCTGGGACTTTCCATTATTGAAGTCATTCTGATGGATTATGGTAAAGATGAGGTTTTGCGCCGTCTGGCAGATCCTTTCTGGTTTCAGAGTTTTGGAGCGGTGATGGGGATGGACTGGCATTCTTCAGGAATTACCACTTCCGTTATGGGTGCTTTGAAACGCTCTGTTAATCCTAATTCTCAATCTCTGGGACTTTATATCTGTGGTGGAAAAGGGAAGTTTTCCCGTGAGACTCCATCAGAGTTAATTAAAATTGCAGATAAAACCGGACTGAACGGAACAGATCTGGTAAGAGCCAGCAAACTTTCGGCAAAAGTAGATAATACAGCTATTCAGGATGGGTATCAGTTGTATTTGCACAATTTTATTCTTTCAGACAATGGAAACTGGAGTGTAATTCAGCAGGGAATGCATGAATCCGACGGAACAGCAAGACGTTACCACTGGCATTCCGAAAACATCACCTCATTTGTAGAACAGCCGCACACAGGAATCAACGGGATTTCCAGAGGGAAAATTCTTAACCTTACCGATACTGAAGCTTCGGAAAACAGAAAAGGAATTCTTGATATTTCCCATACTGATTCCGCAGAAGTGATGAAGGATTTCGCCAGACTGATTCTTCCTGCTCATCATGATGTTCAGGCTTCTGATGTTGATTTGAAACGGCTGGGAGCACTTCTGTATGTCACCAGAGAACAGCAGCCTCAGAACTTTGAAGATTTGCTGATGCTGGAAGGAGTAGGGCCAAGAACCATGCAGTCATTGGCTTTGGTAAGTGAAGTGATTCACGGCGCGCCGTCAAGATTTGCTGATCCGGCGAGGTTTTCATTTGCCCATGGAGGTAAAGACGGACATCCTTTCCCTGTGCCTATCAATACGTATGATGAAAGTATCAGCATCCTTAGAAAAGGGATTGAAAAGTCCAAACTGGGAAATTCTGATAAGCTGAATTCTTTAAACAAACTTCACCAGATTGTTACTGAAGCAGAAAAAGATTTTACCCCGGGTTTTGATATCCAGCAGGTGATTGAAGAAGAAAGACAAAACTCCTGGCGTTTCGGTGGCAAAACTGTATTCGGTGATGCCCGGAAACCCAATTCTCCAAAATCTATACAGCTTTCACTCTTCTAAGTTTCCTATTTCTTTTAAAAGTTGGCGATTACTATTATCGGCAAATAGTTATTCCCCTCCTCTGGACTATCGTGTGGACACATCTTTAAAGATTTTGTAAGCTTTGGCTATA
>NZ_JBMDJJ010000042.1:0-25362 GCF_057809135.1 Chryseobacterium sp. FG46 | reverse complement strand
TCACCCATTTTAAAACTACCGGAGCGCTTCCGGAACGACAACAACACCGGAAGATGAGGTCCGGCAACGATTCCTTCATTAAACAGCCAGATGCGTTTTAATTGGCTAAAATACAATTAGTTACATTTTCCTTCAGGTTGGTATATCAAAAGTATTTGATGATCATTTATTTTGATGGGTATAGGCACTAATAGGGACATTTCTATGTCTTAAGTATTTATATAGAGTCATTTTCGAGATTCCTACTTCTCTGGAGATTTCAATGACACTCATTTTCCCTTCTCTGTAGTAAGTTTCTGCAAGAATCGCTTTTTGCTCAGCTTCCTTACTCATTCCTCTTCTTCGTCCTCCTTTTCTGCCCCTAGCTCTTGCAGCTTCTAAGCCTGCTTTCGTTCTTTCCCGAATCAGATCCTTTTCAAACTCAGCGAAGGATGCCGAGATATTGAAAAACAATCGTCCTTGTGGTGTACTGGTATCAATACTGTCGTTTATACTTCGAAGCCCCACCTCTTTTTTATTAAAAAAATCTACCATTTCCAAAAGATGTTTCAAAGACCTTCCCAATCTATCCAGTTTATAAACTATTACAACATCTCCTTTTCTGATATGCTCAATAAGCTTATTTAATTCAGGCCTGTCAGCTTTAGCTCCAGAAACAATTTCTTTATAAATAATTTCACAGCCTTCTTTTTTTAAAACATCTTCTTGGAGTTCAAAATTTTGTTCCTGGGTAGAAACCCTCGCGTATCCTATTTTCATTGTATTGATGAGTATATGTTTATACATTATTAAATCAAATATAATCATACTTAGATTATTATACCTTTTTATTTGACTATTTTTATTAATTTTCATACAAATATTTAGATGTTCTTGAGCTCCCTCTAAAAGTCAAATCAAAGGGACGTTTTTTTATACTGAAATTTAAAACCTATGGCTGCTATTCATCAAACCGCTTACCCAAGATTAAAGTCTAATCCTTCAATTGAAGATTTAGTAACGGTTTACACCCCTACTATGGAAGAAATTGAATTAGCAAATCTTTATTCCCGTACTCCTACATCTCGTTTTGGATTTATTATTTTACTTAAGACTTTTCAACGTTTAGGATACTTTGTTTCGGTAAGCGATGTTTCAGAAACTTTATTAAATTATTTAACAGAGTGTCTTGGAATTAAATTTAAAGTAAAAAACATGAATACATACGATGCATCAGGGGCAAGGCAGCGGCATATGAAAATTATTCGTGAGTATCTCGGCATCACTCCTGTTAGCAGTACTACCCTTAATTTTCTTAAATCTTCTATGCAACAGGCAGCTGTAACAAAAGAAGAAATTGTAGATATCATTAATATTGGACTGGAAGTAATGGCTAATCTTCGGTATGAACTCCCGTCATTCGGTACATTTTTGCGGGAGGCTACAGCAGCAAGAGCTAAGGTTAACCGAAAAATTTTTGAAAACATTTATAATTCATTATCCTATTCTGCAAAAGCAATGATCCTGGATATCCTTACCCCTATTGATAAAAACGACAACTCTAAAAGCTTATGGGATCTTATCAAGCGGGAACCTAAAAAACCAACGGTAAATAATATCCGGGAGTTTGCCCAGCATCTACATTGGCTGAGAAGTTTACAGGATTATTTGCCTCAAAATATTACTTTAGCTACATTCAAGTTAAAACGCTGCATTACTGAGGCTAGAGCTCTAAACATTGCCAATATGAATGAGCTAGCGGAACATAAAAAATTTGCATTAGCTACTTTATTTATACAATCCCAGACCCAAAAGGCAATAGATGATATCACCGATATTTTTATTCGTATCATTCAAAAATTGCTTAATAATGCCAATGATGCCTTAGAGCAGCATCGTCTTTCACAGGTACAACAAATGGATGGTTTGGTAATAACATTACGAGATATAGTTATGGCTTATCAGACTTCAGGTACAAAAGAAGACAGGTTCAATGCTATTTCCGAAACATTTAAAGAGGACCCTGTGGAACTTATAAAACGTTGTGAAAAGCAATTGGCTTATTCTAACAATAACTATCTTCCATTCATGTTGGTACTCTATCAAAACAAGCGTTCATTGATTTTTGATTGCATTAGTCATATGAATTTGCTTCCTACAACAAAGGATGATTCTATTCTTGAATCTTTATCTTTAATTGTGGATAATCGGCGCAACAGAAAATCAACATTAAATGCAGAAGATGTAAATCTTTCCTGGATCCCTAATAAATGGTGGAAGCTTATTACAGGAAGTACAACACGCAATAATAATATTTCCCAGGTACAAAGACATTATTTTGAGCTTTGTTTATTTGCCACTATAGCTCAGGAATTAAAATCCGGTGATTTGGTTATAACAGGCAGTGATAAATATGGTGACTTCCGGGATCAGCTGATCAGTTGGAAAGAATATGAAACGCAAATTAGCCAATATGGGGAATTAATAGGTATTAATACTGAGCCTTCTTTATTGATTAAAGATCTAAAAAATTCTCTACAGGAGTCAGTTAAAAATACAGATCATAAATTCATGGATAACAATCAGGTCAAAATCGAAAACGGAGAACTTGTTATCCATCGTATTAAAAGTAAGCCTACACCTGCCATATTGGATAAAATCAATAAGGCAATGGATAACCGTTTGGTTGAAACCAATATCCTTGATATCTTAATCTATATGGAAAAATGGCTGGAATTAAGCAACGGATTTAAACCTTTATCTGGTCACAACACTAAATTAATAGATCATCAACGCAGGTTTATCATTACATTATTTTGTTATGGTTGCAATCTCGGTCCAACCCAAACCTCTCGTTCAATAGCTGAAATTAATCGCAAGCAAATCGCCTGGTTAAATCTGCATCATTCAACGGAAGAAAAAATTGATGAAGCTATTACCAAAGTTATCAATGCCTACAATAAATTTTCATTACCAAAAATATGGGGGACAGGTAAGAGTGCCTCCGTAGATGGCACCAAATGGGATATTTATGAGCAAAACCTTTTAAGCGAGAATCATTTACGATATCTGGGGTCAGGAGGCATAGGATATTATCATTTATCAGATACATATATTGCTTTATTTAGCCATTTTATCCCATGTGGCGTGTATGAGGCAATCTATATTTTGGATGGAGTACAGAAAAATAAGGCAGATATACAGCCAGATACTATCCATGGAGATACACAGTCACAAAGTGAAGCTGTATTTGGGTTGGCATATCTATTAGGTATCAAACTTATGCCCAGAATAAGGGGGATAAAAAATTTAAAATTTTATAAATCTCATAAAGACGAAGATTATAAGCATATTGGTTCTCTTTTTAAAGATACTATAAAATGGGATCTCATTGAAGCCAATATCCCGGATTTGCTTCGTATCGCTTTGTCTATCAAAGAAGGAAAAATCAATGCTTCTGCCATTCTCAGACGACTAGGAACCTACTCAAGGAAGAATAAACTCTACTTGGCTTTAAGAGAACTCGGACGTGTGATACGGACTATATTTTTATTACAATACATTGCAGAATCGGAAATAAGGGAAATGATTCATTCGGCCACCTGCAAAAGTGAAGAATTTAATGACTTCCTTCAATGGGTGATGTTTGGAAACAAAGGCCTTATTGCTGAAAATATCAGGCATGAACAACAAAAAGTAATAAAATATAATCATCTTGTGGCTAACATGATTATTCTTTACAACGTCATTACAATGACCAATGTAATTAGCGAATTGTCTAAAGAAGGCTTCTCTATAGATGCCGAAGCTCTGGCAAGAACATCTCCTTTCCGAAGAGAAAATATTAATAGGTTTGGAACCTATTCATTGGATATGGAAAGAAAAGGGCCTGATATTGAATTCAACGCTCCTGTAAATGTGAAAATGTAACAAATTGAAAATGTTTACATTAAGTTACATCTGGCTGTTTAATGAAGGAATCGTTGCCGGACCTCAAGATCTGCATGAGAAATTTTTAGTCAGGTTTGCTTCATATTATTGTTTTGTGGAATAAAGGGGTCGGTCGACGAAAAGTAAAATTTTGTACGTTAAGGATAAAATCTATCAAAAATAATTCTTTGATAGATTAATATGATTGAATTAATAAATAATAACTGGTGAGTATGGAATAACTTGTCCACTTTAGGGATCAAGCTCACGAAAAGTAAAAAAAACGGGTTAAGGATAAAATCTATTATAAATAATACCCGTTGTGCATTTTAAATTATATTTCTGTTGAAATAGTTTTTATTAATGAACTGAACTGTTGTTAAAGCTGTAATTTTTGCTAATACTCAGGTTTTGGATCCTTCAAAAGTTTTAGCTTAATTTCGTCTAATCATAAACTGATCGCATAGTTGTGAAAATAAGATTTCAATCCTTTTCCTATGCTTTTTGAATAAGTAAAATTGGGGTTTATAGTTTTTTTGATTGATTCTTTTGGGGGGTTCTAAAGTAATATTCGCATAATTAAACAAATCAATCTGTATCTCTAATGAGAGATAACCTTTATCACCAAGCAAAACATAATAAGATAACTACTCTCTAATATCTTTTAAAAAATGAAAGTCATGAATTGATGCAGGACTTAAATCTATGCTTTGAAAAACACTGTTTAAAGAACAAACTGCATGTAGTTTGTAACCGTAAATTCGAAAGGGGTCTCTCCATGCCAAAATCATTGTAGAATCTTACCAAGTTGGTATTTTTTTTGCTTGCTTTTAAGAAACAGAATTTAGAATGAAAAAAATAATAGTTTTAAGTCTTATTGGAATTTTGTTCAGTTGTGCTTCACAATCACCACAAATTGACTATTCAGACAATAAAATTTCAAAATCTCAAGAAGATAAAAACCAAGAATTTATTAGAAAAGTGTCGGAAGATTCAAAAAAAAATACTGATCCACTCATTAACCACAACAACGGGTATGGAGATCCGAATGCAAAGTCACCATACTATCATCGTTAATGAAATAAGAGACTGTAAATTAAACTGTGTCTTTGTTAAAATAAATTAATGTTCAATAGTTAAA
Organism: Chryseobacterium sp. FG46; assembly: GCF_057809135.1. NCBI lineage: Bacteria > Pseudomonadati > Bacteroidota > Flavobacteriia > Flavobacteriales > Weeksellaceae > Chryseobacterium > Chryseobacterium sp. FG46. The sequence continues at coordinate 20,312 of NZ_JBMDJJ010000042.1, read as the reverse complement.
AAACGAATTGTATAGAGAATTGATATTTTTGAATGTCAAAAAATAAATAGATGAAAAAAATATTATCTTCGTTTTCAGTCATCTTTTTGATGTCTGCAAATGTCTTTGCACAGAACATACCTGTGGATCCTTCTGTAAAAATAGGTACCCTTTCCAACGGAATGAAGTACTACATCAAAAAAAATGTTTTACCTGAGAAAAAGGTAGAATTCCGTCTGGCAATCAATGCTGGATCTATTCTTGAAGATGAAAATCAAAGAGGATTGGCTCACTTTATGGAGCACATGAACTTCAATGGAACTAAAAATTTTCCGGATAATAAATTAGTAGACTTTTTACAGTCTATTGGGGTAAAGTTCGGACAGGACCTTAATGCTTCTACAGGTTTCGACGAAACGGTTTACATGCTTCCTGTTCCATTGGATAAACCCGGCAATCTCGATGCTGGCCTGAAAGTGATGGAGGACTGGGCATTTAACGCGACACTTTCTGACGAACAGATCAATAAAGAAAGAGGCGTAGTACTTGAAGAACTAAGATTAGGCCTTGGACCGGATAAGAGAATGATGGATAAATACCTACCAAAGCTTTTATACAAATCTCAATATGCAGAAAGACTTCCGATCGGGAAAAAAGAAGTAATTGAAAACTTCAAACCAGATGTTATCAGAAAATTCCACCAGGATTGGTACAGACCGGATCTGATGGCGATTGTAGTAGTAGGAGATATCAATGTGGATGAAATCGAGAAAAAAATTAAGGATAATTTCAGCAAATATAAAAATCCTTCCCAACCTAAAGAAAGAAAGTCTTTTGACCTTCCAAACCATAAAGAAACTCTGGTAGCTATTGAGACAGATCCTGATGCTACAGGTTCCGGAGTACAGTTTATCATCAAAGATTCTAAAGCTTATCAACCCGATGTAACTGTTCAGCAGTATGATCAAAGCCTTGTAGAAGGTCTTGTGAATATTATGTTGAACAGCAGATTAGCCGAACTGGTTAATTCCATAAATCCGCCCTTTACTTATGGTTCTGTATACCACGGAGGAACTTATGCAAGAAGCAAAGAAGCATTTCAGGGATCGGCTGCTACAAAAGATGGTGATCAGCTGAATGGACTGAAAGTTCTTTTGGAAGAAGTGGAAAGAGCAAAAAGATTCGGATTTACCCAATCTGAACTTGACAAAGCAAAAGAACAGATGCTTTCTTCTTACGAATGGGCTTACAATAACAAAGACAAAAACCAAAGTGATGACCTGATTGATGGATATGTAAGCAACTTTCTAAGACAGGAACCCATCCCTGGAATTACCTGGGGGTATGACCATATTAAAAAAGTTCTTCCAACCGTAGCACTGGAACAAACTAATGGAATTATCGAAAGGCTGGCAAAGGATGACAGCAGGGTGATAGTGATTACAGGACCGGAAAAAGATAATATTAAAATGCCAACAGAGGCTATGGTTCTGAATACATTTGATGCCATGAAAATGGCTGACCTTAAACCTTATGAAGGAAAAGCTAAAGCTGAGAGCTTAATAAAGCCATTCAAATCTGAGGGGGAAATTATTAAAACAGAAGCGGATGCCAAATTAGTAACAACCACTTGGACATTAAGCAACGGAGCTAAGGTTACTTTCAAAAAAACAGATTTTAAAGATGATGAAATTGTTTTTACAGCGATAAGTCTAGGTGGAGTATCAGTCATTCCGGATGCCGGTTATATTAAAACACAGTTCGCTTTCGATGCTTTGCTGGAAGCTGGATTAGCAGGGCTTTCCAAGACAGATCTTACGAATTATCTTGCAGGAAAGCAGGTCAGTGTAAGCTCTTATGTCGGTGGACCTACAGAAGGTGTTTCCGGAACGAGCTCGAAAAAAGATTTAAAAACAGCTATGGAGCTGATCCATGCTTGTTTTACAGATTTAAATTATAACCCTGATGCATTCAACGCTTATAAAGCAAAGAAATCTGCAATGCTCGCCAATGTAGATTCAGATCCGCAATATTATTTTTCTAATGAATATTCAAAATTTATCAATCAGAAAAATCCGAGATTTATTGGGCTTGAACCTACAGAAAAAGATTGGGCGAATACAGATTATAAAATGGCATATGATATCTATAAACAGAAATTTGCCAATGCAGGCAATTTTCACTTCTATTTTGTAGGAAATATAGATGAAGCACAGCTTAAAAATGAAGTGCTGCAGTATATTGCATCACTTCCTGCAACAGGAAAATCATCTACATTTAAAGATACAGGTTACAGACCTGTGGAAGGAGGATATACAAAGGTTTATAAAAAAGGAAAAGAGCCGAAGAGCCTTGTTGCAATTTCCTATAGCGGAGAAGCTCCTTATAATGAGAAAGAAGCCTTTGCCCTTTCAGCCCTTGGTGAAGTAGCTACCATTAAAATTCTTGAAAAACTAAGAGAAGACGAAAGTGGTATTTATGGAGGCGGAGCAAGTGGAAGCTTCATGAAAATTCCATACAGCGCTTATGATTTTAATATTAATTTTCCTTGTGGCCCTGAAAATGTGGATAAGCTTACAAAAAGTGTAATAGCTGAACTACAGAAGTTGATAGACAAAGGACCTGAGCAAAAAGACCTTGATAAATACAAAGAAGGAGAATACAACGAATATAATACAAGCCTTAAAAACAACGGATTCTGGTTACAGGGAATTTCCCAAAATCAGGTAGACAGCAGTGATAAATATGCTATTCTGAATTATCCGGATAAAGTAAAAGCACTTACTGTAAAAGATCTTCAGGATGTTGCTAAAAAATACCTTACAAAAGAAAAAAATATAGCAACACTAATGCCGAAAGACGGGTGGGAAAAGGCTAAAAAAACAGACCCCACTAAATAACTAACTAGCCACCACTTAGCCGGATAGTTACTGCAGGATTTAATAAAGGGAAATCCAGAAATGCTTTGGCAAGAGCAGTACACTTTAAAAGACTTGGAGAGGGTATTATGTCTGGAATAATAAAATAACTTTAAAACCGGGAGAGTTAAGACCAGTAAGAATGAATAATAATTCATAATAACTATTAAAATTATTATTTATAATAGATTTTATCCTTAACCCGTTTTTTTTACTTTTCGTGAGCTGATCCCTACAATAGATGTTTTTTCTCAGCCTCCTACCCGAGAATGGTTTTATTATAGAAGATTCTCAACCCACATCATTGAGTTGTGAGACAAATTCTATTTAATGATATTTAATTAATCGATAAATAGTAGCGGGATGAACATCGAATAGTTTGGCTACTTCAGGAGCTGTTTTTCGTCCCGATTGGATAAGATGTTTTATTTCTTTTCTTTGGACTTCTTTTAATTTGGGCTTTCTACCGCCAATTCTCCCTTCTTTTCGAGCATGTTCAAGTCCTTTTTTAGTTCGTTCTTTAAGCATTTCCCTTTCAAATTCTGCAAAAACCCCTACCATTTGCATCATCATTCTTCCTGAAGATGTGGTTGTGTCAATAGATTCTGTAAGGCTTCGGAATCCTGACTTTTTACCTTCAATCTGTTCTATCAAGAAGAGAAGATCCTTCAGTGATCGGGAAAGCCTGTCCAGCTTCCAGACAATAACAATATCGTCTTTGCGAAGATGGCTGAGAAGCTCTTTAAGTTTCGGACGCTCCCATCTTCCACCGGAAGCTTTTTCCTCAAAAATAAGTTCACAACCCGCTTTTCTCAAAGCTTCAATCTGAACCGAATTATCCTGCTCCTGAGTGGAGACTCTGGCATATCCTATTAACATAGATCCTATTTTTATAACTCTAAATCTTGTGGATTTTTATGTCCGTCCCAAAAGGAAAGAATTTGAATTGTATTGTTATTGATTCTATAAAAAATTAAAAATTTTCTAAGAATGACCACATAGCGAACACCGGGAATATCAAAAACTTCCTGTCCAACATAAGGATTGTTGGCAATGTAATCTTCTTTTTCAGAAACTTGTTTTACGATCTTCTTTGAATAAGTGGCAGACTTGTTATGATTGATCCAAAATTCTAAAGCTTCCAGATACAAACGTTCTGCTTTTTCGGTCCATTCTATTTCGAACATAAAGCCTCCGCTTTTTTTCTTACTTCTTCACTTGAAATGATCCTTCCCTCTTCTGCATCTTTTATACCTTCTAACACAGATTGTTTTATCTCTTCAGAAATCATAATATCTTCCTGGCTTTTAAAACGGATTTTCATTTCCTCTAAAAAAGCTTCAATAACAGAGAACTGTTTTGGATTATCGGGGTAAATAACAATACTTTTCATGATAAGAATATTTACACAAAGATAAAAATTTCGCACAAACATATCGCAAAATATTTTTATTTTGCAATACTTTTTTGCGACTGTAAAATTCATGCTTCCCGAACATTCTGAGTTCTGTTGCAAAAAGGATCGTTTGTGCAAAGAATAATTTGAAATTATGGCTTTAAGAAAAATATTATCTGAAAAAGAGAAAGAAAATTTAATTGAGTCTCCTGTTTTAAAAGAAGATATCATACGTTGGTATACTCTTACCGAATCTGATATTATAATTATTGAGCAAAATTGTCGAGGCAGTGCAAACAAATTAGGGTTTGCTATTCAACTATGTTATCTACGGTTTCCTGGAAAGGTTTTAAAATCTAATGAAGCTCCGGATTCTTTACTTCTACAATATGTTTGCGAACAGCTTAAGATTAATCCTTCTGTTTGGGAAAAATACGCTATTCGGGATGTTACCAGAAGAGAGCATATTGTATTGATCAGAAAATTTTTTGGATTCAAAACATATAGTGAATTTGAGCAAGAAGTTTCTTTAAAATATATTCATGATAAAGCATTACAAACAGATAAAGCTGTAATTATCGCTGAAGAATTTATCATTTATTTAAGGACAAATAAAATACAACTTCCTTCTATCAATACAATTGAAAGGCTTTGTTCAGAAGTCCTACTCAATGCAGAAAAGCAAATTTATGATACCCTGAGTTCTTCATTGTCCAATCATCAAAAACATTTATTAGATGCTCTTCTTAACGTACAGGAAAAAAGCAGCATCAGTCAACTAAATTGGCTAAAGCAATCCCCACAGGCGGTCAATTCCAAATTTTTACTGATGCATATAAAGAGATTGAAAATAATAAAAGAGATTAATCTCCCGAAAGATATTGGTAAGGATATTCATCAAAACCGATTACTAAAAATAGCCAGAGAAGGGAGACAGATGACACCACAGCATCTAAGGGATTTTGAAGAATCCCGAAGATACGCAACATTGGTGGCAATACTTCTGGAAACCAAAGCTTCTATTATCGATGAAATTATAGAAATGAATGATAAAATCATCGGTTCTTTGTTCAGATATGCCAAGAATACACAAGCTCAAAAAATGCAGGAATCCGGAAAATCCATGGGAGAACAGCTCGGTATATTTTTTAAAATAGGAAATGCACTTCTTGATGCCAGAGAAACCGGAGAAGATCCTTTCGATGCTGTTGAGTCGGTTATTTCATGGGAAGCTCTGGCTCAAAGTATTTCGGAAGCTAAAACCTTAACGGCTAAACAAAATTTTGATTCCCTGTATTTTATATCCGATAAATATTTCACGATCAAAAAATATGGTGGAGAATTTTTGAAAGAGTTGGAACTTCGTTCTGCCCCGGTAGCAGAAGATATTTTGAAAGCAGTAAATATTCTGATAGACCTATATGAAGGAAAAATAAAAAAATTGCCGGAAAAGCTTCCATCAAGTTTTATAAGAAAAAGATGGGAAGAACTGGTATTTACGGAGAATGGCACTGATAGAAAGTTTTATGAACTGTGTATATTTTCTGAACTCAAGAACCATCTGCGTTCCGGAGATCTTTGGGTACAGGGTTCAAGACAGTACAAAGATTTTGAAGATTATCTTATTCCTTCAGACAGGTTTACTGAAATGAGAGATCAGAATCAAGTTCCTTTGAATATAGCGTTGAATGGCGAAGAGTTTCTCTCGGAACGGATGGAACTTCTTTCAGATAAAATACAAATCGTCTGTAAACTCATTGAAAGGAATGAACTTCCGGACACTTCTATTATTAATGACAGAATAAAAATTAAACCTCTTGAAAATACAGCTCCAGAAGAAGCTGAAATTTTAGGAAAAAAAATATACGGTTTGCTTCCTCTTATTAAAATTACCGATCTTTTGAAAGAAGTAGATCAGTGGACGGAATTTACAAATCAGTTCATTCATCTAAAATCCGGAAATAAAGCTGATGATAAAAACCTGTTACTTACTGTAATACTGTCAGATGCCATCAATTTGGGTTTAAGAAAAATGTCTGAAGCTTCTCCGGGAACTTCCTATGCAAAACTCTCCTGGCTTCAGGCGTGGCATATCCGGGATGAAACGTATTCTTCAGCATTAGCTGAAATTATCAATACTCAATCAAGTCACTCATTTTCTTCTTACTGGGGAGAAGGAAAAACATCTTCTTCGGACGGTCAGCGTTTTGCCACCGGAAGCTATGCCCAAAGAACCGGAAATATTAATCCGAAATATGGAAACAGTCCCGGAGTTCAGTTTTATACTCATATCTCCGATCAGTATGCACCTTTCCATACCAAGGTTATCAATGTAGGAGTGAGGGATGCAACCTATGTTTTGGATGGGCTTCTCTATCATGAATCTGATGTACAGATAGAAGAACATTATACGGATACTTCGGGGTTTACCGATCATGTCTTTGCTTTGATGCAGTTATTAGGATTTAAATTTGCCCCAAGAATCAGAGATTTGAATGATAAGAAGCTGTTCATTCCTGAAGCATCTACGGGATATTCTGCATTATCAGAACATATAGGAGGAACAATCAACAGTAAAAAGATTATTCAAAACTGGGATGAAATCTTAAGACTTGCAGCTTCCATAAAAAATGGAACTGTTACAGCTTCACTGATTGTCAAGAAGATTGGAAGTTATCCAAGGCAAAACGGACTGGCTGTAGCATTACGGGAATTAGGCAAAATTGAAAGAACCTTATTTATGCTTGACTGGTACATGAGTCCGGAACTTAGGCGCAGAGTTACTGCGGGACTTAATAAAGGGGAAGCCAGAAATGCTTTAGCAAGAGCCGTATATTTTAACAGGTTTGGAGAAGTCAGAGAACGGAGTTTTGAAAATCAACGGTATAAGGCAAGTGGTCTTAATTTGGTAACTGCTGCTATTGTTTTATGGAATACGGTTTATATTGAAAAAGCAGTGCAGCACCTGAAAGAACAGGGCGAAGAAATTAATGAAGATTTACTTCAGCATCTTTCTCCTTTAGGATGGGAACATATTCACCTTACCGGAGATTATGTTTGGGAAGATCGTATCAAGCTTAAAAAAGGAGAGTTTAGATCGCTAAGAAAAGTATAATCATTTAGTCAGTCTATTGAAATTTAAAAATCAATAGATTTTACCCTTAACGTACAAAATTTTACTTTTCGTCGACTGACCCCAATAAAAAAGGAGCGTAATTTTACTACGCTCCTTTTTTTATAAAATTGATTATGATTAGCAATCTCCATAAGAAGAGTTTACTGCAAATGCCAGTTCTCGTATAAATCCTGGGCTGCCATCTGCATTATCTGACTGGAAAAATACTGTGTTGGTTCCTCCACAAGCATTTTGGTAAGAAACTGACCACCAAGCAAAGAATGCTGCTAAGGCTTGTTTTTGTTCTTTTGTGAGTTCTTTAACCTCAGTGATCTGAGCGGTTTTTTCTGTAGTTTTTACTTTGATTTCTTCTTTATTATTTGCAAAAGTAAGGCAGGATAGAAGTAAAGCTCCTGTAAAAAATAATTTTTTCATAATTAATATTTTTATTGTTAATGTGTGTTAAATTTATAAAATAATCCCAAACTACCAAATTATTTTTTATTAAAAAAAGAATCAATCTAGGTAAGTGTTAATTTTTTTAATCCTGTCGGTCATCATTTTAGTTTTATCATTACCATTTTCATCTAAAACTTTTAAATTTCCATTGTACATAGATGGATTCTCCGAATAATTTTTTCTAGCTTCTAAGAACTGTTTTTTAGATTTAGCTTTAATATCATCACCATAATTTAGAGGTTCAATAATCTCTTCAGACTTCTTAATATCTGTAGCATAAATTTCTATTGTTTTGGCCTTATTATAAACCTCTAAAACTAAACCTGATAGACCTTTAAATCTAAAAGGACCATCTGCTATAGGGATATCAGGAGTAAACCAGGCATAAAAAACATCTCCTGTATCGGTAGTAGTTTTGGCTAATCTTGTTTTGAAGCCCTTTACAGTTTTTACATCTTCTAATATTTCCCACATTAATTTTGGTTCCTCAAAAGTGAAAATGTATTTTCCAACAGGTAAAGAAGCTGTGAGAGTTTCATTTTCTTTATAAATACTTGATACTGATTTTGGATATTTTGGAATTGCCCCAAATGAAGTGTTGATTGTTTCTTTTGAAGTTCCTTTATAAAAAGCTTTGGCATCGCGATTAAAATAAACTGACTGCTGATTATTACAAAGCAAGGTAGAAGCAAAAAGAGAGAACTTATCTCTATTTAAACTATCAGAAATTAGTTTTGTTTCATAGTTTATTTCCATAACAGCTTTTTTATCCTGTGCAGATATATTTAAACTGTATGCAGCTATAATAAAGAAAAATAATGTCATTTTCATATTGTATAATTTTTGGAATTTAATATACTAAAATATTACTTGCGAGTTGGCATATTGAGATATATCTATAAGATGATTTTTTTATCCATTGTTTTTATAATTAAAACATTAATTTTCTCCATTTACGGATAAAATACATTCTCTCTTGTATAAAGTGTTACTTTCAATTTCTTTATAATTTCCCTTCTTCATTTTATAGAAAATCCCTGTAATTTTTTTACCATTAGAAAGATAGATTTCTCCACTAAATACGTTATTAGCATCGTTTTTTAAGAAATTTACATCTTCTATTAAAAACTTATGATATTTTACTTCCTTTATTAATTTGGAACTTAAAAAGTATATTGGAATAATAATTACCAGAATAGCAAGCACCAGAAATTTAATTTCATTAGTTTCATAATAATTTAATCCCATAGCCATTAAACATATCAAACAAACAATAAGCAATAGCAAATACTTTATAATTAAATGTTTACTACTTGAAATTTTGTCTATAATATATTTTTGTTTAACGGTTAACTGTTGCAAGTGATTTTCTAATTTCATAAGATTGTTGTTTGAGATTAGTTTGTTTTTAAATCCATAGCATGGCGATTATCCTCTGTAATAACAACTTTCTTGTCAAGTAAAATCCAATTTCCGGATAAATCTCTGTAATATCTTTTTGATGTAATCGGATCCTTTCCTTTTATATAGAAAGTTGTTTCATTTGTACTTATTGAACTCTCAAAATAACCAGTTCTAAAATAAATACAAGCAACAAGAAAAAGAAAAAGGACAGAGAGTATAACAATAAAATTTCGCATAATTTTTATTTATTTAGTTTATTTTCGTTAAGGAATATCATCAAAAACTCATTTCCGTCTTCATGTGTATCAACTAATAGTCCTGTATATTTTTCCCCCTCATAAATGACCTTTTCATAAAAACGCCAAGGCTTCATTATTTCATATTCACCCCAACTATCATCATCTACACGATGTGGTAAAATTCTATCTTCATCATTTTCTTCAAATTCATCTTCAGACAATTGAAAGTACAAAGTATTTCCATCAATATGCCATGAAGCATTTGTTTCAACCCTTACTGGATAGACCTTCCAATCCTCTTTAAAGTCAATGTCTCTATATAAGGTATTTAATAATTTATAATATTCATTTATCATCACTGGAAGATTATTTATTAAGAGAATGAATTATATGAATAATTTCATTAGTAGCTTCATCAACGTCTTCTACCTTTAGTAACATGAAGACTATAAATTAGTTTTTTAACTGTATCAAAAGCTATTAAACATTGTTCTTCATCAAATGTTAAACTTTCTTTATTTGATTTTTTTTGCTCCAAGAACTCAATAGTTTTAGTCCAGTTTGATGCAAAATTATTGGCTGTATTAATTGTATTATCTTTTTCCATTAATTAGAGTGTTTTATGATGAAATATGGTTGCACCTTTCAGTAGTTCCCTATTCTTTTTAGCATTTTCTATTTGTTCATTACAATATTTAGAAACATGTGATAATAATCGAAACTGTTCTAGTTTATTTAAGGATAAAATATAATTGCCCCAATTATAAGAATTCCCATAACGTTCTTTTGGCAACTCGATTAATGAAAATTCATCTAGCTTATTTATTCCATGATTAAGAAAAAAAACAAGCAGATAGTGTAATCTTTCAATTTTAACTGGTGGTGTAGTTGTGATACTTGCAATAGGACTACTCTGTAAAGTAAGAAAGTATTCATCTAAATTCTGTATTTCTATACCCCAATTCAATATAAACAAAGCTTGTGTTTTATGTTCAATATTTGTAAAAAATGAACCAAACTGTCCTACCTTATTTTCTTTGTCATATCTTCCAGCCCATGAATCATAAAGATGCTCAAACTTACGAGCTGGCAAAATTTCTTTTAAAAACTTTTTAACTTTCGCTAAACTGGAATTTTCCAGCTCCACATAAGAAGATATAAATAATAAATCTTCATTGAGATTTTCCTGAGTATAATTTATCATTTCTATATTTTTTGTTTATTATGGCTTTTTAAATTTTTTTTCATTGATTTCGTTGATGAGCAGCAATAATTTGGACCCACTATAAATCTCCACTACATCTGTTTGATTATACAAATTTTTTCCATTCTTTCCAGTTTTACCTGTGTGACAAAAAAAACCTCTACAATTATGTTTTTTAGTAAGTTCTATAAAAGAAATTAGATCAGCATTATTTACATAGCTTTTATATCTTTTTGCTTGAATTAAATATTTAATATCATCTTTGAAGACAATCCCATCAATACCTCCATCATTAGTATACCTCTTATTTCTTTTTACTGTATATCCTTTTTGCAAAAAAGCATCTAACAAAAGCTCTTCAAAGACAAATGGATTAATTTTTCTTAAGTAATTAATTTTTTGTCCTTCATATTGAAAGGAATTAATTTTTACTAAAATAGTCTTACTTATTCTTTGGTTATACTTGTGTCTATTAAAAGATTTTGTATAGAATAATACAAACATTATTAAAACTAAAAGGAGTATAATAATTTGTGTATAATATTTTTCCATTGCAATTGGTGCTATTTTATCGTTTCTTGAGATTATTAATTAGTCTTCTGATTTAAGTGTAACGATAGAGAATAATTAAATCTTTCCTTTCCATTGTAAATAAATTTAAACTTTTCTCTCTGGTTGAAAATAGTATTAGTATATTTAATACTTGCTTTTGCTGCAGAGAAATATGAAACAAATTTTTGATTCAGCCTATTTTCTGAAATTTTCCTCACTGCTAATCTGCAAGTAGCTGGAACTCCTGGATCATTATATATATCTGATACATTGAAACTCCAACTTACCATATCTCCGTAGGGACTAATATTTATATGTATACCTAATTTCTCTCTGAAAAATTGAAAAATATTATAGATCTCTAAATATGGTTCAAAAATTACTACTGAGTTATAGGAACTTTCTTTGAAAAGTTGTTCTGCGTCACCTGTAAGTAGTATATTTTTACGAATTATGCTCAACGAATATTTTCTTTTCCTGACATTCACAATACGAAGTCTTTTTTCTTTTTCTATCATCGTTTTTTGTGATTATTTCTTTTTACATATTATAATCCAAAGCTTAGTAATACCAAATGAAGCAAAAAAAATACATACAAAAGCTAAAACAGTTGTAATTAGCAGCGGTCCCACAAACTCCAAAAAAATTTCCAAACTTCTATCCGTTTTTTCAATTTTTGTTTGTAAGACAGGTAACTCAAACCCTAAGTATATACCATATCCTATTATTCCTATTATTTGCAAAACCCTAAATAAATTCCAATGGTTACCTACCTTTTTCCTTTCAGGAAACCATTTAAAATAACCGTAAGAAATAGCCAATAAGCTTACAAAAATAAAAGCAGTATAATTAAAAGGATTAATAGGTGCTATAAACAAAAAGTTTGTATTCATTATAGAGATTTTTTTTTCAGATTATCCGGAAATATAATTTTGAAGTTCTTCAGGAGAGTTTATTTTTATGTGTATTTCCTTTCCTTTTTTCTTATTTTGATATTAGTAAGTTTAAAATTTCACCAGCAATTCTTTTCTTTTCTATTATTAAAAAAGACATTCCCCCAGACATCTGATGAATTTTAGAAAGTTTTTCTATTATATCAGGGTCACAAAGTTCTAAATGATTTTCATCTAAAAAAGAGCTGTAAAGTTCTTTTTTTTCTTTAAACAAAAAGGAAATATCCATTCCTTTTAATGCTTCATCATAAATTTTAATAGATTTCTCATCTTCTACTATAATTTTCTTATTTTTCATCTTCTAGTTTTTGGTTTTAAAATCTTTCTATTATTTCACATGAGGTTCCTACATAAAACGTCCATTTTTGCCCATTTACATCCTCAAAAGATACTTTGTTCCTTAAAGGATTGTATTCTCCTACAAAACGCTCTCCGGCAACTACTGTAGACCCAGACAACCTAGCTCCTTTATTCACTTTTGTAACTAAGAAGATCACTAAATAAGGTTGATTCATCATTTATTTTATATATTTTTCTCATTTTCACTCCCTAAAAAAAAGGCTATTTTCTCATTTTCACTACTCCATTTCTCATTTTCACTCCCTCACTTTCTCATTTTCACTACTTCAAACCTGGCTTAATCCTGCATGAATAAAGTGTTTCCAGCAACCTAAACAGTTAGTAGTAAAAGTACTTAGTTTTATTAAAAAAGGTATTCGCCTATGGCTCATGAGCTTTTTATTTTTTAAATAAAGGAGAAAAAACAATTAAACACTCCGCTTTTAGCTCATATTATTATAAAAAAAGAAAATTTTTTTAAAAAAAAGTCTCATTTTCACTACCTATTTTTCTCATTTTCACTACTCTTTTTCTCATTTTCACTACTTTTAAAGTAGACTCTCGTTTTTTTCTCATTTTCACTACCTGAGAGAAGCCATAAACCATCATCTGTTTTTTCTCTATCTTCTAAAATAGATCTGCTATCAACTTCATATCGTATATAACTATACAAAGTTCTTTTACTCTTAATATCGAGTGTTTTTTGGATATCAGAAATAGATAAACCCTTTTCTCTTAGTTCGTAGGCTTTTTTTGCTTTACTTTTAGCCAGAGCGCTTAATCCTTTTGGTTTACCTCCTACTCGCCCCTCTCCTCTAGCTGCTAATAAGCCTGCTTTTGTTCGTTCATTAATTAGTTCTCGCTCATATTGGGCCACACTTCCAAATAAAGTAGCAAATAATCTTCCCTCTGGAGTGGTGAAGTTAAATATTGTAGGTCCTATTTGCAGTATTATTTCTTTTTTGGAAAACTCATCCAAAAGAAAGATTAAATCTTTTAATGATCTTGCTAATCTATCTATTTTGGTTACAACAACTTTATCATTTGGTCTTAACTGACTGAGTAGTAATTTGAGTTCGACTCTTTCTAGGTTTTTTGCAGAGATTTTCTCAGAAAATATTTTTTCTACTCCTAGTTTTTTTAATTCATTAAATTGAGTTTCTAGATGCTGATCAGTAGTAGAAACTCTTGCATATCCAAAAGTCATAATTTAATTATTTCATTATCAATTCTCACCTCAATACTTAATTTATTAAATATCGTAAAAAGTAAATCTGAGGAGGGAGAAAACTTCCCAGCTTCAATTTTATTGAGAGTTTTATTATTTATTCCTACATCATTAGAAATATTATCTTCAGAGTAATTTTGATTAATTCTGCTTTTTTCAATCAAATTACCAATTTTTTTTCTAATCTCTTTAATTTCAAACTTTTCCATTATTAATTTATTTTTTAATAAGTCTCTCTTTATAGAGAGACTTTCAAATTAAAGGGTTCTTATCCCATTATCAAAAATAGCAATAATTTCTTCCCAACTTCCAACTAGGCCGTTTTCGTCAATATAATAAAGTTCAGCGTCATCATCATTGTAACTCTTTATTATATATAATAATCTACATTGCTCTTTACTTATTTTTTCAGCTTTGAAAATAGCGACATCCAGATCTTCTTCTTTGATTTGTTCGTACATATCAAAATTTTAAATTATCAACAACAATCGTAAGAAGAATCAATAAGGCTAATAAGAATAAACCTTCTCTTGAAGAGAGTCTGTCTTTGTGTGGTTTAATAGCATTTTTCATGTTTTTTTTGCAGACTTTATACTCCTGCACCGGAGTTCAATTTTTTGGTAATTATGTATTAGTTTACACTAAAAAGGTTTGTAGTTATTTGGTAGTCCCTGTTTTCTATTCATATTCAAGTCATAATATGAAATTTCAGGATCGTGATTTATCGCCTCTTCTTGACTTTTAAAAATATGATCTTCACCGAATGGTACTAAGCCTGTATGATCACAATTGCAACAGCCTTCACCCCTTTTATCGTCTTCTTTTCTTTTACAAAAAGGGCAAGCAACTTTTTTTATTTTTATTGTTTCCATTGTATAAAGTGGTATATACTTACCAATTTTTTTTAATAAAGGAAGTAAAGTATTGTGAAAATTGTTAATAGAGTTGCTGATACCCCAAATTCAAACAACTTATAGTATTTGTATGGATGATTCGATATTATATATCTAAGGCATTTTAAACCATGATATGAAGTAAACAAGGTAAGAACAATTATTACCATTAAAATGTAAATAGGTAATGTTTCGGCGGTGTATAGATTTTTAGTAGACATTTGCATTTTTGCAGACTTTATACTCCTGCACCGGAGTGTTTTACTACTGTAAATATACGAAAAAATATTTAAAAGTACACTAGTAAAGTAAACCTTTTTATATAATATTTTTAATTTTTTTTCAATTAAGAGGCTCAAAAATTTCATTCTGAGTGATTGTCCCTTTTGGTACAGTAATTATGTATTTGTACTTTATTTGTTCTGGAATCCTATTTAAGGTACCATATTCATTACTGTCTATTATAGTTTCATCATTTCCAAACATTGTTCTTTTTATAGATTTTTCTTTTATTTGGAAGTTCATTTGAATATTTGGAATAGTATCCTTTTCAATAATAATTGTTTGGGAAGTTGGAACTTTTTCTTTAGTATATCCATTGAATCTATGATCTTCTTTCAAGAAAATATAATAATCGGTATTACTAATAGTCCCAAATCCTAAATAGAATATTCCTCCTTTTTCAGTTGAACCTTTTAAAGAGCTGATATGGTTAAAAGTTTTACCATTTCTTGTTTTAATGCTTGTATCAGTGTTAAAGATAGATAATATTAGTATTATTGAAGCTGCTAATGCAAACACACTTACAATAATAGATCCAATATTTGAAATTATTGCTCTTATAATTTCATCTTTTTTAGATGTCTTTTGTTTTTCTATTATTTTCATTGTTATATTAAAGATTAAAAATAGCTCCTATTCTTTATCTGATAGGAGACTATTATATTAAAATAAACTTAATTGCAAATTTAAAAAATTTACTAGTCGTGATTTGTGGATCCCGGTATAAGTTCCAGGGGATATCTCTCTGGTTAAATATGAATGATCATCTTCACCAATAATTACAGTTTCTTTGAGTTCATCAATACCGTTTTCAAATGTATACTCTTTAGCAGTAGGAGATTTATACAAAATCTTTTTAGGATTTTCATATATTACTTTGAAAAGTTTCGCTGATTCATTGTTTTCTTCAGATTCCATAATTATGCAAGTATCTCCTACCCAAAAACTCCAATTTTGCTTATTTATATCGGTAAACTGAACACAATTGTTTCCAGGAAAATAAAGACCAGAATAACACTTATTTATTTCCAAAGTTGAGCCAGATTTTCTTATATCATCTAATTTTAGAACTTTGAATTTTACTTTTCTACAAGTATTTTCCATATTAACTAATTTAAAATGAACAGATTATTACGCAATTTTGATCAGGTTTTAGCCACCACTCTTGGCTATTAACATCTTCAAAAAATATCATATTATTACTTGGATGATATTCTCCTACAAAGCGCTCTCCCTTTTCTAAAGTTGAACCAGGTAAAAGCTTTCCAGTAATCTTGGTAATTTCAAAAATTACATGATAAGGTGCTGTATTAATTTTCATAGTATGTTCGCAGACTTTATCCACCTGCTCCGGTGCTTTATAATTATATTGTAAATATATTAAAAATATTTAAAAGTATACTAGTAAAGTAAACTATTTTAAATATTTTTTTTTACTACTTTTTTAACATGTTTTTTATATAAAATATCTTTTTTATGAAAAGTAGCTCCTGTTTCCAGATGCTTGAATTTACCATTAGGAAATACTTCGAATTCGCCTGTTAATTCAGCTTTCGAATTATCCCTAAATACTATTTCAGCAGATATTATTGGATAAGGTTCAGTAAGATGAGAAAAAAGTAACCAGAGTAAATATACTCCTGCATAGGCTATTAAACAATATTGAACTATTTCATTTCTCAGGAATTCTGTAGTCCAATAATCAATTTTTGTATAAATAGATTCATTTGTTAATTGTAATACTTTCATTTAGATATTTTTAAAATTAATAAAGGGAAAAGAAAATAAGTCCCCTAGGTCTTTAAAAGAAATAAGGAGACATTATATATTAAAATAATGATAATTGTATTTCTGATGGGAAATGAGTAGTTACTGCAGAGTCTATGTAAGGAAGTGCAATAAAGTTAATTTTATCTTCTTTTATTAGTCTTTGTTTAACAAAATCTAATTGAATCAAGAATGCCTCTTTTTCTGTATTATATTTTTTATCACAAGTTGATGGTAGAGAACTATATCCTGAGTAACATGGCATAAATTGATAACATGTAGTAGCACACCATTTATCAGATATTTTTGCAGTTCTAATCCTGATGTAAATATTATTTTTTTCAAATATTACATATTCAGTAGGATTTGTTACAACATTGTAGGCATTGATAGTAAATCTATTCATAGTATGTTTGCAGACTTTATACTCCTGCACCGGAGTGTTTTACTACTGTAAATATACGAAAAAATATTTAAAAGTACACTAGTAAAGTAAACTATTTTTTCATAAAAAAGTTCTATTATATAATATGGTAGAACTTTATACTTTTTGGTTCACTATAACCTGTTTTTTTTAAAAGTAAACTAAATTGAAAAGTAAAACACAATGTAAACCATATTTCTTACTATTATTTTCAGAATTCAATTGAAATAATAGAGTTTACTAAAAGTATCGTTTTGGTAAACTTATTTCTTAGAGATTGTTACCTGTTTTTATTGAGCATTTTCATTTTTGATTAATATCTCTTCCAGTAATTTTTTTATATTTTGTAATCAAATCGGAGGTTTTTGCAATCCTACTTAGAACTTTGACTGCTAAATATTTATCATATGTTGTTGAAGTTTTATCATTGAAAACTTCATTAGCTTTTTCTACTAGATCTTTGAAATCAAAATTATTCGTTTTTGTAAAATTGGAGACATTATATTTTTTTGCAAATTTTTTCAGCACTTTATCTATATTAACAATATATTGGTGTTGGTAGAATAGATAGATTTGGCGACCTAAGCTAACTATAAGAATAAAGGAAAGAAAAATAATAATTAATAATTTATTTTGTTTGAGCAGCCCCAAATTTGATAAAAGACTAATACAAGAAAGTAAATGAACCTTGTATGAAGTGTACTTATTTAGTAAAAAATATATTGAAAAAAAACAACACCATAAAATATTTACTATAAGAATTAATTTTATAATAGTTTCTAAATCCATATCTTTTAGTTAAAATTAATTATTCTTCCCCTTTATTATTTCGGAAGATTTGTACATCATTATAATCATGGAACTATTTCAATACCATCGATATTTAAATTACATTCTAAAGCTTTTAATAAAACTATTAGTTGATCTAAATTAGGTGAGATATCTCCATTTTCAATTTTCATAATTGTATATGAATTTATTTTCAAGCCATGAGACAAAGTTAAATTTTCAACATCTTCTAATGTCAAGTTTTTATTAATTCTTTTACGTTGAAATATTTCTAGTAATGCAGCAATCATTTTATTTTCTTCTATAACAAATATACAAAAAAGATATACTAATTTTTTTCAATTTGAAATTGTGGAAACCCGTAATGATATAAAAAATATTATCTATAACTATGCAATTGAGAATGCTTCCCAGCATTAATATAATTTAAAATTTGGAGCTTGAGAGCACTTGCGATGGCAGGTGCTCTTTTTTAATAAAGGAAAAAAAATAAATTAATCCATGATATGAACAACATTAAAATAATGAAAAAAAATTTAAAAATATTATATAAAAAGGTTTACTTTACTAGTGTACTTTTAAATATTTTTTCGTATATTTACAGTAGTAAAACACTCCGGTGCAGGAGTATAAAGTCTGCAAACATACTATGAAAACATTTAAAATTCCAACTGTGTCTTTCGGAGAAATAGAACTAACGGAAGAAGATTTAAAACTTGCAAAACCATTTATTGATTTGGCTTTCTCTTCTCTTGATGATTCACATTATGATACAGTAAAAAAGATGAAAGTTTCAGATGTAGAAGAAACGCTTGCTAAAATGACAGATGGGGAACTATATCATTTTGCTAAAATAAATGAAGAATTTATGACTTCCGCAGGTTATAAAATTGATTCTTTTACATTAAGAATATGGAAAGAAATCTTTAAGAGAAATGGAGTTGGATATAAGCAAGTAGGGTATATAAGCAATAAGCAAAGAAATGTACTAATAAGATTAGGATTAAAGTACAGAGTTGATAAAATAAAATAGTTACACAAATCTGGGGAAAAATCTTTTCCCCTTTAATTTTTTCTTAATTATGCTTACAGCTAATTCATTATCTGGAGGAAAAACTAGCAGTTACTTAGCTTATCATTTTCCTGCCGATTTAGAGATTTTTAGTTTAGTGTGTATAGATTCTCACAATGCTGGGAAACAGCTTGATAAAAAGCTTGTACAAATGGCTAATGATCGCCTTCAGAAGTATTGTAAACACCAAAATGAATTTGTTGCCACTTCTGAAGATCCTATGATTCTCAAAACAATGTTTGATTTAGAACAGATTATAGGAAGGGAAATAATTTGGCTCCGAGGAATTGGATGGGAACAAATGTTGGCAATAAAACAAGCCATTCCTAATATAGCAAAGAGGTTTTGTACTACGATAATGAAGATGCAACCTATTTTTGAATTCCTTTTCATGTATCACTCTCTTCCTGTTAAAATGAGAGTTGGATATAGATATGATGAAATTGAAAGAATGGAAAGGTTTACTAACACCTGGAAGTATTCAACTCACTGCGAGCATAGATCAAAATCAGATACATGGATTCATAGATGGAAAGAAGTATTATGGAGAATAGGAGAATTTGTTTTGATAGACAATAAAGTAAATCATAAACAGGTCATTGATTTCTGGAAGCCTTTTAATATTGAATTTCCTTTAGATTCAAATTGCCAAAATTGTTTTTGGAAAGAAGCACAACAGCTTAGAAAGAATTTCGATACAAATCCAGAAATTATGTATTGGTCCGCTATTCAAGAAGATTTATATGGCTATACTTTTAAAGAAAAATCAAGCCTTTTAGCAATTTCTAAATTAGGCTTACAATTAGATTTTAATTTTGGAACTGGCTCCGGATGTCAGGCTGGCTTCTGTCATGATTAATAATGATTCAAAAAAAATAACAAAATGGTTGAGTATTATACATTAGAAAAAATTGAACAAATTGCTAAAAACATTTTTTCACCACATAATTCAAAAAAAATAGAAGTTAAGTTAGATACAGATCTGTTAACAGTTAGAATTTTCAAAAAAAATATTTTAAATGGATGGTTCTCTCTTATAGAGATAAAAAGATTTTATCAAGAATGTGAAAAATATAAATTAGTTTCTTTTCTTTATTCATGGGAAATGACAAGTTTAGACCTTGAAAATAACGAATATATAGAAATTAATTTTCATCTTATGTAACATGCTGAAAGAATTGAAAGCCCTCTTTTTAGAGGGCTTTTAGTATGACTTAAAATTATAGTGAATCCCTTTTCCAGAAGATGGCCAGCTCACCCATTTTGGAACCACCGGAGCGCTTCCGGAATGACAACAAC
>NZ_JBMDJJ010000041.1:0-26033 GCF_057809135.1 Chryseobacterium sp. FG46 | reverse complement strand
CTGCAAAGATACAAACTCTTTTTAAACTGGCAACTTTTTTTACAAAAAGTTTTGAGGTTTTTTTTCGCTTGTCTCTTCTTGGAAGTAATATCGTTTCTGCCCATCTAAAGGCTCTTCTGCGCTACTGATATACTCTCGTTTTCAGTGGGGCAAAGATAATAACTTCTTACAACGCAAAACAACTTTATTTAACATAAAAACATACAATGTGGAAAAAAATATTCATATTATATTATTATACAATCATTTACATACAAATATAACTTATCCACAATTAGTGTGTATAAACTTAAATAGTTTGTATAAAATGTAAAAACTAAATTTTCTACACCAACCCTTAGTAATAATAAGTTCTGATATATTTAAAAATTGACCAACAAAATTTAAAACAATACAAAAGCAAAGACTAATGGCTAAAAAATAATATAATAATCCTTCTAACCATTTAGGAAAATAGATCGGCGGAAAAGACAAATAATGGATCAATCTCAAAAGTTGGGGGGAATGTTTAGTCATTGTATCTTTGTATTATGCTAAGCGATCACGACCTTCTTAAATTATTACTTCCAGAATTTTTAATTGAACACTTTGATATCCTCAAAGCAGAACCCCATGATGCTGAACTTCATATTTATTTTGAAGAAAAAAACAGCATTCCCCATGAATTCAAAGAAAGGCATCTGGAATCGAAGGGTTTTTTACCTGAAATTATTGTAGACGATTATCCATTACGGGGTAAAATCGTAAAACTTCATGTGAAAAGAAGAAGATGGACTGATAAATCCTCCGGTGAGATCCTTCAAAGAGACTGGCAGCTTGTAGCGAAAGGAAGACGCATGACAAAGGATCTGGCAGACTTCTTAAAAAAAATTAGCCGACACTAAAGCTCTCCTTCTGAAAGTTATAGCAGAATTTTTCAGTATCAAAGGCAAGACCTTCCAGAGACAATACAAGAATAAGCTCAGTGAATATCATAGCTGGAAACAAAAACCTCGTGGATAATTTATCCTGAAAATTTATCAGAATCCTTATCCCTGGACGAAGTGGCTTTATCTGACAGAGAACTTTATACTGTTCTTACCTCCAAAAAAGCAAAGGGAAGAAAAGGAAGTATTGTTGCAGTTATAAAAGAAACTCAGAGTGATTTTGTCATGGTACATCTTTTAAAAATCAGCAGGAAACTTCGCATGATGGTAAAAGAGATCACCTTGGATATGGCAGGTTCCATGAAGCGTATTGCCAAAAGATGCTTTCCTGGTGCCTCCCTGGTGATCGACCGCTTTCATGTTCAAAAACTGGCTATAGAAGCACTTCAGGAAATCAGAATCAAACATCGTTGGGAAGCTATTGAAATGGAAAATTCTTTTGATGAGCAATACTCAGATATGGAAGTTTTTGAAAACGGAGATTCCCGCAAACAGCTTTTGGCAAGAAGCAGGTATTTGCTTTATAAGAGCCGGGAAAAATGGACCCTGTCCCAGAGACAAAGAGCTTCCATCCTTTTTACTGAATATCCTGACCTTGAAAAAGCGTATCAGCTCACTGATGACCTAAGAAAGATCTATAATCAGCACCTTACAAAATCTGTGGCGATGACCAAACTGGCCCATTGGTTCAAAAATGTTGAAGATGCAAATTTTACCTCTTTTTCCACCTTAAGAAAGACTATAATAAATCATTATAGGGATATTCTGAATTATTTTGATCAAAGAAGCACCAATGCTGCTGCTGAATCTTTCAATGCGAAAATTAAAAACTTCAGAATGCAGCTCAGAGAAGTAAAAGACAAAACTTTCTTTCTCTTCAGATTATCCAAACTTTTTGCTTAGTCCCCAACTTTTGCGCTTGATCCCCAAAAAGTGTTATTTCAATATGACTTTATTGTTTTTGGACATAAAAAAAGCACATTTTCTTTTTGAAAGTGTGCTAATCTAGGGTGAATGATGGGTCTCGAACCCACGACCTTCGGAACCACAATCCGACGCTCTAACCAACTGAGCTACAATCACCGTTTTCTGAGTGCAAATATAGAACAATTTCCTCAACTACCAAACAATTCCATCAAAATTTTTCAAAGAAATTAATTTTTCAGATGTAAAGCCCTCAGCATAAGCAACTCCCGATAAACGCCCTAAATCCTGCGCCCGGTAAGTTAAGCTTTCATAAAAATCTTTTGTGGTAATTGGAGTCTCAGGTTCTTTAGAAGCCGGGTCATAAAACTGAGTTTTGTACGCCATACAGGCTTCAAGTTTTTTAGGGAGGTGTTCTGAAATATCAATTACAAATTCCGGTTTGATATCTTTCCACTGAATATAGTGAAAAATATGCTTCGGTCTCCACACTTCCTGATTCTCTCCATCCAATACAGTTTCAATTTTTCTCAGTCCGGACAAAAAACACGCATCCGACACTAATTTCGCTCCTTTTGCATGATCTGGATGCCTATCATCAATTGCATTGGCTAAGACGATTTCCGGCCTGTATTTGCGAATCATTTTTACGATCCTCATTTGATATTCTTCAGAATTCACCAAAAAGCCATCTTTCATTCCAAGATTCTCTCTCGCAGAAAGCCCCAGGATTTTGGCAGCTTCTGCAGCTTCTGCTTTTCTGGTTTCATCTGTACCTCTTGTTCCGAGTTCACCTCTTGTAAGATCCACAACTACAATTTTTTTTCCTTCAGAGACCATTTTAGCAATAGTTCCGCCACATCCAAGTTCTACATCGTCAGGATGTGCACCAAAAGCAAGTATATCAGTTTTCATAAATTCAAAGATAGGATTTAAAATAAAAACTTCCCAAGCATAAGGAATGGGAAGTTTTAATATCTATAATTTAAAATTTAAATTACTTGTTGATCTCAGCATTTAATTTTACAGCATCCTGATAGGTAGGATCTAACTGTAATGACTTCGCTACATAATCTTTTGCTTTGGCAACATCAGAATCTTTACTCATGTATGCAACTGCAAAGTAAGCGTAAGCAAGAGTCTGCTTGTTAGCTTCCTGATCAGCTGGTTTTACTGTGCTGATGAACTTCTCATAAGCTAATTTTGCTGCTTCATTGTTTCCTGCCTGCTGGTAAGAATACCCCTGGCTGTAATATGCCGGTGCCCAATCTGGAAGAAGTGCAGACATTTTTTGCCATGTAAGGATAGCTCCATTCCAGTTTTTAACATCCTGGTAAGCTGTAGCTAGCTTAAATAATGAATCAGAATCCTGGTTATTAGCAGCAACTTTCTGTTTTAATGCCTCAATGGTAGGGTTAGTAGGTCCTTTGTCAACTTCTGACTGAGATACACCACCACCTCCAGCGATGTTAGCCAATTCAAGATCCCACTTCATTGTTTCATCTTTTGCAGCTTTTGCAATGCCCACTTTTTGCTGAGCTTCAGCCATTAAAGCAGATTTTTTAGCAGCATCTTTTTCATCTTTTGCTAAACCTGCAGCGATAAGTCCTTGTAAACCCTGGTCAGCAGGCTGTACTCTTGTTTTTTCAACCTGAGAAACGAAAGTATCCATGTTTTGCTTAGCATCTGCATAGTTTTTATCTGCATATGCGTTGTAAGCTCTTAATTTGAACTTGATAGGATCGTCAATTTTATCAAAAATTTTATCTAATACCATTTTAGAATTTGCATAATCTTCATTTGTGAAGTATAGTTTAGCAATTTCCAATTGAGTATATGGATCTTCGTCAGCGTATTTTGTATAATTGATAAGATCTTGTGTAGCTTTTGCATTCTGCTGGTATCTGATGTCATAACCAGCTAAAGCCTTATATGCAGGAGCATAAGTAGCGTCTACACCGATAGCTTTATCAATGTTTTGCTTAGCTTGCTGCCATTGTTGTGCAGCCATCCATAAAGTTGCCATTCTTGTATAAACGGAAGCTTTATTTTTAGCTACGGGTAATGCTTTATCATAAGCAGACATAGCCTCTCCCGGCATTCTTTTTAATCTGTAAGCATCACCAAGCGTATAATAGTAATGTGCAGGAACACCTTTTTTCTCAGCTTTCTCGATAGCTTTAGTCAAAAACTGAATAGCTAGATCTGGTGAACTGTTTTTCTCGAATAGAGTTAAAGCTTCTGCTGCTCTGAAAAGAACTTCAGCATCTTTTTCTCTTGAATCAGTAACTACTTTCTGAATTTCAGCAACGGCATTTTTATCACCTTTACCTAATTTAACAGCAGCTAAACCGATTTTATTCAGATAGCTTTTACCGTCAGCAGCTAATCCCTTGTTGAAATTCTCCGCTGCCTTAGCGTAATCCGGCTCTCCTTGTCTTAAGAAAGTATTTCCCAAATAGAAGTAGTTTTCAGCTGTAGGCTCTTTAGCGATCATTTCAGTGAAGTTTGTTTTTGCCTGGGCAAATTTATCACTGTCTATACTGTTGATACCATCCTGCAATGTCTGTGCAGAGGCAAAACCGGTAAAAAATACCACGGCTGCTCCAAAAGCAATCTTCTTTACATTCATATTCATTATATCTTTCATTTTATATTTTCTAATAATTGAGTTAAATTCTACACAATTTTCAGACCAAATCAATATTTTAACAGGGACAAATTGTGATTTTAATTTTTTTAACGCATTTGTACCTCTCTTTTATACAGGTTATAAGGCTGCAAACCTTCTTTCTGTACAATCTTTTGGCCTAAATGGGTACATGAAAATCTTATAAATCCATTGGCAATATTGAAATTACCTTCATTAATCAGGAAATAAAGTACTCTTGTAAACGGATATTCCATTGTACGAAGTCCATCAAAATCTGCGCTATATGATTTTCCTTTCTCTATGACAGGAAGAACTTTCACCATCTCTCTGAGTTTTTCTGAAGTTTTATCATAAGGACGGCTGAAGGTATTCAATCCGATAACACCTATTTTATCAGGATATTTCCCCAATTCCTCTATAATCTTCTGATTTCCCGGTATAATGGAAAATTTCAGGTCTTTTGGCTGCTTTTTTAATTTTTCAGCAACAAAGTTCAGATTACTGGAGTTGGTTCCGTCAAAAATAAATTCTTTTTTATCAGACATCAGACCGCTGTTGATTTCTTCCATTGAAATACTCTCTTTTGGAGAATCTTTAGGCACAACAAAAACAACTGCATCAGCAGCAAATTTGGCAGGAAGAAACTTTAAATCTGTTCTTTCCTCGTATGTTTTTATTTCTTCAGTACTGAGATTTCTTGACATTACCACCACTTTAGCACTTCCTTTCAAAAGATCAAGAAGTCCTAAATCTTCTTTCTTCGTTTCTACTTTGATGTGTGTCTCAGGATAGTTGATCATATAGCCTTCGGCTAATGCTTCTGTAACGCTTTGAAAAGATTCGTCAGTAAAAATTGTAAGATCACCTTTGTGATAGGAAGGAGTATTTTTTTCCTTTTTACAGCTTGCAAGCATCATGCTCAAAACAAACATGAGTACAAGCCTGAAACTATTCTTCATTTCTCGATTTTTTAATTCTTGAGATCGCCCTGTAAATTCTAAAAATACCATAAATAATCAGCACCACTCCCAATGCATAAGCAACAGCAGGCTCTAAAATAGTAAAGAAGAATTTGTAGACAATCACTACAATTCCTAAAACGATATAAAACAATCCCGTAACCAGGGATAACCAATTGAACATCATGTAACAAAAATACCAAAAAAAATAAAAAGAGAAGCATATGCTTCTCTTTTTATTTATATTTTGAATAAATAAGTCTTATTCAAAGTTCATAGTAAATGGTACGCTATAGTAAGATCTAACGCTCTCCCCGTTTCTCTTCGCAGGAGTCCATTTTTTAAGTTTCTTAACTACACGCATTGCTTCACTGTTGAAGTCGCCATTTGGAGATTTCTCTTCAATAGTAACATTCGAAACAGTTCCGTCTTTTTCTACAACGAACTTAAGCTTCGCTTTAAGTGTTCCTTCACCTCCTTCCATCAAAGATGTATCGAAGTTGTCTCCCAAGAACTTTCTTAATGCTCCCATACCTCCAGGATATTCTGCAGACTGGTCAACATCTTTATAGATCTCGTTAGGGTTGTTTGCTTTCACTTCTACTGTACTAGCTTTAGTACCTGTAGATGGTGGTGGCGGTGGTGGTGTATAAGCTGGAGCTTTTACCCCCTCCTGATTCTGTAAACCAGTTGTAGTTTCCAACTGCTTAGAAATCGGTGGTGGTGGAGTTTCAATTTTCGGAGCTTTTACAGGCTCAGGAACTACGTTCTGAATTACCTCAATTTTCTCTTCCTCTTTTGGAGGAGGAGGTGGTGGTGGTTCTTCTTCTTTAGGCTGCTCGATAATCGGTTCTTCCTCGATAATATCTACTAGATCTGCCTTAACTTCTTGCTTAGGCGGAGCTGTAAGATTTTTAATCGTAAGATAGATGAACGGAGACAAAGCTGCCAAAAGGAATAATGCTGTTCCGATAATAAAAGACTTGGTTAAAAGTCTCGGATACTGATGTCTAAGATCATAGGCACCATATTCCTTGTTTCTATTTTCAAATACGATTTCGTCTAAAGTAAGATTCTGACCGTATACATTTTCATCTGCCATAGATTAGATATAACAATTTTATGGTTAAATTACTTTGTAGCAGCAGCCGGTGCAGCAGCACCTCCTACTTTTTTCTCATAAACAGCTTTTTCCCAAGGTTTGATATCAGTAACACCGTACTGCTCGCTTTTGGTAATGGCCATTTCATCAAGAATATCAACAAAGTTCTTATATACAGCATCGTCAGTTGGCTTAATGATCACGGTAAATTTCGTTTGATCTGCAGCTCTAGATTTTGCCTGCTGAATTACTTTTCTAATTCCCTCTCTATCAAGAGTAGTTTCCATAAGAGTCTGGTCATTCAAGGATGTAGCATCCTGCTGGTGCCAGAAAACTCTATTATTTTTTCCTAATAAGATAGAAATTGAGTTAGAAAGTTTAATTTCTGTTGGAGGTGGTTTTTGTTTTTCATCTTTCGGTTTAGCCGGAAGACCCAAATCCATAACGTTCGGTTTACTGAACGTAGTTGTGAACATAAAGAAGGTAATCAATAGAAAACCCAAGTCCACCATCGGAGTCATATCGACTCTGGTACTTTGCTTCTTGGAACGGACTTTGCCGCCCTTGCCGCCTTTCTCTTGTACTTGTACTTCTGCCATTTCTATCGATATTATTCGTTAGGTTTACCTTCTTGTGATGTAATCAACCAAAATTTAAGAAAATCAATATCTCTTAAACCCTCAAATAGGCTTTTAACTTTCGGATATTCAGTTGTAACGTCACCTTTAATAGCTAACTTGTAGTCAGGGTTAACGCTCAAACTTTCTTTTACCCAATCAATTAATTGCTTATTTGTACTGTCCATAGGAATACCTGTAGGACTCTTATAATTTTTCTGCTCATCTGCAGGCATGTCCAAGTACCCTTTAAGTTGGTTCATTGGAACTCCAATTGCCTGAATTTTCTGGAAAGCTGCTTTTTGGTTATTGTCAAAAGT
The DNA here is from genome assembly GCF_057809135.1 of Chryseobacterium sp. FG46. Taxonomy (NCBI): domain Bacteria; kingdom Pseudomonadati; phylum Bacteroidota; class Flavobacteriia; order Flavobacteriales; family Weeksellaceae; genus Chryseobacterium; species Chryseobacterium sp. FG46. The sequence goes on along the minus strand of NZ_JBMDJJ010000041.1, from coordinate 18,532 downwards.
AATACCATACTTTTGTCCCATTTTATCCAAAAGAGCAAGTCTTTCTGATGCATTTTCTACTGGCTGGAAATAGAATTTTCCGTCCGGAGTAGCGTTGATAGTCATTAAACTAGCATCAGGAAGCAATTTTTCCGAAATTGAAGATGGCGGTTTGATCTGCTCCACGTCAGGTTTTTTAAACTGAGTGGTCAAGATAAAGAACGTAAGGAGTAGGAACGCAACGTCACACATTGCAGTCATGTCCGTAATTACTCCATGTCTTTTTGGTTTGACTCTCGCCATTATTATAAAATATTTTTAATTAAACTTCTTTTAATTGCTAATGCAAATATCTTGCTAATTCTTAGTTGAATTCAGCGAAAGACTGTTGGATACTCATAGAGATCTCGTCGATCTTATAAGTTAATCCGTCAATTTTAGATGTAAAGAAGTTATAAAGGATAATAGCGATTGCTGAAGTACCAATACCCAAAGCTGTGTTGATCAAGGCTTCAGAGATACCTGTAGATAGAGCGGCAGCATCCGGAGTACCACCTCCTGAACCTAATGCGAAGAACGCCTTGATCATCCCGATTACCGTTCCAAGTAGTGCTACTAATGTTGCAACAGTACCTAAAGTAGAAAGGATCATCATGTTTTTCTCAAGCATTGGCATTTCAAGAGTAGTAGCTTCTTCGATAGCTTTGTTAAGCGCTACCATTTTCTGCTCCTTATTTAATGTAGTATCGTGAGAAAGTGCTTTGTAAGTAGTAAGACCTTCTTTTACTACGTTACCAACAGAACCTTGCTGTCTGTCACACTCTTCGATAGCTTCGTCAATTTTGTTTTGGTTTAGTAAGCTTCTTACCTGTACAACGAAGTTGTCTAAGTTTCCTTTTCCAGCAGCTTTACCAAGAACGAAATATCTTTCAAAAGAGAAAACGATTACAGTAATCATGAAAGTAATCAAGATTGGTACAATAACCCCTCCTTTGTAGATAATACCTAAAAACGATTCTGGGTGAATGTCTTTTCCTTCAACACTTGAAAAAGCTACAGAACCACTTCCTAGTTTATCTGCATCTTTAAAGTTTCCTGGGCTACCAAGAACAAATAAATAAATACATACTCCTATAGCAAATAGAATAGGAATAATAACAGCTGGATTTAAACCTCCTGCCTTTCTAGCAACTACTTGCTCATCATTTTTTGAAACATTCATTTCCATATTTAACTAAATTATATTGTTTTAAAATTTTACAGGGTGTAAATTAAAGGCAAAATTAATTAAAATGCAAGAGTCTTAATTAAACATTTTGCTTTTTTTTGATAAAGAAATTTTAATACGATTTCGAAATAATAATTATTTTAAATTATTTTATTTATTTTTTCAAAATTTAACATTTGAATTAAAAAATCAAAAAAATAAGACACCCATTTTTTTTAATTTCCCAATGTTAATTTTTTTTTAAATTACGATATTCACAATACGGTGAGGGACTACAATGATTTTTTTAGGGGTTTTACCTTCCAAAATCTGTTGCATTTTCTCGTTCGAAATCACCAAATCTTCCACTTCCTTGGCAGATAATTGAGCTGAAAGTGAAATTTTGAACTTCATTTTACCATTTACACTTACCGGATACTCAATTTCGTCTTCAACCAGATAATCTTCATTTAATACCGGGAATTTTTCAAATTCTATCGATGTACCGTGTCCTAATAAACTCCATAGTTCTTCACAGATGTGAGGAGCATACGGAGAAATGATAACGGCCAGTGGCTCTAAAATATTGCGCTTGTTGCATTTTATTTTCTGAAGCTCATTCACAGCAATCATAAAGGATGATACTGAAGTATTGAAAGAGAAGTTTTCAATATCATATACTACCTTCTTTATTAAGGTATGTAAAACTTTGTATTCTGCTTTTGTAGGTTCTTCGTCTGAAATTTCAAATATGTCTCCGTTAAAATACAGGTTCCAGAATTTTTTAAGGAAACCATATACTCCGCTTAGCCCTTGGGTATTCCAAGGCTTGGATTGTTCCAATGGTCCTAAGAACATTTCATATAATCTTAATCCGTCTGCTCCATACTCTTCACAGATATCATCAGGATTTACTACATTGTATTTTGACTTGGACATTTTTTCTACTTCACGGTCTGTGATGTATTTTCCGTCTTCCAGAATAAATTCTGCATCTGCATAATCCGGTCTCCATGTTTTGAAGGCTTCAGTATCCAATTCGTCAGAAGTTCCTTTTAACAAGGATACATCTACGTGAATCTGCTGAGTCTGGTAATCTTTAGCTAAATTTTTAGATACATACTGATTCGTTCCGTCAATTCTGTATACAAATGCACTCATCCCTAAGATCATCCCTTGGTTGATCAATTTCTGGAATGGTTCATCATGGCTGATATATTCTCTGTCTTTTAAGAACATGTTCCAGAAACGGGAATACAATAAGTGACCGGTTGCATGTTCGCTTCCTCCTATATATAGGTCTACCTGTCCCCAATAATCTGCTAATTCTTTTTTAACAAAAGTTTCTTCATCGTTAGGATCCATATATCTAAGGAAATACCATGAGCTTCCTGCCCAACCTGGCATTGTAGATAATTCTAACGGGAAAATAGTTTTGTCATCAATAAGATCTGTAGCTACTACCTTCTGGTTAGCTTCATCCCATGCAAATTCTTTTGCATTTCCCAGTGGCGGATCTCCGTCTTCTGTAGGTAAATATTTTTCAACTTCAGGAAGTTCCAACGGTAAAGCAGAAGCAGGCAATGTATAAGGCATTCCATCCTTATAATATATAGGAACGGGTTCTCCCCAATAACGCTGTCTTGAGAAAATAGCATCACGCTGTCTGTAGTTGGTAGTTCCATGACCGATACCTTTCGCTTCGATCTCTGAAATTATTTTTGCTTTCGCTTCATTATAATGTAATCCGTTTAGGAAATCTGAGTTGACACAAACGGAATCTTTAGAATCAAAAGATTTTTCCTGAACGTCTTCTTCCGTTTCTACCACTTTCTTGATTTCAAGATTAAATTTCTTAGCAAATCTATGATCACGCTCATCGTGTGCCGGAACTGCCATTACAGCTCCTGTTCCATATCCCATCAACACATAGTCTGAAATATAGACAGGCATTTTTTCATTGCTGAACGGGTTAATTGCATAACTTCCGGTGAAAGCTCCGCTCACGTTTTTCACGTCAGACATTCTGTCTCTCTCCGTCTTTTTGGAAGTTTCTTCAATATAAGTATCTACTTCTACCTTTTGAGCGTCTGTAGTAATGGTTTCCACTAAAGGATTTTCCGGAGCCAATACCATAAAGGTTGCTCCAAAGATGGTGTCGGGTCTTGTGGTAAATACCTCAACGATTTCATCATGCCCTTCTACCTTGAAACGAACCTGCGCTCCCTGAGATTTCCCGATCCAGTATTCCTGGGAATCTTTCAGCGGCTGCGGCCAGTCTAATGTATTCAATCCTTGTAATAATCTTTCAGAGTACGCAGAAATTCTCATACTCCACTGCATCATTTTCTTCTGGAATACCGGGAATCCTCCTCTTTCAGATTTTCCATCCTTCACCTCATCATTCGCCAATACCGTTCCTAATGCAGGGCACCAGTTTACTGTCGTTTCTGCTCTGTAAGCAAGACGATAGTTTAAAAGGATATCTTCTTTATCAATTTCGGAAGCGCTCTTCCATTCTTCTGCTGTGAAATTTAATTCCTCGTTCTGATTGGCATTTAAACCTTCTGTTCCTTTTTCTTCAAAATGCTGAACCAAAGAATCAATAGATTCTGCTTTATCCGTATTTTTATTATACCAGGAATGATACAGCTGGATAAAAATCCATTGTGTCCATTTATAATAAGAAGCGTCTGAAGTTCTTACTTCTCTGCTCCAGTCGAATGAGAACCCGATTTTTTTCAGCTGCTCTTCATATCTGTTGATATTCTGCTCTGTAGTAATAGCAGGATGCTGCCCTGTCTGAATAGCATATTGCTCAGCAGGAAGTCCGAAACTGTCATATCCTACCGGGTGGAGTACATTAAACCCCTGGTGTCTTTTGTATCTCGCATAAATATCCGATGCAATATATCCCAGCGGGTGACCTACGTGAAGTCCTGCTCCTGATGGGTACGGGAACATATCGAGTACATAAAACTTAGGTTTGTCTGTGTTATTAGAGGTTTTATAGGTTTGATTTTCCTCCCAGTATTTCTGCCACTTTTTTTCTATCTGCTGATGATCGTAAAACACTTTATATATATGTTATATGTTAGACTGAATTATTTTTCTTTTTTACAAGATTCACAAAATTAATGATTTTAAAGTAAATAGAAATGAATTTATGATGAATTACAAATTCTATCCTCCACAAAAAAATCCCATCCGGAGATGAGATCTTTTTTATATCCTGAAGTATATACTATTATTGAGTAACTCTTTTGAAGGTATATGTTCTTGTCTGGAATATCTTAGGATCCTGAGTCTCCTCTCTTACAGCAAGATTGAGCGTTGTAGCATCCAAAGTAATAACCTTTGCATTTTGCGGTTCTACTATTCCCTGGATTTTCAGCTGAACGTCTTTCCCTTCCTTATTATAAGTATAATTGAATTTGATATCTGAAAGAATAGCACACTGACCAGGTGTAGCAGTATCTCCCCAGTTCGTCTTTCCTCCTTTGGAGTCAACGCTGAACCACCATCTTGTCTGTTTCTGACAATCTGTATAAGTAATCGTGTTAGAAACCGGGTCTTCACCAACTTCTACAGTGGTAACTACTTCTTTTAACGGTTGCCATGTCCCAACAAGAGGAGCTTCCAGAACAGTATCATTGTCACTACTACAGCCTGTAGCTGCAGCAAACAAAGATAAACCTGCAAATAGTAATGCTAATTTCTTCATAGATCAATTTTTTCAAGCGCTAAAATTATAATTTTTTTGATTTATATTACTATTTTTTATGAAAAATTATTTCATCTCCTTATATTTATATATATTTAAAAATGCGAAGACCTCATTTTCCCTTTATTTAACAAATAATGAATACATGAGCATCATTCATTCTATTAAAAAAGTTATTTTTGCAGGAAACAAAATACAAATGCAGGATATAACGAAAAACAATTTTGACTTTATACGTGTTCTCCTCGCCTTTATTGTCTTTCTTGGACATCTTGGTACCCTCAGCGCCTCTCCTGAGCTCAAAATTTTTGAGTACAGTCCTATAGAAATTGCCGTTTTCGGGTTCTTTGCTGTGAGCGGATTTCTGATTGCAAGGAGCTATGAAAGGTCTTCAAGCCTGAAAAGTTATTTAAAAAAGAGAATCAAAAGAATTGTTCCCGCTTACTTATTGGTTATTTTTTTATGTGCAATTTTATTAAGCCTGGTAAGTACGTATTCTTTCACCGAATATTTCAGCAATACACAGGTTTACAAATACCTTTTCTGGAATTCATTATTTTTAAATTTTAAAGCGCCCTGGCTTCCGGGAGTTTTTGGAAATCAGGCAGTGAATGGTGCCTTATGGACACTGAAAATAGAAATGTGCTACTATTTCTCTGTTCCTTTGTTGTTTCTGCTTTTCGGAAAGAATAATAAATACAGAAATGCTAGTTTGGTTATTTTATATTTTTTATCACTTATTTATCTCAACTATTTTGAATCTTTAAATAAGATTTCACTTGCCAAACAGCTTCCCGGAACATTATCCTATTTTATCCCCGGAATGCTGATCTACTTTAATTTTGATAAATTCATCCAACATAAAAATATCATTTTTATCATTGCTCTCACCACGGTGTGGATTGATTTATATTTACCTATCCAGCTTTTTTCCCCAATGATGATTGGTGTTATCGTAATGTATATTGCCTATTCATTTAAATTCTTAAATAATTTCGGAAAATATGGTGATTTCACATACGGAATTTATATTTTTCACTTTCCTATCATCAGAACTTTCCAGACTTTAGGATTATTCGAAGATTACAATCCTTTTGTAATGGCTTTGGTATGCATGTTGGTGGTAGTTGCTGTAGGTGTAAGCTCCTGGCATCTTTATGAAAAAAGATTTTTATAATTTTGCAGTATAAAAAACATAAATGAAAAATCTTGTCTCTATTATTACTCCTTGCTACAATTCAGCGGAATTTATCGAGGAAACCATACAGTCTGTTCTTAGCCAAACCTATGAAAACTGGGAATGGCTGATCACAGATGATCTTTCCCAAGATAATACTGTTGAGATCATCAGAAAATATAATGATCCCAGAATAAAACTATTGGTACTGGAGAAAAACGGAGGTGCAGGAAATGCAAGAAACAAAAGTCTGGAAAGAGCACAGGGAAGATATATTGCTTTTCTGGATTCTGATGATTATTGGTATCCTGAGTATCTGGAAACGATGACGGATTATATGCAGGAGCATAAAGCAGAACTTGTTTATTGTAATTATTCAAGATGCAATGAACAGCTTGAGCCTATTCTGAAAGATTTTCTGGCGGAAAAGACAGTTACGTTTTCCAATCTGCTGAAAACATGCCGTCTTGCACCGGTTTCTACGATGTATGATACTAAGAGAGCCGGGAAATTTATGTTCCCTGTAAAAAGTAAGCGTGAAGACCATGTGATGTGGCTGAATCTTTTAAAAGTAATACCGGAAGGGATTCCTGTAAAAAAGACAATGGCCAAATACAGAATGCGTGAAAACAGTGTTTCCAGAAATAAGAAAAATATCATCAAAGATCAGTATCTTGTCTATAAAGACTTCATGGGATTCTCAACAGTAAAATCATTGTACTATACCGCTAATTGGGCCATAAACGGATTCCTGAAGTACTCGAAAATTTTTAATTAATGGAATATTCTAAAGAGTTTAAAGCTGCTCTGAGTGCTTTTTCCGGAGCAGAGAAGGATAAGCTTATTTTCAGACTTCTGAGAAAGGATAAATTATTGTCCAAAAAGCTCTACTTTGAACTGATAGACCCCGAAACTACCGATGATAAAAGAAATGCCATGGAAGAACATGTAAAAGAACAGGTTCTTCTGGCTTCAAAATATGTGGGAAATGCCCAATATTTTCTGTCTGCTGTCCGAAAAATAAGTGCTGAAATCACAGAACACACAAAAGTTACCACCGATAAATTCGGAGAGGTTTCTCTGAATCTTTTTCTCGTTAACAAGGTATTGGAAAACAACAGTGACCTCAGCAGACAAAGGTTTGACAATGTCTACAAACTTTACATTTACATTATCAATAAAATATTTAAATCATTAACCCTTGTTAAAAAGCTGGATGAAGATTACTGGATAGAAATTGATGAATATCTTCGTGATACTCTGGATAAAATTTTAGAAAATCATTATCTCCAAAAGCTCTGTATCAATAATGGTCTTGACTTCAACTGGTTTGAATGCGACAGAATTCCTGATAACATTGATCAGATCATGAAAGACATTAAAAGCCAGGGATTCTTAAGATAGAATTTTCTGAAGAATCATTCTGGTAGAGTCTGGTTTTTCATCTACAAATTTCCCGGCATTTTCAGACATTGCAATCAGCTCTTCCTTGTTATCGTCATTGGCGAGAAATAACACAAATTCTGAGGCTGCATACTCATCAGAGAAAGATTTTCCACCATTAGCAGAGATCAGGTCGTCAGCTTCCGGATTCTTTTTATAATGATTCCCAAAAATTACCGGAACACCAAAAGCAGCAGCTTCCAGAATATTGTGAAGTCCGGCTTCATGAAATCCTCCTCCCACAACAGCTACATCTGCATAAGAATATAGCTTCGATAATAAACCAATACTGTCTATGATCAGAATATGAGTATTGAAAGCTGATATGTGAGTATTTTGTATTTCGCTGTACAGTAAAGCATCCGGGAATATATTTTTCAGATGCTCTACTCTTTTCAGATCATGAGGTGCTATAATGAGTTTTACTGTATTATTTTTACGGGAAACCACTTCTGCTATTTTCTCTTCCGCCTGCCACGAACTTCCGAAAACAACAGCTTTATTCCCTCCGATAAATTCTGTAATATAATCTACATGATTATTTCTTTTGCGGAGCTGTTTTACCCTGTCAAATCTTGTATCTCCTGTTACGGAAGACTTCGTTAATCCAACACTTTTCGCCAAAGCCAATGAAAACTGAGTCTGGTGGAAAAACCAATCTACATTTTTCTGAAGCTGCTTTACAAACCATTTTCCGTAGGAAGTAAAGAAAGACTGTCTTTCGTAAAACAATGCTGAGATCACATAGACTTTTGTCCCTTTATTCTTTAATTCTGCAAAAAGATTGTACCAATAATCATATTTAACCGTAAAAAATAGTTCAGCATTAAACTGATCTGTAAATTCTTTTACAGTCTTTTTATTGTCGAAAGGCAAATAACAGATAACATCAGCAATGTGTTTCTTCTTAACAACATTTTCATATCCTGACGGGGAAAAGAAGGTTACCAAGATTTTGTGCTGAGGGAAATTTTCTTTAAGCCTCTCTAATACAGGTAATCCCTGCTCATATTCACCCAGACTTGCCGCATGCATCCAGATGACTTTATCCGTTTTTGAAAATACAGATTTCACTTTATCCAAAGACTGCTTTCTTCCTTCAACGCCTTTTTTAGTTTTACCATTAACCAACGCGAAAACCTTCATTCCAAGGGTAAAGAGACTGATCAATATATTGTATAAAAAAGCCATTTTACTTATTCTTTAATTTCAATTCTGTCATGATCTGTACAAGGGTTAGATATGACTAAAAATTCGATTTCTTCAGTCGATTCATTGGAGATAAAATGCTTCGATCCCGGCTCAACAGATATAGATTCTCCCTGGCCAACCAGAAATTTTTCTCCACAAATATACAATACCGCTTCTCCTTTCAGAATGTAAAAAAACTGTTCTGCCACTTTATGATAATGAAGTTTCTCTGAAGTTCCCGCGGGCATTTTCTCCTGCTTTATGGATAAGTCTTGTGTGTTTTTAAGAATCCAGCTGTCACATTGGTTTCCCCACGTATAATGTTCTGAATTATTTTTAGAATGTATCATTTAAATAGATGAGCGATAAAGAGTAATGCAGGAGTAAATAAAATAACTGATAAAAATAGGGTTGCCAATGAAATTCTGGGTTTGGCTTTATCATCAACCGCATATCTGAACATATAGTCCTGAAGATTCAGAAAAACCACTGCCAGCACAACAAAAAGAATTCTCAGTCCGATTTTCATAATTAAAAACTGAGTATTCATGTTTTGATCTGTAATTTCTACAGGAAAATTTGTGTCTTCGGGATGTCTTGTTCCATAAGTGAATACAACATACAATCCCAGAGCAATTACAGGGATCAGAAAGGTATATATTTTCCCACCAAATCCATCAGCTTTTCCTTCCATATCAAAATGGACGGGAATTCTCTCTGGCAAAGTGTTATAGTTCTTCAGAGTAAATACCCATAAGAAAGCGACCCATCCAAAATTTAAAATATCAAAAATTATAAAAAGAATATTTTCCATTCCAGATGAGATTGAATGATGATTAAATTACACTTTTCAACACTCTCAATTTGTGAGTATGCTTATTCATCTCTTTATTGAAAATCCCCGTAGAATCCAGCGTGTCTATTCTCACTTTTCCTGAAGCATGGATGATCTTTTGATTCTCCAGCATAATTCCTACATGGATAATTTTTCCTTCTGCATTTTCAAAGAATGCAAGATCTCCAGGCTGTGTTTCTTCTACGAAAGTAAGCGGTTCTCCTACCTCAGCCTGCTGTGATGCATCTCTGGGTATTTTTATGTTGTGAATTTTATAAACCAATTGGGTAAATCCGGAGCAGTCTACTGCAAAAAAGCTTTTCCCTCCCCACAAATAAGGTACGTTCAGGAACTCTTTTGCTGTCAATGCAATACTTTCACGCACATCATGACTTCTCCTTGAAGCGACTACCGGGAATTCCACTTCGGAACCCATAGAAAGCAGAGTTTTACCATCGTTCATGAGTACAGAAGAAAAATCTTCGGTTACGACAGTCACTTTTCTTTTGGCCAGCTCTTCGTCTGTCACAGGTTTCAGCTGCTTGGTATCCATCCATCCTTCATAGCCATCATAATGCATTTTTATTTTGGTCCAGTTTTTATTCACTTCCAAAATATCTGCACTTTCTCCAAACAATATTTCCGTAACAATTTCAGCTCTGTCAGAATTTTCTGCACGAACCGGCGCTACTGTAACAATACAAACTCCTTTATTCATTAATTTTCAATTTAAAGATTGAATAATTTAAAGATTACAATACAATGTGTACCTCTTTAAATGTTTAATCCTTGAATATTTTAGTTACTTTCTGCGAAGAAAGTTGACTCCATCACGCAAAGGTAAAATAAGATTTTCAAAATCTTCGTCTTTTGCTGCCAAATCATTTAATTCCTGGATAGACTGAGTAGATTTCAGCTTTGGATTTTCTTCCAGCACTTTTCCATACCACAATACATTATCAAATAAAATTACTGTTCCTGATTTTGTATGAGGTTTAATCAATCTGAAATATTCGGCATAATTTTCCTTATCGGCATCTACAAAAATCAGATCAAAAAACTCATCTGTTTCTTTTAAATATTCCTTGGCATCCTGAAGTTTAAAATCGATCTGGCCGGCATATTCGCTGGATTCAAAATATTTTTTAGGAAGATAAGCAAGATCCTCATTCACATCCAATGTGGTAATTTTTCCATCTTTTGCCAATCCTGATGCAAGACATAAAGTAGCATATCCGGTAAATGTTCCTATTTCGAGAATATTTTTCGGCTGCAGCATCTGGGAAATAATTGTCAGCAGTCTTCCCTGCTGATATCCGGAAATCATATGGGGCTGTGTGGTTTTCTGATAAGTCTCTCTTCTCAGCTTTTTCAGAATTTCGGATTCCGAAGAAGCGTGCGCCTCCAAATATCTGTCCATTTCAGGATTCTTTTCTTCAAAAAAACTCATACCATTTTAATTTAAACAAATTTAAGGATTTTAAAGCTACTTTTTCAATTCAGGAAGAAGATACAAAAAAAGAGAGAAATGAATCCCTCTTACATGCATCTATCGTCACTTTAAAAAGTTATTATAAGGCTACACAATATTGTCCTCTTGAAGCACAAACCCATCCCGGGCAGCAGTCAGTGGTTCTTTGACAGATTATCTGAGGATTGCAGTCCAGGGCAGCAGCACCTTGTACATTTTTCATGGCTTCTCTTGAAATCTTTTTTAAATTTTTCATAATGATTTTAGTTTAGTATTAATTTCCTACTCTTTAGATTTTCGGATACCTCTTTTATTATTTCCTAATACAGAGATTTAAATATACATATTCTTTTACTAATCAACCCATTATACATTAATAAATTATTTATAAAATGTATTAAAAATTCCATATCAGTGAAAATCCCATATAAAATACCGTGAAAACACGGATGTTATTTTTGTTGTATTAGTTATAAGTTTGCAATAAGAATAAGGGGTAAAAACACTAAGAGAAAACAAGATGATTGCAGGAGAGACACAAACTAACCATGAGAATCACCAAAAAGTTGTACTGAAAAGTAGAACTGATTCTTCTGCAGCAAAAAGTAAGACAGAAATATCCACTTCATTTTTGCAACGAATTATTTCGCTCCTGAAAAAGGAAGAATTAATTTGATTAAGAATAGATCCCGGCCACCTTCGGGATTTATTTTTGTTTTAAACTGTGGAATTTTATTTCCATCATCCCAACATCTATTCAACAGAACTTACTAAGTTCATTCTACAAGTCTTTTATCAGAACTCATCTTTATAAGCCTGTAAAACCGGCTTCAAATATTCATGAACAGCTAGTACTCTTCAGAAATTCTGATTAATATTCTTTCCTGAAAAGTCAAAACCCTCATAAAAAACAGGAAAAACACCTGTATTTAACTGCCTGTATGCCTCTACCTTTGAGATAAGTTTTCCAACCATGAAACATTCAAAACAAGGAGGAACCCGAAAATCCTAAAAAGAGTAGGGATATTTTAAAAACAGCAGCATGAAAACAAAGACTTTATTATTAATTGGAGCAATAGTGGGACTTGTTATGATATTTTCCCAGCTAAAACCTCAGGAAATGTCTTTTTATAAAGAAAAGGGCAATTACATTGTAGACAACAATTACCTCCTTAAAGAGGTCAAAAAAATTTCGGATGAAGACATGAAAAATTTATTAAGCCTTCAGAAAATTCATCAGAACAGTTTGGGCACCAATTTCATTGTATACAAAATCAACAGGCAGTATATAATCCGTGGATGTTTAATGAAAGCTAATATCGACTGGAAAAAATATGGTGATCTGAGAGCAAAAGTAGAGGGCATCCTGAAAAAATATGGTGCTAAAGAGCTTGGAACAGATTATTATGCGATTCAAAATAACCAGGTTGCAACCAATGCAGCTTTACTAAGCCAGAAAGATATCGCCTCTTTAAGCAGATTAACGATTAAAGGTGCAGAAGAATATACCATATGCCCGCCCACGATGGGAAGAAAGAATCTTACCAATGTGATTATAAAATCCTACAAAGTTAATACAGCTATTGATCCCAGAATCAATGTAAAACTGAATAATGTATTGGTGAATTACAAATAACCTCAAAGGCTGTTTTTAGTCTTAAGACAGCCTTTTTAAATTTTCATGCCATGAAAAGAAAGCTACAGTTATCCGGAATTTTCATTATTCTTCTAATAGTCTTCACTATTGGTCTGAAAGGAACATTTGATGGCTACTACGGTTTCTACTATGAAAATAAAAAGTATGACAAACCTTTGGCTTATGCGATGTCAGAAAATATTGCCCAGTTAAAGCCTGTCAATATATTTACATCATATACAGGTTTTGATACAGGATATGGCTTCTATGCCCCCAATGTTGCCAGTGATTTTGTCATGAGTTTTGAATTACAAGACAAGAATGGAAAAATTCTGGAACAAAAGACACTTCCATATTTTAAAAACAAGGAAAGCAGAGTAAGATTTACTACTGTCTTCAATATGTTTCTAGATAAAATTTCCAGTAAAAATATATACGACAAAAAATATTATCAGTATCTGGATATTATTATCAGACAGATTGCTGAACATGTGATGAAAGAGAATTCAAAAGCAGTCAGCGTTACCACAAAACTTTATCTGTATGACTACCCTTCTATTATTGATTTCAAAAAGGGAAAAACAAATGAAAATTTAATTCTTATTGACGAATTTAAACATTAAAGTGATGAAAAACCTGAATGCATTCTATACCTCTATTGAAAATTTCTTTTTCAAACAGGATAACCAGACAGAATTCCTGGGTTTCTTCCGTGTTGCTATAGGAACTGTTATTCTATTACAGTTTATGGCAGTGATGCCGGATTTTGATCAGTTATTTTCAAGCAGCAGTATTATTCCACAGGATATTATGGGTGTTTTCACTCCCGACTGGATGATTACTTTCTCAAAAATTGTAAGTTTCTTACAAAACTGCGGAATTGAAGAAAGTACAACGATTCTGATGACCAAAATCTCATTTATCACATTGTGTACTTTTATTATTACAGGATTTTATTCCAGAATTGCTGCCGTCCTTTTACTTATCCTGCAGATTGCATTGCTTAAGGGAAGTTCTTTCTTTGCCTATGGCGCAGACTTTTTTACGAGTATGTCTTTATTCTATCTGATTCTTTTTCCTGCTGATCAGCATTTTTCACTGAGAAATTTTATTTTCCGCAGAAAGCCTGTCGATAACAATTTCACTCCGGTCAAAAGATTATTTCAGATTCATATTTCTACTGCTTATTTCTTTTCAGGACTTGACAAAGCTTTAGGTTTCAACTGGTGGAACGGCGAATCTATCTGGAAAGCTATCCATCTGCCCTACTCCAACAGAGATCTGAATATTGATTTCAGCTGGTTGGCAGAACATTCTTATATTTTAAGTTTTATCGGATGGAGTACGATTATTATCGAGATGTGCTACCCTATTTTTATCTGGTACAAACCGACACAGAAAACATGGCTTTACCTAACGGTTTCCATGCACATAGGAATTGCACTCGTTCTCAATCTATATTACTTCTCAGCAATTATGATTATCTGGAATATCACGAATTTTTACTTTGAACAAACCGCTAAGAAAACGGTTTCTTCCACAAAGAAAACAATATCGGCGCAATATCTTCCCAAACAAATTAATTCATAAAAAAATCCCGAATTGCTTCGGGATTTTTGATGATATAGGGTTTAATCATTATTTCTTAGGAGCGATATCCATCAGTTTCATAAACTCATCAAGTTTAGGCATGATGATGATTTCTGTTCTTCTGTTTTCTGATCTTCCTGAAACGCTCATGTTTGTCGCTTTAGGGTTGTATTCAGAACGTCCTCCAGCTGTAATTCTTGCCGGATCTACTCCAAACTGAGTCTGAAGAACTTTAGCTACAGAAGTACCTCTTAATGCAGAAAGATCCCAGTTGTCTCTTGGAAGATTTGGAGAGTTCAAAGGAGCATTATCGGTGTTACCTTCAATTAATACTGAATATTTATCGTAATCGTTGATTACTTTCGCTACTTTACCTAACACTTCCTGAGCTGCAGGTAAAATGTTGTAATCTCCTGTTTTGTATAACATTTTATCTGAAAGAGAGATCATTACCACTCCTTTCAATACTTTTACCTGTACATCTTCATCTGATACATTATCCAATGATCTCTTCAGTTTATTAGACAATGCAAGGTTCAAACTGTCATTTTTAGCATTACTGGAGATCAATTGCTTGATATAAGAATTGGAAGCATTGATTTCCCCTACCAGTTTATCAATGTTTGCAGAACTTTTTCCAGTATTGGACAGACATGCATCAAGTGATGATTTCAAAGCATCATGCTGACTTTTCAATAAGTTGTTTTCCCCTGTCAATGCAGAGTTCTGAGATTTCAAATCCTGAATTTCTCTTTGTCTTTCTCCGATATTTTCAATACACTGCTTATAGTTTGTACTCAAAGCATCATACTGCTTTTTGCTGACACAAGATGTCATCCCCAGCGCCATTGCAGAAACTGCTAAAATTTTTAAAATCTTCATAAATAATCATTTTTAGACTACTCAAAGTTAGGAAAATTCAATTGAATTATATCGGTTATCTTTGCATAAAAGAAATTCTCAACATCTATGTTGAATAAATTAACCTTTACCAATCAATTAAAAAATCTCGTTCACGAGCCGGGAAATCACACCTATCTTTTAGCAGTAAGCGGAGGAGCAGATTCTATGGTTCTGGCCTCTTTATTCAGGGATTTAGCGCTTGAAAATCAAGATCCATTGTTTCAGTTTCAGGTTGCTCATATCAATTATAAACTTCGGGGAAATGATTCGGATCTGGATCAGAAAACAGTGCAGGATTTTTGTGAGAAAAATCATATAAAATTTCATCTGTATGAAGTTTCGGAAAAAGATCAGAAGCCTGACAATTCAATCCAGCTTTGGGCAAGAGAACTTCGGTATAACTTTTTCAAAGAAATTCAGGAAAAAGAAAATCTGGAATTTCTCGTTACCGCCCATCACCTGAATGATCAGCTGGAAACTTTCATCATCAATTTATCCAAAGCTTCGGGAATCAATGGATTGAGCGGAATTCCAGCAAATGATAATAACATCCTTCGTCCCCTTTTACATGTTTCAAAAAAAGAAATTTATCAGTTTGCTGAGCAGAATACTATTGAATTCCGGGAAGACCTTTCCAATAAGAAGAATGATTATCTGAGGAATAAGATCAGGAATGAGATTGTTCCGATGCTGATGGAAACCAACGATCATTTTCTGGAAAACTTCAGAAAGAGTTCTTTATATCTGAATCAAACCAAAGAATTTGTACAACAACAGATCCAGGAAATAGAAAATCGTCTGACGGTATTTAACCAAAACTATAAAATCTTATCAAAGGAAAAGCTGGATAGTGAAAGTGATTTTGTAAAATTTGAAATTTTAAAGAAATACGGATTCAATCAGGAAGAAGAAATTCCGAAAATTTTTAAAGCCGAAAATAACAGTTCTTTTTTTTCAAAGGAATATCAGTTGATTGTTAACCGGGATGAACTCATCTTTATTGATAAAAGTGGAAAAAAGGCAACTCCTGAAGAAATAGTACTGATTGAACACTTTGATTTTTCCGAAAACCAGATGACCCTCGATCTCGTAGATGATATTGAAAACATTTTCGGAATCAATAAAGAATTTGAATGGGATTTCGATGCCGAAAAGCTTCAGTTCCCTCTTCTTTTGAGAAAACAACAGGATGGAGATGAATTTTATCCAACAGCGTTTTCAGGGAAAAAGAAAGTTTCTAAATTTTTCAGGGACGAAAAATTATCTGCTTTGATTAAGGAGAAGACCTGGTTACTCTGTGATTCAGGAAACCATATTTTGGGAATCATCCCTCTCAGACAGGATCGCAGATATCAGGCAGACAGAACTACTCAAAAAAAGATAACGGTAAAGTGGACAGAAAAACAACTAATTCGTTAGCTGTTGATGATTTTAAGAAAGACAGCAATATAGCTTTTGGAATTTTATACCAACAGTATTTTGGTTATACTCAAAAATTCATTCTCAGAAATAAAGGCAATCTGCAAGATGCAGAAGATATTTTCCAGGATGCACTGCTCATTCTGTATGAAAAGCTGAATGCTGACAAGTTTAAAGTTCAAACCTGTCTTGGAAATTATATTATCGGAATTGTTAAAAATATGTGGCTAAAAAAATTAAGAAACAGAAATTTTTATGTAGAGTCTCCCGAAATCTATTTCATGGAACATCAGCAGGAAATAAGTGCTGCCATTGAAAATGAAAGATATTACTGGGAAAAGCTGGCTGGTTATATCAAATCAATCTCTTCACATTGTCAGAATCTGATTCATGACATTTTTATTGAAAATAAAAGTATAAAGGAAATCCAGAACAAATATCAGTATTCAAGCAGGCATAATGCCCAGAATCAAAAATACAAATGTGTAGAGCAGATCAAAAAGATTAAAAACAAAAGCATTTTTTCTACCTGACAATCAAATCATTAAAAAAATAATTTAATAAACGGGTGATTTTTCCATAAATCAGGGAACCTAATAAGAAAAGAAATATATGTTCAAAAAAATCATTTTGAGTTTTCTTATAGCAATAGGAATTTCATTAAATGCACAAAGCACAGGTATCAATTTTCAAAAAATTGATTTGGAGGCTGCGAAGAAAATTGCAGCAAAAGAGAATAAGCTGATCTTTATTGATCTGTACACCACCTGGTGTGGTCCCTGCAAGCTTATGGCAAAAAATACCTTCACAGATGCCAGAATTGGAGAAATGTTCAATAAAAATTTTGTAAATCTTGCCATAGACGCAGAAAAAGAGGGCCTGAGCCTGGCCAAAGAATTTAAAGTGGTCAACTATCCTTCTTTTCTATTCCTGGATCCGAAAGGAAAGCTGGTTCAATACGATTTCGGATATTATAATGCTGAACAATTTTTAGGTGTTGGAGCAGCTGTTATTGGAAAAAAAATGCCTCAACCCGGAAAAACTTCAGATCAGGTAAAAGGAAAAATGATAGGTGATAAAATTGATAATTTCAATGCGAAAGATCATTTAGGAAATACATTTTCTTCCTCAAAGGAAAACAAAAAGCTGGTGATCGTTTTTATCCGTGGGCAGTGGTGTCCTTATTGTAACAAATACATTGAAACATTACAAAATCTGACGCCAGAGCTGAAGTCGAAAAATGCAAGACTGGTTATTATTTCTCCTGAAAAACCGGAATTTATAGAAAAGACGATCAGCAAAACAAAGACAGATTATACCGTTTTATATGACGAAGGTTATAAAATAGCGGAAGCATTTGATGTTCTTTATACTCCTGACAGTGAAACTCTTAATTTTTACAACTCAAAATTAAAGGAGGATTTTGCTGACAGCAGATCAGATCATTCAGGACGACTTCCTGTTTCGGCAACCTTTATCCTTAATGAGAATAGAGAGATTACATGGAGGCATTTTGATCCCGACTATAAAAAAAGAGCATCTGTAGAAAATATTGTAAAAAACCTGAATTGATTTTCACAGAAAGTTTTTGTCCTGGCAAAAGATTCCAATCCTAATACCAAGCTGGCAGAATTGAAAAAATCAATAATTATTTTGAATGCAAAATAAGCAACACTTCTATTGCGATTACAACACAAGACAAAATATTTTACGCATCAGGCTTAAAAAAAGAAAGTTTCTAAATTTTTTAGGGACGAAAAATTATCTATTTTAGCGAGGCAAAAAATCTGTACACAGACTCATTAGGAAAAATACTGTATCTGACAGTTGTCCTTATGAGAAAACAGAAGATATGCAAAGAATGAGAAAACGAAATGGAGTCTCAAAACTTTAATGAAATGAACAATGAAATTTAGAAACTGGTTTTTATTAATTCTACTATTTTTAGCGACAGGAA
>NZ_JBMDJJ010000040.1:0-30532 GCF_057809135.1 Chryseobacterium sp. FG46 | reverse complement strand
ATATTACAAAGATACAATGACTAAACATTCCCCCCAACTTTTGAGACTGATCCATGTTTAGTAGGTTTATTTTTGTATTATGCTAAGCGATCACGACCTTCTTCAATTATTACTTCCTGAATTTTTGATTGAACACTTTGATATCCTCAAAGCAGAAACCCATGATGCAGAACTTCATATTTATTTTGAAGAAAAAAAGGGATCAAGCGCAAAACATAATACATCTTTAATTTTACAAAAAAATCTATATTGGAGTATCTTGTCAACTTTTATTTTAATCTGCATATCATTTACATCAAATGACTTGAGAAATCTAAATACAATAGAAACTCCTATTAAAAACCCCATGTACACAGCACAAAAACCACGAACATACATCATTTATACAACCTAATAATTTCCCCTTACAGTAAGTAAAAAGAGTATGATGTACCCATGATGTACTCTATTATTTTTCTTGATTCTTTTTTTTTTCGAAATTCCGGTCAAATTCCGATCAAAACACACAAATGATCAAAAAATCTTACAGATGGGGTTAATAATCCCATCTGTTTTTTTACCGATATTATCTCTAATTATTAATAAACTGCAGTAGATCTAATTCTAATATTAACTTTAATACAAATACAGTACTTATTCTATGGCCATGAAATCTTTGAAAAATTTTAATAGAATAATCTATTGCCTTATTTTTACATGCTGCTGTTCTAAATTATTTCCACAACGCTACAGTATACAGCAAATAGATACTTTGCTTATAAAAAAAAATGAAGAACTCAGAACCCAAATATCAAACAAGGATCTGATCATTTGGAATCAAAAAATTATAAAAGAAGCTATTCGGAATAATTATCCTAAAGGAGAAGCCTGGGGATATGCCAATATTGCCAATCGACTCTGGCTGATAGGAGAATTTAAAAAGGCCATAGAATACCTGAACCATGCTGAGGAGAAATCAAAAAAAATTAATGATGACTTTCTTTCCGGTAAAATCAATCAGGAGTATTCACAGGTCTACAACAGAATGAATCTACCCAAAATGGCTTTAGATTATAATTTAAATGCCATGAAATCTGCTTTAAGATTAAAAAAAGATAATCAGGACTGTCGATTTTTTTTACGGTATGTCTATTCAACCCGAGCAGTTTATTTCATTGGAGCTGAACAACCTGATTCATCACTCGTCTATCTTCATAAAGCTATAAAAATAGATCCTAATCCTTTAGACATCTCGCATGTAGCCTACCATTATACCAAATACAATTGGAATTTAGATTCAGCAAACTATTATTTTAAAAAAACCTTTGATCTGCTGGAAACCGAAAGATTTAAGCATAATAAGTACCAAAGAGCAGTAGCTTTATATGATTACAGCAGTTCTATGCAGCTTCAGAAAAAGAGTAACGAGGCTATCGATTCCATTATGAAGTCTATTGAACTGGCAAAAGAAATCAACAGACCTCAGATAGTTTTAAATAACTACAGATTGCTTGCTGCAATGTACAAAGACCTTAAAAAAACGGACAAAGAAGTTGAATATTTAAACAAAGCATCCTTACTCAAAGACATCATAGACACTGACCAAAGCAAAGCAATCACATTATCTTTTAATAAAATATCCAAGGATGAAGAAGAAAAACAAAAAACTAAATTTCAGACAGCTTTATGGTATGGAGGGATTTTAGTTCTACTTGTTTTTTTACTGTCACTTTATTTTTATCTGCAGTTTAAAAAAAAGAAAAAAGGACTTATTGAAAGCAAAACAATTATTCTACAGCATGAAGAAGAAGCAAAAATACTAAAAAGAAAGCTCAATGAAAATCATGAGCAGATCATCCAACTGGCAAAGAAAAACAGTGTTGGTTTTTTAGCATTATTTCAGGAAACCTATCCTGAAGTCTGCCAGGAACTTTTAAAAATAAACTCTCATCTTTCCCCTTCTGATTTATCTTTCTGTGCTATGATATGCCTGGGATTCTCTTCAAAAGAAATTGCACAGTACTCTTCTATGGAGCACAGATCTGTACAAACAAAAAAATACCGCTTACGTAAAAAACTACACCTTGAAAGAGAGACTGATCTCTATCAATTTATTAAATCAATATCTGAGGTTCAATAATTTTAATGGAACATAAATATTTAAAACAAGTTATTTACATGAGCTTAATGAATACCTTCAAAATAAATAAATAAGTTTAATCCTTATATTATACGAAAAATCCCTCAAATTACGGTTGAGGGATTTTTTAATTTTATTGATGCTGATTTATTTCAGTTTGTAGGTATTTCCATTCCAAAAGTAAGTTTTAGAACTCTGTTTTTTCCTTTCTCTATCTCTTTCATCTATTTCCATATCTTCTACTTTTAAGATAAATGCATTGGGAACTCCTCCTTTATCATTGGGAAAAATATATTCTTCGCTGTGATAAAAAGCACCGGCATCACTTACGTTTGTCAATTGCGGAAGGGCAATCAGTTTTTTATCTTTAAAAAGAATATACTGATCATAACTTGCAATTCCACAGGCTTCTCCGGAAACCATTGCTTTCAAGGTAAATTCAACATTTTGCAGTTTGTGATTGCTTTCTATATTGAATGCTGCTGAACTCAACTCCTCTCCTCTTCCGGTATCAAAATATACCTCATCAATAAGTGTATTTCCTTCCATTACTTTTATTCCGGCAATGTTTTGCTTTTCAATTTCATTGAATTCCTTATTCTTCCTGTCAATTGTTTTGGAAAGTCCAAAAAGGAAGTCATAGCCGTTTTTGTTGCGATATCCTACACAAAGATTACCACCCCAGACATATCCTTCCCGTGTATTTTCTCCTTTCTGGTAAGAAATTTTATACCAGTTAGCACTTCTTTCTCCAAGTTTCAGGATGGTATTTTCTTTTTTTAGAATCACAACCTGCTGATTGGTCTGCAGTGAGTCTACAACTTGAGTATTCACTCCGGGATCTGATCTCACGCGGGTCCAATCTGTAAAGATTTTCTGCGTTTTATTTTCCTCAAATCCAAAGACTCCATCTGCATATACTTCATTTTCCTGAGCTGTAAAAAGCTGCAGCATCATTAAAAATAAAGCTGTCCATAAAGTTTTCATATTCGTATTTTGTTTTTGGTGTGTTATTTTTCAAGCAGAAGACTTACCCATTCTTCACGCTGTAACTTCTTTTTAAGCTCCAGTCCGCTTTCTTTACAGACTTCCAGGATATCATCCACATCAAAGAAACAAAGACCTGAAAGCAACAGTTTCCCACCTTTGTTCAATACTGAAACATAGGTTGGAATATCTGAAATAAGGATATTTCTGTTGATATTGGCTAAAATAATGTCATAATTTTCTTTTCCAAGGTTTTCGGCAGTTCCCTGTTCAATATCCAGTTCTACATTATTTCTTACCGTATTTTCTTTGGAGTTTTCTACTGACCATTCGTCGATATCAATAGCTTTTGTATCTCCCGCGCCCTGCTGCTTTGCATAGATTGCCAATACAGAAGTTCCGCATCCCATATCCAATACCTTTTTGCCATTAAAGTCAATATCCATCATTTGCTGGATCATCAAATGGGTCGTAGGGTGATGTCCCGTTCCGAAAGACATTTTAGGCTGGATGATAATTTCATGCATTCCCGGTACAGATTCATGGAACTCAGCTCGGATCAATACTTTATCATCAATATTGATTGGAGAGAAATTCTTTTCCCATTCTTCATTCCAGTTGATATTCGGCATTTCTTCGAAAGAATATTCGATTTTTACATTTTCGTTTTCAAAGATCGGAAGTGCTTTCAGCTGATCTTCGTGAAACAAATCTGTCTGGATATATCCTAAAATTCCGTCTATTTCTTCTGTAAAGCTGTCAAAACCTATCTCTATAAGCTCTGCCATTAATATTTCGTTCCAAGGTTGCAATGGAGAAATCTTGAAATTGAATTCTAAATAATTTTGCATGTGACTAATTTGCTGCAAAAATACTAATGTTATTACGGTTAAAAAAATGATGGGGGAATTTTTGGCTGAAACCGGGGATTTTTTGTAATTTTTTGAATGAATGCTACGAGAAAGTTTATTTGTGACGGTTTGTCCCAAAGATTACACAAATTTGTATTGCAGGAAAATTCTAAATTTTGGCTGAAGCCATACAATAAACTGTAAAAAGAAAGCGGACTAAAGCCCGCTCCTATTGATTTTCTATCATTCAAACTAGATTAAAATATCCTTTGCCAAAAGCTTTAAACATTAAACTCTAAACCCTGAACTTTAAATTTTAAACCTTATTATGGATTTGTAGAGAAAATAGAACCGTTTGCAATTAATGCTCTTCTGTTCATTTTCAGGATATCTCTTACCCATTCTGCAAAGTCTTCCGGCTGTAATACTTTATCAGGATTTCCGTCTGTAAGACCTCCCTGAATGCTCATATCAGAAGCAATAGTACTTGGCGTCAGTGTGATCACACGGATATTTTGTTTTCTCCATTCTGCCATCATAGATTGAGACAGCGATACTACGGCTGCTTTTGAAGCGGCATATGCTGACATATTCGGTCCTCCTTTCAAACCTGCAGTAGAAGCTACGTTAACGATATCACCTTCTCCTTTAGCTTTCATGAATGGATAAGCTGCTTTGGCTGCATAGTATACTCCGAAAAGATTGGTTTTAATAACCTGTTCCCATGTTTCGGAAGGCATTTCTTCAATGGAACCAAAGTCTCCGATTCCTGCATTGTTGATCAAAATATCTATTCCGCCCAATTGCTCTGCTAAAGATTCTATTCCAGCCTTTACCTGAATTTCATTGTCTACAGAAAAAACTGCATAGGCTGAGTTTACTCCCAGTTTTTTAATTTCTTCAACCGTCATTTTAAGGTTCTCCTCATTTCTTCCTGTAATGGCAACATTTACTCCTTCATTCGCTAAAGCTAGCGCCACAGCCTTCCCTAGTCCTCTTCCACCACCTGTTACGATGGCATTTTTTCCGTTTATATTCATAGTAATGATACTTTTCTTACTACAAAGTTACGAAAGAACATTTTTATGAGGTGGTGAAAAATTGGATTTAATAGTTTTTTAATGGTTTTGGATAACCATTGAAACCTATATTTTATTTATCCACAAAAGTCATAAAAGTTTTTTTACTACTTAAGTTTTTTAAGTGATAAGCTTTATGTATAAAAGTATATTCAAGCTCTAGGAAAATCTATGATTCTTCATTTTATATGAACTTTATGCAAAAGTATTATAACTTTTAAATACTAATAATTTTTGTGACTTTTGTGGTTTGCTTAAGCCTCAGAAAAATTAAAACCGGCTCATGAGAACCAGTTTCAAAATCTAAAAAAGGTATAGTAAAAAAATAAAAAGCTTAAGGAATCTGAATTGAATTCTGAACTTCAAATTCTTCTGAAGCTGAGAATTCATTTCCATACATATCAGCTGCTTTCACCTCAACTTTGTGTTTTCCCAATGCTAATTTCTTAGGAAAATCTGCCTCCCAGATGTGTTTTGACATTTCGGGATTGGAAGGTCTTCTTCCCGGAAGAATTTTCTCTGTAGAATCCCATTTGAAAACAGAAAGAGCAAAATTCGGGTCTATGGTTTCATCGTATTGCATTTCTTCCCATTTTCCACCGTCTATTCTGTATTCTACTTTGTCTTTTTTGCTTCCCATGAAGAAATTAGCCAATATTTTTGCAGAGGTTCTAGAGGTAGGAATTACTTTCGGAACATATAATTTGATCTGATAATCTTCCGGTTTTCCGGCTGTTCTGTATTTCACTTTATACTGATTATCTGTAAAGCTGATGAAAGAATATCCTTTTGCTGTTCCGTCTCTCATTGTTGAAGTAGGAAGTCCGGCATCATCCGGTGTTCCTGAGTACCAATCCCCGCAAGTAGTTCCTACGTTATATTCATGCAGTTCTTTGATTCCGTTCCAACCTGCTTTTTTACCGTAGAAAATCTGCTGTTGAATATGGGTGTGTGCTGATAAAAGCAATACATTCCGGAAAGGATTTAAGAAATCAAATAACTTCTGACGGTCTGCATTTCTGAAGTTGTCTTCGTTGTTATGCTCCAACGGAATATGGAAAGAAATGACAATCAGTTTATTCTTGTCAACCAGTTTCAGATCATTTTCAATAAACTGAAGCTGGTCTTCACGGAATCCGCCCCAATATCCTTTGCCGTCTCTCGGATCCGGGTAAAGAATATCATCCAAAATGATGAAGTGTACATTCCCATAATTGAAAGCGTAATTGGCCGGACCAAAATTGGATTCAAATGTTTCATCGGAAAGCTTGTCTTCTTTTGCATCATAATTCATATCGTGGTTTCCCATCACATTATACCAAGGAAGCCCTACTTCTTTCATTACATCTGCGTAAGGCTTCTGAAGGCTTAGGTTATCTCCTACCAAGTCTCCCAGACTGATTCCCAGCACTGCATTTTTCTTGGTGTTCTTCACTTCATTTACAATTCCTCTTTTGAAATAATCCAGCTCTTTCTCTGTGTAAGGCTGCGGATCACCGAAAACGAGGATATCGAAGTTTTTATTTTCGTTTTGCGCATAAAGCGGGAAGTTCAATTCTTTTGGAAGGTCTCCTGTGGGAGCTACTCCTTTGTATTTGAAATCTGCCGGAGAACCTTTGGGCTTATGATGGTAATAGAACTGTGGAAGATTGTTTGCATTTAAGGCAGTCTGATACCCTGAAGGCTTGATCACAAAAATAGTCTGATCTTCCTGAACCGGCAGGCTGTATCTTCCGTTTTTATCCGTAAGAACAACCTGAACTCCATTAGAAACAGCTATTCCTTCAATTCCTTTTTCACGGTTTTCTTTCTTTTGATTTTTGTTGCTGTCTTCGTAGACATATCCGGAAACAGAGGCTTGTGAGAATGCCATTGCAGAAACCAACAGGCAAGGCATGATACATTTTATATTGATACTCATTATTTTTTAATTTTTAAATTATTTTAATCTTTAAATTCCAATTATTCATTCCACCACATTTTTATATTGATATTGTCGCCTCCCATGGATTGTACGGCTGCGTTATAATTATCCGTATTCATCACTTTTGTAGCGGTAGGATACATGAATCTCACGGGCATCTGTCCGCCGTTCTGAAGACCTCCGTTATTGGGAAGTACCGGAAGTTTTGTACGTCTGTATTCATACCATTGCTGATGGTCAACAAAAAACAGGGAAATATATTTCTGAAGCATAAGCTTTTGCAGCGAACCATCATAAGCTACTTTTGGATTGCTGAAATAATTGGCAGGAACTGTTGCTCCCCATTGTTCGATAATAGATTTCACTCCGTTTTCGTAATAGGTCTGCTGATTTCCTGCGACAATTCCTTTATTGACTAATTCTGCCAGGATAAACTGAACTTCAGAATAGGTCATGATTAAAATCTTTAAAGGTGCTTTCGCCAGGTTCTGGTTCAGGTTGGAAGGCTGATAGTTGAAAGCTGTTCCCAAGGCATATCCTGAAGGAGCTCCTTTATAACCAAGATCTTCTCCTGTTCCTGCTTTAGCTTTCGTAAAAAACAGGCTCAGTCTTGGATCATTATTGTCTTTCATGGCATTTACAAAGAATTCACCTGCTGCCCTATAAGCTGTAAAATCCTGCGGGCGGGCTATCGGCGGCAAGTAGGGAGATATTCCGGAAAGCGGCAGCACTGCACTGTCTGTGTTATTCTGGAAAATTGGGTATTGAGCCGGATTATTGACAATTTCCTGGATTCTTTCATACACATTCACGTCTCCGTTCCGGCTTAGAATTCTGGTCAGTAATCTTAATGAAAGAGAGTTACAGAATTTTTTCCATCCTAAAATTCCGGTCTGGCTATTGGTATTGGCATTATAAAACAAATCTGTTTCCGTTAATGCCTGATTGGTATTGAATAACGAGTTGGCTGTTTTCAGGTCATTTAACAGCTGAATATAGACCTCTTTCTGCTTATCATATTTTGGTCTTAAAATATTTTCTTCAACTCTTACTGCTTCAGATAGCGGTATATCTCCGAAAGCATCAGTAAGATTGGAAGCAATCCATGCATTCAGGACCATTGAAATAGCAAGGTAGTTATTATTCTGCTCCTTGGCTGCATATTTTCTGAGATCATTTACCTGCTTAAGCCATCTGTAAGAAGTATTCCAGTAGCCGTTGCCACTTTTTTCGTCCATATAATATCTGCTGTAAGAATTTCCTTCATTGGGAAAATCCAAAGCAATCTGCATGATATCAAAAGTAAAATCGTCTGCCCTGTTATATCCATAACTCGCCATTTCATACTGGATGGGAGCAAGAAGGCTTCCAACGGAAGGGTCTTTGATTTTGCTGGTATCTGTATTCATTTCCTCGAAAGTTCTGTCACAGGATTGAAGCATAAAAACAGAAACTACCCATGTCAGATTTATGATTATTTTTTTCATTTTTTAAGATTTTAGAATTTAAGATTTAACTGAAAACCAACTGTTCTTGCTGTCGGAAGCTGTCCCATTTCCACTCCGGGAGTGATGGTTGCATTGTCTAATGCAGCCACTTCAGGATCAAACATTGGAAACTTGGTCCACATCCACAGGTTCTTTCCGAAAATGGCAATGGTAAGATCATCCAGACCTATAGATTTTATGGTTTCTTTCGGGAAGGAATAAGCAATTCTTGCGTCTCTCAGTTTTATAAAATCTGTGCTGAAGCTGTTGGTCTCCACATTGGCTCTTCTGTAATAATCTCCGTAATAAGAAGATACAAGTACTCCTTTTGTGTTCGTACTGAAAGATCCGTCAGGGTTCTGAACCACTCCATCTCCTACAATCATTCCACCAGGATTGTCTCTTCCCGGAAGGGTAGATTTCAGCTTACCTTGTTCAGACATTTTATGATGTGACTGAGAATATGCAATACCACCATACTGACCGTCAAATGAGAAACTGATCGTAAAGTTTTTGATTTTGAAATCATTCTGAAGACCGGCTCTCCATTTCGGGAATGCATTTCCTACTTTTTCAATATCTGCAGGTCTTGCAGGAAGTCCGTTGTCGCCATAAATTACTTTTCCATCCGGAGTTCTTAGTAATTTAAATCCATACATATCACCAAGTGACCCTCCTACTTCCATTTTATAGAATACTACATCTCCTACGTTGGAAACTATACCATCAAACCCTTCAGGTAAGGTCATCACTCTGTTTTCGTTGGTAGACCAGTTTCCCCCTACTTTCCATGAGAAGTCTTTACCTTTTACCGCTAAGATATCCGCTGAAAGTTCCAAACCTCTGTTTCGGATTTTCCCTGCATTGATAATCCTTTTTGAGTATCCGCTTTCTGTGGGCAGCGAAACAGGGATAATCTGGTTTTCACTGAAATTCTGATACGCAGTAAGATTAAGATTCAATCTGTTTTTGAAAAGGCTGAAATCCATACCGGTTTCAATATTGGTATTTTTTTCAGGTTTAAGAGAAGGATTATTAAAGATCGTAGGTGCTACTACACTTCCTGTAATGTTACTTGCTGAATAATAGTTATCCAGAAGATAAGGATCACTGTCTATCCCAACTTTTGCCCATGAAGCTCTCAGTTTCCATAAGTTCAGATTATTGCTTTTCAGATTAAAAATATCTGATAAAATGAAACTGGTACTTACTGAAGGATAAAAGAATGATCTGTTCTGCTTCGGAAGCGTAGAACTCCAGTCATTTCTTCCGGTAACGTCCACAAATATTTTATTGTCATATCCAAGAGTAAGCAATCCGTACACACTGTCGACATGTTTATCTCTTGGTGCCGGATATTTAACCGGAATATTAAGTGCATTGGTAAGACTGTATTCTCCAGCAGTTTTCAATCCGATGGCCTGATAATCATTTAACAGGTATTCATTATAACGGATACTTCCTCCTGCAGAAGCGGAAATACTGAATTTATTCCAGTCTCCTTTATAAGAAAATAAAAGGTCGTTGTTATATTCCTGGTTTTTGATAAACTGTTCTCTGTAGAATCCTTTCAGGTAATTGGCAGAGCTCCAGGGTCTTTTGGTCGTTCTTTTTTCGTTCAGGATTTCAATACCGGACCTCAGCATTACACTGAAATTCTTATTAAACTGATAATCCGCTGTGATATTTCCTGTGATAGTCTTCTTTCTGACACCATTCAGCATTTCGTAAGCAATCATGTAAGGGTTGTCAATATAGGAGCTGAACGGATGGATTTGGTCAATTTGTTCCTGCCCTGGCTTCCATATCGGTTTGTACCATTCCAGATCCACGTTGGGATTCTGGAAGATCATGAAATAGGAAATCGACTGGTTGTTGTATCCTGTTGCAGGAAGGTTATCACTGGAAGTAGTGTTATAGGCAAATTTTGTTGATATTTTTAATTTTTGGGTAAGCTGATGGGCAAATGACAAAGCAAAATTGAATCTATCGAAGCCTGTATTCGGCATCATCCACTCATTATTAAGATAGGTAAGTGAAGATCTGAAACTTGTTTTCTCGTTGGAGCTTTCTACTGAAATACTGTTCGAGTAAGTAGAACCTGTTCTCCAGAAACCTTTGATATTATTTTCATAAGGTCTCCACAATTGTCTTTCCTTGCTCTGTCCCATCACCTCAGGATCATATTGGAAATAATACTGTCCGGCGAATTTAGGTCCGAAAGCACTACTGGTGCCTCCGGTACTTGGACCATCCGGAGAAAGACCATACGAGTAGTAAAAACTTCCGGCATTTGTGGCCAGTGTTCCCTGTCCGTATTCGTATTGCCAGTCCGGCCATTTCAATACGGAATCAAAGCTTGAGGAAGAGTTAAAAGTGACTTTTAATTTTCCGTTCTTTGTTTTGCCGGATTTTGTGGTGATCATTAAGGCTCCATTGGCAGCACGGGACCCATATAATGCAGCAGCAGAAGCTCCTTTCAATACGGTTACAGATTCAATGTCATCCGGATTGATGCTGTTCAGTCCGTTTCCAAGATCGATGGGAACATCACCTCCAGAACCAGCTCCATAGGCTGCCGTACCGGAACCTGTGGTAGAATTTCCCAATGGTACACCATCCACCACAATCAGTGCATAGTTATGATCCATCATAATGGATTTCTCTCCTCTCAGGGTAATTCTGGAAGTCCCAAGCGGTCCTGCTCCGGCAGTCTGGATTTTAAGACCTGCCACTTTTCCTTCCATTGATTGCGCCCAGTTGTTGTTCTGGGTTTCTTCAAATGTTTTGGCTTCTACTTTTTCTGCAACATAGCCTAAAGCTCTGTCATGTCTCTTAATTCCCAAAGCAGTAACTACTACTTCATCAAGTCCTTTAACTGTGTCTTTTTTAGCTTTCTGCTGAGCTGCCAGATTGACACTGACAAATCCTAACAGTGACAAAACCAACAGTTTTTGTGTCTCTTTACGCATTTCCTTTTTGTTTGCGCAAAATTAGAACGACATTATAAGGATGGTCTTAACACAATTTTAACGTTTTTTAAAAATTAATTAAACCACATGTTAATTAAACCTTAATAATATTACATAAATGATTAATTATCAAGAAAATAATTAATTAATCATTTTTAATACCAGTCTTCGGCTGTATTTATGTATCTTTATTGTCTTTTATTGAGATAATATTATAAAAAATATGTAACAAAGTGATTTACAGGAAAAATGAATATTATCTTAATAATACTTTTTTTCATTATCATTACAAAGAAGAGCTTATTGTCTAAAAACAAAGAGTCTGCCCTTTAAAAGGAGGCAGACTGTGTAAATTATAATTATTGTTGGTTTCATGGAGAAGTGTTGTAAACCACTCGTCAAAAATTCTTTGAATTTTTACAACTCCCGGAGGAGGAGAATATTTCGCCCTTCGTTACACTCTTTGTGAGAAGCTTAAAATAGTTATTTATTCTTTAACTGATCAGGAATATTGGTTGTTACAAATCCAATTCCCTGTTTTTTCAGTTCATCATATACAGCAACGTCATTCACTGTCCAGGCATTGGTAATTAATCCTAATGCTTTTGCATCAGCAATCCAGGTTGGGTTTTTCTGGAAAACACTGTAGTGATAATCCATTCCATCCAATCCTTCTTTTTTGATTTGTTCAGGAGAAAGTTCTCCGTTCAGATATTGTACTTTAAAAGATGGAGCGAGTTTTTTGATCTCTTTACAGATATTAAGGCTGAAAGAAATAAACTCACTTTGAGATTCCAGCTTCATATCTTTGATCATTTTGATGGTTTTCTGCGTAATCTCATTTTCAATTTCCGGAGTTTTTGCAGGTTTGATCTCCACAATCAGTTTCAGAGATTTATCTTTTTTTCCTTGTTTCAAATAATCTTTTAAGGTCGGGAATTTTTCTCCGTTGGATAATTTCAATGCTTCCAGCTCTTTGAAAGTGGTTTCTGAAATTTCCATTTTACCGTGGTGCTCATCATGGTTGATCACTAATACACCATCTTTTGTCATTCTCACATCAAATTCAGACCCATATACTTTTAACTTCTGGGCATTCTCCAGTGATTGAAGTGAATTCTCTGTTGTTGGAGGCTGAGCCTGGAAATATCCTCTATGGGCAATAATCTGGGTTTGTGCTTTCATTATAACTGTACTTAAAACTGCTAACCCTAAGATAAAATTTTTCATAATATAGTTTAAATTATTAAAAATAAAGTCGTAAAACTTCCTGATAAAGGTAGTTATTACAAAATGAAAACCCAAAAGACATAAAAGATTTACGGAATACAACCAGGTAAGATTTACAAGAGCTGAGTCATTTTCTTTTATGTCTTCAGTGGTTAAAAAAGTAAAAGTTAGAAACTGTATTTCGCACCAATCTGGATCTGGTAAGGATTTCCTGTCAGAGGAACCAAACCACCTCCACTTACGTTTTTAGTGTATTCGTACTGCATTGTATCCTTATTAAATTTAGTTACTTTATACAGGGAGGTATTTCCGTATGATTTGTTTACTCCCCATTCTTTGTTAAGAAGGTTGGCCACGTTGAAGATATCTACGGAAAGTTCGAAAGCTCCCACTTTATCGAATTTAATTTTTTTCGCTACACGAACGTCCCAAACTCCGTAGAAACCGTTTTTACCTCCGTTACGTTCTGCAATTTTTCCATTGTATTCGTTGATATAGTCTTTCAGAGCCTGCCCTACCTGCGGATCATCCAGAACGGCTTTGGTAAGGTTCGGGAAGATAAAAGCAAGGTCGTTGGAATCTACGAAGTCTCCATTGATGTTTCCTCCGGTCGTCGCTGAGAAACGTGTTCCTCCAATACCTGAATATCTGATTCCTAAAGTAAATCCGGCAATCGTAGGCGAGTTACCATAAATAACAACTTTGTTTCTGAACTGGTTATCAGAATAGGTCATTCTTAAATCTCTAGGATCACTCTGAATCATCGTAGACAATGTTGCAGAGTTCGCTACGTTCCCGTTATAAGAAGTATTATCTTTAATGTCCGACCATGTGTAACTTGCGGTGATTTCTCCATCTTTCCAGTAACGGTAACTTGTATCTAATACGAATGAGAACTGGTTTACTTTACCATCACTCACCAATTCCAGTACTCTTCCGAAATTATTATTGATTCTTCCCCGTTTCCAGTCGAAACTTACACTGTTATTGGCATTATTGGTAATAGCTCCTGTAGGGATAAATACTCCTCTTCCTCCTTCATTAGCCAACGTAAAGAAAGGATTGGCCACCATATTTCTGTCGTAGTAATAGTAGTTATTTCTACCCAAAGCCATATATCCTGCAATTCCTGCTCTGAACCTTTCATTGAAGAAGTGGGTATAAGAGATATTTGCTTTATAAACGATTGGAATTTTTGCATCTTTACCGGTATAGTTGATGGTTGGGATCTGATACTGGGAAAGTGAAGGCACCGAATTATAATCATTTCTATAATTGTTGAAATCCGGCGTAAGACCAATAGCTGTAGGATTCACATCCACAGTTGCAAGGTGCTTCCCGTCAAATACAAGATTGTTGATGATCATATAATTGTTGATATCCGAAGAGAAAATTCCGGCACCGAACTTAAGGAAATCTTTATTTCCTTCATTGATATTCCAGTCAAACTGGAATCTTGGCTGAATCACAAATGATTTGATCTGATTATCCGTTCTGATTCCCATTTCATCAAACAGTTTCTGGTTGAATTCTGCTTTTGGATAACCTCCGTAATCTAATCTTAAACCAGCCATTAAATCAAGACCTTTTGCCACTTTGGTCTGGAATTGTCCGTACAGCCCGATGTTCCATATATTTGATCTCACAGACGGATCTGCCATCAAAGGAACTTCTCTGTAGAATCTGTAGGGCGTCATTGCATCAAAATTGCTCATTCCCTGAAAATGAAACCTACCGTTTACCTCACTTCCGTATACCGATTTCGCTGTGGTATACATCAAATCAGCTCCGAAAGTATATTTTACCTTATCCGTATTGTAATATAGATTGTCTACGATCTGGAATACATTATTTGTAAAGCTTTCCTGAGCAAAACGGTGTCCCCCGATCTGAATATTAGTAGATCCGGCACCTGAAGCTACTCCTTCAACAATTGCTCTTGGTACAGGTTTTCCCAATTGATTGTTCTGGTAACTATCCTGGAATGTATAAAGGTACTGTGCCTTTAATTCATTCGTTAAATTAGGTCTCAGATTTGATCTTAATGTCAATAATAAACTATTGTCAAGGTTTTTATCATTTCCGTAAGATTCAAAGAAGTTGATATTGGTATTATCACCCAGTCCGTTTTTATTAAGATCATAGGTGAAGTTATTTCTAAGGGTTAATAAATGTTTTTCATTGATCTGCCAGTCTAAACGTAAAAATCCGGCATCAGAATTTCTCACTTTATCAAACGTTCCGAACTGCGGGCTGTTTCCTACTCCATATTTTGCTCTTGCAATATCCAGGAACTGATTCAGCGTCTGCGTGGTTGTATTGAATCTCTTCTCATCATCCGGAGATTTGATATCAGCAATCACCAATGGTCTTGAATCCAGCTGATGATCCCATGCTACGAAGAAATGTAATTTATTTTTAATGATCGGACCCCCCAATGAAAACCCGAACTGCGAAGTGGAGAAATCATTGTTTCTTTTATTTCCTCTGATATCATAGGGACTGGAAAGCCAGTTGGTTCTTAAATATTCCCAGGCACTTCCTGAAAATTTATTGGTTCCTGATTTGGTAACAGCACTTACTGTTCCTCCTCCACTTCTTCCTAACGTAACATCATATTGGTTGGTTGTGATTTTGAATTCACGTACGGCTTCAATGGAGATTGAAAACGGAGCACCGCTTCGGCTGGTGGTTGATCCTGCGGAAGTGGGATTTTTTGCTGTCATCCCATCAATGGTAAAGTTGGTAGAAGAACCAAGCTGTCCGGAAAGGTTTCCACCTTTTCCACTTAGAGGAGACAGTTCCGTAAGATTGGTGAAGTTCCTTCCATTCACCGGAAGCATGCTGATGTTTTTAGCAGAAATTGCGGTAGCCGCTCCAAGGTTTCCGATCTTGTTTTTAAGGTTTCCTGTAATTTTTACTTCCTCAATAGCTTTTTCATTCCCCAGATCCATATTTACAGTCACCTGATCTCCGAAGTTCACGCTGTAACCTTCTTTTTTATCATCGTTTACAATGACAGTGTAAGGCCCGCCAAGAGGAATTTCTTTAAAAATATATTCTCCTTTTGAGTTAGTTTCGGTTTCCGTTCTGAATCCTGTGGACTCGTTCACGATCGTTACTTTCACTTTTTCCTGAACCGTACTTCCCGGTCCGGTAACTTTCCCTACAATAGAAGCCTGTGTGGTCTGTGCATAAGCCATTGTCCCAAGCCCTAAAAACAATAATCCCAGTACAATCTTTACTTTTTTCATTTCTTCCGAAGATCTATATTATTAATTTTTTGATATTCGCCAGGAAACCTCTTTGATTTTCATATTGATAGATTAACCTGAGGTTTCTTTTAATTAGACGTGCAAAGGTATTTTGACTTTAGCAGCAGGGTGTTTAAGAAAGCTTTAACATTTTTTTAATTAAATCAGAACGTTATGTTAAATTATTTTAAACAAATGTTTTAATTTCTGTAAAACCAATGTATTAAGGTGTATTAAGCATTTTTAATTTTCCCGTACTATTTTATTCTGTTATTTTTTAAATGCAATTACTTTAGTTATTTTTGCCCAAAAGATAGAAACCCAATGTCTGAAAACATTCAACAAAAGATAGAACAGCTCCGCAAGGAACTTCACCAGCATAACGAAAACTACTACCAACTGGATACTCCTACTATTACAGATTATGAATTTGACATGCTTCTGGAGGAGTTACAGGATCTGGAAGCCAGGTATCCCGAATTTTATGATGAAAATTCTCCTACCGTTCGTGTAGGTGGTAGTGTTACCAAGGTTTTCCCTACCATTCAGCATAAATTCAGGATGTATTCTCTGGATAATTCTTATGATTTTGATGATCTGGAAGACTGGGAAAAGAGAATCATCAAAACCATTGAAGATCCTGTGGAGTTTGTTGCTGAACTGAAGTATGACGGTGCATCCATTTCTATCCTTTATGAAAACGGAAAGCTTTCACAGGCGGTTACCCGTGGTGACGGTTTTCAGGGAGATGAGATTACCCCGAATGTGAGAACCATTTCAGATATTCCTCTGACTTTGAAGGGTGATTTCCCGACTCATTTTTTCATGCGTGGAGAAATTTATCTGACCAGAAAAAACTTTGACAAAATCAATAAACTGCGTGAAGAAGAAGGTCTTGATCCCTTCATGAATCCAAGAAATACAGCCAGCGGAAGTTTGAAAATGCAGGACAGCGCTGAGGTAAGAAAACGCGGACTTTCTTCGGTATTGTATCAGTTTATTTCTGATGAAGTTCCTGCAGAAACCCATTGGGAGCTGCTTCAGAAAGCTCAGAGCTGGGGCTTTAAAACATCACAGCAGGCCAAATTATGTAAAACGATGGCTGAAGTACAGGAATTTATTACGTTTTGGGATACCGAACGCCATAATCTTCCTTTTGAAATTGACGGAATTGTTTTAAAAGTGAATTCATTACAGCAGCAGAGACAGCTTGGCTATACAGCCAAATCTCCGCGTTGGGCAATGGCTTATAAATTTAAAGCAGAAAAGGTAGAGACAGAACTTCAGAGCGTTTCTTACCAGGTGGGAAGAACGGGTGCTATTACTCCTGTTGCCAACCTTAAACCTGTTTTACTGGCCGGAACCATCGTAAAAAGAGCTTCTCTTCATAATGAGGATATCATCAAAAAACTGGATCTTCATGAGAATGATTTTGTGTATGTAGAAAAAGGAGGTGAAATCATTCCTAAAATTGTTGGCGTAAATACAGATAAGAGAACGGAAGAAAGCAAAGAAATAGAATATATCAAACATTGTCCGGAATGTGGTACTGAGCTGGTAAAAGTTGAAGATCAGGCGATTCATTTCTGTCCGAACGAACTTCACTGTCCACCACAGGTTGTAGGAAGAATGATTCACTATGTTTCCAGAAAAGCGTTGAATATTGATAATCTTGGAAGTGAAACCATTGAACAGCTATACAGAGAAAAACTGATTGAAAACCCTGCCGACTTCTATGTTTTAACGAAAGAACAGCTTCTTCCCCTGGAAAGAATGGCTGAGAAATCCGCGCAGAATATCATCACAGGAATTGAAAAATCCAAAGAAATTCCTTTTGAAAAAGTATTGTACGGAATCGGGATTAAACATGTAGGAGAAACGGTTGCTAAGAAACTGGTAAAAAACTTCCCTACAATTGAAGAATTGAAGAGTGCTACGGTAGAAGAGCTTTGCCAGGTAGAAGATATCGGAGTTAAGATTGCAGTAAGCATTGTTGATTTCTTCCAGAATTCTGAAAACCTATTGATGATCGAGCGGTTGAAATCTTACGGAGTACAACTTGAAAAAGGAGAAAGCACAAATGAAGTATTATCCAATGTTCTGGAAGGAAAAACATTCCTTTTCACTGGAAAATTATCTCTATTTACCAGAGAATCTGCTGAGGAAATGGTAGAAAAGCATGGCGGGAAAAATATTTCTGCGGTTTCGAAAAACCTCAACTATCTCGTAGTAGGTGAAAAAGCAGGAAGCAAGCTGAAAAAAGCTCAGGATATTGGAACAATCCATATTTTAGATGAGCAACAGTTTCTGGATTTGATTGAAAAGCAGTAAGAGTAATCATTTTAAAACAAAAGGCTGTGAAATCTATCACAGTCTTTTTTCTTTTAGCCATTCTTCAATATTCTGATTGACCTGATCTTCTGTAAGGTATGCCTTATTCTTATATTCTTCTCTTCCTTCAGCAACTCTTTCTTTTTGCTCGGTAGTAAGAATATATTCATTCTGATCCAATTCAAAATCCAGAATCTTTTGAATTTCTTCAATAATTCTGGGTTCCTTTAATTGGGTAATTCTGTTAATTAAATCAATTTTTAAATCTGATGTATTCATCCTGTGTGATTTAATATCAAATTTAGAAAATTTAAGTATTGCTTCAATAGACAAATCTTAATTCTTACAAATAATAGTTTTTCTACTATTTAATATCTCCAATAAAGCAATTGTTTTTACATTCAACAGGTCTGTATTTATAATATTATCTTTTTTGCCAAAAGAATATGGATCAGTCTTTATGGTAATATAAATAGACTCACTCGTTTTTATTCCCTTAAATGTTGTATTTGAAATATAAAATGATGAAATATCTTCAAAATTGATCGTTGTGGGTTTTCTCAATAAGTTATAAATGATGATCTGTTTATCAGTAACTGTTAATAAAGGTTTTGTTCGAAATAATAACAAAATTGAATAGGCAACTCCGAATGATGAAAGTAAAAATCCAAGATAAAACATGATGATAAGGCCCAGACCTGCATTTCCCAATTTTTTATTTAAAAAAGCTAAAATGAAAATAAATGAAATAACCAATGCTATAAGACTTTTTATCTTATTGGAGTAAAAGTGAACCTCTTTAGTACTCATTAAGTTCTTATTAAATATTACTTGAAAACAATAATGGTATACGGAATGCTTTCGCCTGCTTTAGGCAGAATCAGCCTGATATGTTCTTTATTCCTGTAGTAATCCACATATGGCTCTTTTGTTATAATCTTCCCTTTCTCAGTTTCTTTATATCCTGCAGCCAATATCAACTTAAGATATTGATCGTATTCTTTCTTGTCTTTACACTCAAATTCAATTCTGTCTTCTGACTTTTCTTCAGCATATTCAAACTTTCCGATTTTTGAGGTATAGTCTGGAGCTTCGTATTCGGTTAAAAGGAAACCCAGCCCTTCGGTTCTCTCATAAAACTTGAACTTTTGCTGTTTCATTTCCTTTTTAAACTCATCCATGCTAAGTTTATTGAAACCGTCAAGCTGCTCTAAAGTGAAGGTCTGAGCAGAGATCTGAATACTCAATACAACTGAAAATAATATAAAGCCAAAAGTCTTTCTCATTTCTATTTTTATCGTAAATATAAAGAATATCGGTTTATGCTTCTTTAATCAAAGCTTTCCGAAATAGCAAAATTTCGTCCTTGTTTAATCCTTCCAAAGAAATTGTACGTTTTGTATTAGGCATCCAGTCAGGATAAAGAATCAATTCCACATAATTATCATATATATGAAACTCTCTCAGAACTTCCGGTTTTCTTGTATTTCTTCGATCTGATCCAAATCTCAGATTAATACACTTACCGGGAACAATGTAAAAGTCTTTAGGAAACAAAAACATAGAATTCTGATTCATGAAAATTTCAAAACTACACCATCGAAATCTTTTACTATAGCTGAGACCTCCTTTAGTTACTGAAACAATGGTGCCATGGATATTTTTAAAAACTACCGCATCCGGCTGCTGATATTTTTCAATAATT
This sequence comes from Chryseobacterium sp. FG46, assembly GCF_057809135.1. Lineage (NCBI taxonomy): Bacteria > Pseudomonadati > Bacteroidota > Flavobacteriia > Flavobacteriales > Weeksellaceae > Chryseobacterium > Chryseobacterium sp. FG46. The sequence goes on along the minus strand of NZ_JBMDJJ010000040.1, from coordinate 10,593 downwards.
TTATTTTTCTGGATATAAAAGAAAATTCTTGAAATGATAAAAAATGCAACACCTGCCAATGGCAAATAGAAAAAAGGATCCATGAATTTACAACAATAGAATTACAAGTTTTTGAATAAGAAAATCTCTGACTTTCTTATTCAAAGATATGACAAATAATCCTTACGAAACAGGCAGTCTGAAGTAAAATGTACTTCCATTATTCAGGGAACTTTTTACTCCTATTTCTCCATGTTGTTTTTCAATGAAGTTTTTTGAAATAGCCAAGCCTAATCCTGTTCCATTCTGATGTTCTCCCGGCACCTGAAAATAGCGGTCAAAGATCTGGCGGTGGTACTTTTCATCAATCCCGCTTCCGGTATCAATAATACTGAACTGGATAAAAGCATCCCGTTTTTCTACCATGATTTTAATATTTTCGTCCTGAAAAGAGTGTTTTACGGCATTGGTAAGAAAATTATTCATCACCCAGACTGTTTTATCAAAGTCTGCAGTTACAGCATCACTTTCATCCAGAAGATATTCTGTACTGATGGAAATATTCTTCTGTTCGGCAAGCTTTTCAACATTTTTTACAGCAGTCTGCACAATTTCTTTAGGAGAACACTTTTCAACCGTGAGTCTGATATTTCCGGATTCTACCTGAGAAAGATTAAGGAGTTCTCCAGTGATATCCAATAAACGCTGCCCGTCTTCATTGATGCTTTTCAACAATTCCTGCTGCTGCTCGTTCAGTTCTCCGAACTTTTGGTTTCCAAGAAGCTGAACGCCCATTTTGATTGCTGAAATAGGAGTTTTCAGCTCATGAGAAATAGTTGCAATAAAGTTGGTTTTAGCAAAATCAAGCTCTTTAAAAGGCGTAATATTTCTCAACAAGATTACCTTTCCAATATATTTTTTCTCTTTTTCGCCGGTTTTTACAATATTGATGGGAATAATATCCTGTTCAAAATAATTTTCCTTGTTATCGCGAACAATTTTAATCGGATCTTTTACCGGATGATCTATATTTTTCAGCAGTTCACGCATCAGATCATTGTTGATGGCTACTTCATGCGCGGTTTTTCCAATAATATCTTCTTTATGGAGATTGGTGATCTTCAGCGCTTCGTCATTGATCATGTAGATAAAATGATGTTCATCCAGACCAATAACCGCATCATGCATATTATTGACCAGGGTTTCGATCCGTTTTTTATCCATCAATTGCTTGGAAAGCGTACTGCTTTCGTACTCCTGAAGTTTCTCAGCCATCGTATTGAATGAATCTGCCAGACTGCTGAACTCTTCACTTCCTTTAAAATGAACTCTTTCATTATAGTTTTTGTCGGCAATCTGTTTGATACTGAACGTAAGCTGATTGATAGGCTCGGCAATGGTCTGGGGTAAATTGAAAAGCAATATAAAAGCAATCAGAAAACATACAGTTCCCAAACTTACAATCCAGAAAGTAGCATTTTCTGCTGTAATGATTGCAATATCACTCTTCCGTTCTATGCCTTTCATATTCAAAGACATGATCTTCGCAAGATCCTCACGGATGAGCTTTTCTTTATGAATATCAGGCGCTTTCAGATAACTGTTGAAATGGAGATTCAGATTCTGAGTAGCTTCTTTTTCTCCAAATTCTGTAAGGTTTTTTTCCTGCAGTTTATTATTTTTCCGAAAGTCCGCTATGGCTACGGCACTGTCTGTACTGATATTATCCAGTGCCAGAAGCATATTTTTGGAAAATTCCAGACTGTTATAATTGGCCGTAAGAATTTTTTCAGTATCGGATTTTAATTTGTTGATATATACAGAACCTATCACTGAAAGAAGCACGATCAGCAGAAATAAAAGGCCCACGCCTAAGGTAAGTTTCGTTTTAAGTTTCATTATTTTTATGATAAAATAATAATATCTATCTGTCTTTCATTCAGCCTGTTCATAAGGGTATAGATCCAGCTGTAGCCTGACATTCGCTGCCAGAAACTGGCATGAGGCTTTCCAATACAGACCGTGGTGATATTATGAGCAATCACATATTCCAGGATTCCGTTGTGAACACTGCTTTCCTTGATCCGGACTACTTTGGCGCCCAATTCCTGTGCTAAATTAAAATTATTAATTAAATACCGCTGTTTATCCAATGCAATTTTTTCCGGATTTTCAGAAGGTTTCTGAATGTACAAAACAGTCCACGGACTGTTATAATAACTGGCCAATCTTGCTGTTTTGCGGATAATTGTTTTGGCAATTTTTTCATTACTGCTGATACAGGCCAGAAATTTTACAGGTTTAAAATTTTCGGTTTTAATTTCAGTTTCCACCTTTCTTTCCACGTGAGTGGCTACTTCTTTTAAAGCCAATTCACGAAGCTGCAGAATATGTCCGCTCTGGAAAAAGTTACTGAGAGCCGTCTGAATTTTTTCTTTTTTATAGATTTTTCCTTCTTTTAAGCGGGTCAGCAGCTCATCAGCCGTAAGGTCAATATTAACTACTTCATCTGCCAGGGCCAGAATCTTATCCGGAACTCTTTCTGTTACTTCTACCCCTGTGATTTTCTTTACCTCTTCATTCAGGCTTTCGATATGCTGGATATTCATGGCGCTGATCACATTGATTCCGTTATCAAGAATTTCCAGCACATCCTGCCATCTTTTTTTATTTTTAGAGCCTTCTACGTTGGTATGGGCCAGCTCATCCACTAAAACAACTTCAGGATGTTCGTTGATAATGGCCTGAAGATCCATTTCCTCAAGATTCTTTCCTTTATAAAAAACCGATTTCCTTTCAATTTGAGGAAGACCTTCTACCAGAGCTTCAGTTTCTTCCCGTCCATGAGTTTCAATATACCCGATTTTTACATCAATGCCATTTCGCAAAAGGGAATGCGCTTCCTGAAGCATACGGAAACTCTTTCCTACCCCTGCACTCATCCCGATATAAATTTTGAATTTTCCTTTACGGGATTTTTGAATCAGTTCTAAAAAATCTTTTGCTGATGACATTGATTTTATTCTTTTTAATTTTACTTTAAGCACTTTTTCTGTGGCTAAACCGTTTTTAAAACCAGACTGCTAAGCTCGATGTTATATAGAAATTCCCTTTTTTAAAATCATCATTCTTGGCAAAAATGGCATCTTTTGAAGTAAAGCCTCTCGCTTCTGTGCGGAAAACTACATTTTTAAATATGGCATAATCTACATTGAGAGAGTATCCGAAAGTCTGAAATCCATTAGGTGTTTCAGTACTGATAATCACACCATTTTTATCATTATAATATTCCAGTCTTCCTGCCAGCGCCCATTTGTTGTCCAATTGATATTTCATCTGAACATTCGGGCTGTACCAGATATTATACTGCTCGCTACCTTTTGATTTTTGCTCTGCACCAATATCAAATCCTAATACCGCAGAAAACTGATCCGTTATCTGGAAGCTTCCATACAAATCATGGAAATAACGCATCCTTTTGTCCTCTTTTGCTTTATCATTTCCTATGAATGAGCTGCTGTTCAGGGTAATTTTATCATTCGGTTTATAAGTCAACTGATGTCCGAAAGAAATACTCTGATTTTCCTCAGGCTTGGCAATACGCTGCCATCCGTTCAGTATTAGTCCGCTTAAAAACCATTTCCCATTATCTGAGGTATAAGAAATTTTAGCTCCGGTTTCGAAATAGGGTGAGTTTTCGGCAGCCAAACTTCTTGTCAGATTCAAATTATCCCTTCCTATGGCACTTTCCCAACCGATATGTGAAGGCATGATTCCGGCATCAATCCACAGATTTTTATTTTTTGATATTCTGATTCCTACGTTGGCCTCATTGATATACCGCAATGCATTTTGCTCCGCAGCCATATTATCTTGTGCATAAGTTCCTGCCATCAAAGCAATATTGGCGCGGATATTTTCGCTTTGGTAATTGGCTTTCACCAATCCCAGATTAAGATTCATTTCATTATGTCTGTTATAGGAGTAGAGAAAATTTTGACGCATATGATTTCCGGGCTCATTAAAATCGTAGGTATAAAAGAGTTCTGCATAAGCAGAAAACGTAACTTTATTGCCAGTTTTTAATGAATCTGATGATTGTGCTTTGGCTAAAAACAGCCCTGATAGCGCAGCTATAGCTAGATATTTTTTCACTTTTATTATAAGGTATATTAATCATGTCAAGGTTTAAAAGCTTACCATGAGTATCGTTTATTAAATGTATTATTTTAATTGATCCAAAGCAATATTAAGCTTCAGAACATTCACTTTTGAGGGTCCGAAAAGCCCTAACAACGGCTTTTCAGTCTGATTATTAATTAAGCTTTTAATTTGCTCTTCTGAAATATTTCTCACTTTTGCAATTCTCTTCGCCTGATACAATGCTCCTTCTTCAGAAATATTCGGATCCAGGCCGCTTCCGCTGGCTGTAACAAGCTCTACAGGGACTTTTGCATTTACCATTTCAGGATTATCCATTTTCAAAGTATCGATTCTTTTCTGTACAGTTTCCAGATATTCTTTATTGCTTGGACCTTTGTTGCTTCCACCACTTCCCGCTGCATTATAATTGACAGAAGAAGGACGGCCGTGGAAATACTTTTCAGATTTGAATTCCTGCCCGATATTGACATAAAACTTCTGCCCTTTGTCATAAATAACTTCTCCGTTTCCTTTGTTGGGAAGTATTTTAGATCCTCCGTATACTACAGCCAGATAAATACCTGTCACCACCAGCATTACAAGTGTTAATCTGAATGCTGAAACAATATGATTTTTCATTTTTTAAATTTTAATAGAATAAACTGATTACCAGATCAATGATTTTGATCCCTATAAACGGAACAATTACTCCGCCAAGGCCGTAGATCAAAAGATTCCTTCTCAATAAGGCACTCGCACCGATTGGTTTGTACGCCACTCCTTTCAACGCCAGCGGAATCAGGAACGGAATAATCACTGCATTGAAAATCACCGCTGATAAGATGGCTGTTTCCGGGCTGTGAAGGTTCATAATATTCAGCTTCTGAAGCGAAGGAATGAAAGTGATAAATAGTGCAGGAATAATGGCAAAATATTTCGCTACATCGTTCGCAATACTGAAAGTTGTCAGTGTTCCTCTTGTCATCAACAGCTGCTTTCCGATTTCCACAATTTCGATCAGCTTTGTAGGGTCATTGTCAAGATCTACCATGTTACCGGCTTCTTTTGCAGCCTGCGTTCCGCTGTTCATAGCTACACCTACATCGGCCTGTGCCAGTGCCGGAGCATCATTCGTACCGTCTCCCATCATCGCTACCAGCTTACCTTCCTGCTGTTCCTTTTTGATGTAATTCATCTTATCTTCAGGCTTGGCTTCCGCAATAAAATCATCTACTCCTGCTTTTTCTGCAATGAATTTTGCTGTCAGAGGATTATCTCCGGTTACCATTACCGTTTTTACTCCCATTTTTCTAAGTCTTTGAAAACGCTCCTGAATTCCGGTTTTGATGATATCCTGAAGTTCAATAACACCCCATACTTTTTCATTAACAGCAACTACCAGAGGAGTTCCTCCGTTTTCAGAAATTTTGGTTACAGCATCCTGGGTTTCCTGCGGGAAGATATTCCCGGCTTTTTCAGTCAGTTTTTTTATCGTATCATAAGCTCCTTTACGGATTCTTGTTTCATCAAAATCAATTCCTGAAGTTCTTGTTTCCGCAGTAAAATCAATATAAGTAGGATTGGAAACCAATAAATCTTCGGATTTCAAAGCACTCAGTTCTATGATTGATTTTCCTTCCGGTGTTTCATCCGCTACGGAACTTAGTGCAGAGGCTTTAATGAATTCTTCAATCTGAATTCCATTGGCAGGGTGAAATTGGGTTGCCTTACGGTTTCCAATAGTGATAGTTCCGGTTTTATCGAGCAAAAGAACATCAATATCTCCTGCAGTTTCTACGGCTTTACCACTTTTTGTAATTACATTGGCTCTCAATGCTCTGTCCATCCCCGCAATCCCGATTGCAGAAAGCAGACCGCCGATGGTTGTCGGAATAAGACAAACGAAAAGAGATATAAATGCCGCTATGGTAATCGGAGTCTGCGCGTAGTCTGCAAAAGGCTTTAAAGTGAGGGTAACAATAATAAATGTAAGGGTGAATCCCGCTAAAAGTATGGTTAATGCGATTTCGTTTGGTGTTTTCTGTCTTGATGCTCCTTCTACAAGAGCGATCATTTTATCTAGAAAGGATTCTCCCGGTTTTGTAGTTACTTTTACTTTAATTCTGTCTGACAGCACTTTTGTACCTCCTGTTACAGAGCTTTTATCTCCTCCCGCTTCACGGATAACAGGTGCACTTTCTCCGGTAATAGCAGACTCATCAATGGTAGCAAGACCTTCTATGATCTCCCCATCCATTGGAATCTGATCTCCGGCCTCACAAAGGAAAATATCGCCTAATGTCATTTCAGCAGACATCTTCAGCCTTGTTTCTACCTGAAAACCGGGCTTATTATCCAGCACTAATTTGGCAGGAGTTTCTTCCCTGGTTTTTCTGAGCGTATCAGCCTGTGCTTTTCCTCTTGCTTCTGCAATAGCTTCCGCAAAATTGGCAAACAGAACGGTGAAAAATAAAATAATAAATACTAAAAAGTTATAGGAAAAGCTTCCCTGAGATTGATCACCGGTAAGGCTGAACATGCTTACGATAAACATGACAATGGTTCCGATTTCCACCAGGAACATTACCGGATTTTTAAACATAATTTTCGGATTCAGTTTCACGAAGGACTGTTTGATCGCTTCGTTTACCAAATCTCTTTGAAACAATGTTTGTGACTGATTTTTCATTTTTTTGAAAGAATTTATATCATTGTAAATCAATAGTAACCATTAAGTTCTGCCAAATAATAAGGATAGATATGGATAATATTAAGTGAACGTTTCGTAAGTATGAGACTAGCTTCCTCAAACTTTTCAGCATCCTTAATGGTTGAATATTGATTTTAAATTTTAATGTTCATATTTATTTTGAGAAATACTGAATCTGCTCTGCAATAGGGCCTAATGTCAATGCAGGGAAGAAAGATAATGCTGCAATCAGGAGAATCACTGCCAGGGTCATAAATCCGAAAGTAGCCGTATCTGTTTTCAGTGTTCCTGAACTCTCAGGGATATATTTCTTCTGTGCCAGCAGCCCAGCAATGGCTACCGGTCCTATGATCGGGATGAATCTTGAGAGCAGCAGTACAATTCCGGTCGAGATATTCCACCATGGTGTGTTGTCTCCCAATCCTTCAAATCCGGATCCGTTATTCGCTGCTGAAGAGGTAAACTCGTACAGCATTTCACTGAAACCATGAAAACCTGGGTTATTCAATGTCTTTGCTCCAAATTCAGGCATATAAGCTGTTAAAGCTGTTCCTGCAAGAATTAAGAAAGGATGGAATAAAGCCACAATCATAGCGATCTTCATTTCTTTGGCTTCAATCTTTTTGCCCATAAATTCCGGGGTTCTTCCTACCATAAGACCACTGATAAATACAGCCAGAATGATAAAGATGAAATAGTTCAGAATTCCGACTCCGCAGCCTCCGTAAAAGCAGTTGATCATCATCGCCAAAAGTTCATTCATTCCCGAAAGAGGCATAGTACTGTCATGCATTGAGTTCACTGATCCCGTTGAAATTACTGTGGTTGCAATACTCCAATAACCGGATGCTGCACTTCCGAAGCGGATTTCTTTGCCTTCCATGGCACCGAGGCTGCTGTCTGCTCCCATTTGTGTAATCAAAGGATTACCTCCCGTTTCATTTACAATATTCGGAATGGTAAGCGCCAGAAAACCAACCGTCATTACGGTAAAAATCACCCATGAAAGCTTTCTTTTCTTCAGATAAAAACCCAGTGCAAATACCAAGGCAAACGGAATGATCATCTGAGTGACCATTTCTGTCATATTGGTCATATAATTAGGATTTTCAAGCGGATGTGCTGAGTTGGCTCCGAAAAAGCCACCTCCATTAGTGCCTAAATGTTTAATGGCAACAAATGCAGATACAGGACCTCTGGAAACATCAGTCTTCTGACCTTCCAATGTGATGATATGATCCTTTCCTTCAAAAGTCATCGGACTTCCGTTAATAGAAAGTACTAAAGCAACAATTACACTTATCGGAACCAGGATTCTGACCATTGATTTGGTAAAATAATCGTAGAAGTTCCCAAGTTCGGTACTTGTTTTTTCTTTAAAAGCTTTGAAAAGAACCGCCATTGCCGCCATGCCTGTTGCTGCTGTTACAAACTGTAAAAACATCAGATAAAGCTGGCTCAGATAGCTTACTCCTGTTTCTCCTGAATAGTGCTGTAAATTACAGTTGACTAAGAATGAAATGGTCGTATTAAAAGCCAGATCGGGTGACATATTCGGGTTTCCATCGGGATTTAAAGGAAGCCACGCCTGATTCATTAAAAGAAGGAAACCTATGATGAACCAGATCAGATTAATGGCCAGCATGGCGTACATATTCTGTTTCCAATTCATCTGACGGGTAGGATTAATACCCGATATTTTATAAATTAACTTTTCAACAGGTTCAAAAACCGGATCAAGAAAAGTTTTTTTGTATCCATAGACATTAGCTATATATTTCCCTAAAAAAATTCCGATAACTAATGTAATAGCAAACATTGCTATAACGCCTAAAATTTCTGTATTCATGATCAATTAAAATTTTTCAGGTTTCATTAAAACATAACAGATATACACAAAGGCAAGTATTGAGAGGAAAAATAAACTCCACATAATTTATATTCTATCAAAAAATTCAACTGATTTATATAAAAGCCAAAACAATACTGCAAAAAGCAGCATTAAACTTATGAGCATCATATCTTAATCATTAGGGTTAAAAGGGTTAACAATACGTACGATACAATCAGCAGACTAAAAGTCGAGTGCTCCCGTTTTTTAAACGTTTTTCTTGAAATTGTCATTTTTAAATATTTTATTCAGAGACTATATGCCAAAAGAAGGTCCATTTTGAAAAACAAACATTCAAAACACTGACTAACAATATATTAAACTAAAACATCTCACTATATAAAAACAGAAAAGCCTATCAAAATGATAGGCTCTTTATTAAAATGATAATCGGTTTATTTTAATCCGTATTCTTCAAGCTTCCGGTATAAGGTGGCAATTCCTATCTCAAGGAGACGGGCAGCTTCTGCTTTATTTCCTTTAGTATACTGCAATACTTTTTGTATATGTATCTTCTCAAGCGACCTGATGCTTAGGGAATCACTTTCCGGAGCAGTTTTTTCAGAATAATGAGGAAGACTCTCTGCATCAAGGACATTGTTATCCATTAAAATCAGGCTTCGTTCTACAGCATTTCTCAATTCACGGATATTCCCTTTCCAGTCATTTTTCTCCAGTGCTTTATAATAGCCTGGATCTACCTGAACCGCTGTCAGATGAAGTTTATGAGAAAAAATATCTATAAAATGCCTGGCAATCGCCTTTAGGTCTTCTTTTCTTTCTCTTAATGGAGGAAGTGTGATTTCAAATACATTCAGTCTGAAATAGAGGTCTTCTCTAAAGTTTCCCTGCTTTATTTCATCTTCCAGATCTCTGTTGGTTGCTGCAATTAACCTGAAGTCAGATTTAGAAACTTTAGTTTCACCCATTTTGATAAATTCCCTGGTTTCCAAAACCCTGAGAAGCTTTGCCTGGAGTTCTATAGGCATCTCACCAATTTCATCCAGAAACAGAGTACCTCCGTTAGCTTCTTCAATCAATCCTTTTTTATCTTTCACTGCTCCGGTAAAGGCACCTTGTTTATGACCAAAAAGTTCACTCTCCAGAATTTCTTTACTAAATGCTGAACAGTTGATAGCCACAAAGTTGTTTTTCTTTCTGTCGCTCCCTTCATGAATAGCGCTGGCAAAAACTTCTTTACCCGTACCTGTTTCGCCTGTAAGAAGAACAGCAGCATCCGTTAAAGCCACTTTTTCTGCCAATTTCTTAGCCTGCAAAATTAATGGAGATTTACCGATAATCTGATCAAATCCTTTTGTCACAACCTGCTGAACAACTCTTGATTTGTTATCTTTCACCTTATCAAGAGCTTTATATACCAATGGAATTATTTTCTCATTGTCATCTCCTTTCACCAGATAATCATAAGCTCCATTCTTCATAGCCTGCACCGCATCCGTAATATTACCAAATGCAGTCATAAGAATAATTTCAATTTGAGGATATTTATTCTTGACAGACTTTACCAGCTCTACACCAAAAGCATCAGGCAGGCGCACATCGCTCAGAACAACATCAAACTCATATTGCTCCAGCATCGTCATTGCCGACCGTGCCGTAGAAGCTTCTTTTACATTAAAATTCTCTTGGGAAAGGATCATTCCTAACAATTTAAGGAGTTTGATCTCATCATCGATGATCAGAATATTTCCTGACATTATAATTATTTTTGGAAAACTAGTACAAACTTATTGAATTTATTCGAGTAAAATAGGGTTATAGGAGGAAATAGTTTACTGAAGGACTCTTGAGATTTCAGGAGCTGTTTCCCGCTATCCATTCATACTCCTCGCGCCTGTGCTTTCCCACA
>NZ_JBMDJJ010000004.1:0-210569 GCF_057809135.1 Chryseobacterium sp. FG46 | reverse complement strand
CAGCGACCCTCTGATTAACAGTCAGATGCTCTAACCAACTGAGCTAAGGAGGAATGTCCTTTGTTTTAAGTGGTGCAAATATAGGACGAATATTTATACCCTACAAATATTTTTAAGAAAAATTTAAAAAAAATTATAATTTCCCTGTAAATACCTTGAAGATGTCGCTTCCGAAGATCAGTAACATCAATCCTAACAGGAAGATAACTCCAATCATCTGTGCATTTTCCAACACTTTCTGTGGAACTGGTTTTCCTACAATCATTTCATATAAAGTAAATAAAACGTGTCCACCATCAAGTCCCGGAATCGGAATAAGGTTCAGGAATGCCAACCATACAGAGAACATTGCTGTAAAGCTCCAGAAAGCAACCCAGTTGATTTTAAAGCTTCCGTCAGCATCTTTATCTACAGGCATATTCTTTACAATGGCAATAGGACCTCCAACGTTCTTATACCCCTGAACTTTAGAGTTGAACATAATCTTGAATTGCTTAACCTGGGTGGTTAATGCTTCAATAGTTCTTGTAAATCCTCTTGGAATAGCTTCCCCGAAAGAATATTTTTTATTGGTTACAATATCTTTCGCAATGCTTTTTGTATCAATTGCGATCCCTAGTTTTCCGTTTTTATCAACAGAAACTGCCGGTAATGTCTGTAAAGCTCCGTTTCTTTCAACATCTACAGAAACTGTTTTTCCTTTATTTTCGCTTAAAAGAGTACTTACTTCATCAAAGAATGCTGCTTTTTTACCATTGATTCCTACAATTTTATCTCCTTTCGCAAGACCTGAAGCCTGAGAAGAAGGAGTTGCTAATGAATCAATAACCATAGAAACTCTTGGAGTGATGTATAGTTTTGCTTCCCTCTGCTTAAGAACATCTGCAACACCGTCTGCATTCACCGGGAAAGTAACTTCCTGCCCGTTTCTGTTTACGGTAACATGATCTCCTAAAAGAATATTGATAGAAGTGTTTTCAAGTCTTTCCGCTGGTTTTCCGTCTACACTGATGATTTTGTCACCATTCTGGAATCCCATTTTCTTTCCTGCAGAAGTAGCTTCAATACCGTTGTTAAATTTTGTGATATCCGTATAAGTTTCTCCGTTGAAAAAAGATAAACAGCTGTAGATGAGCCACGCCAGGAAAAAGTTAACCGTAACTCCTCCCAACATAATGATAAGTCTCTGCCAGGCAGGTTTGGATCTGAATTCCCATGGTTCTGCCGGTTTTTTCATCTGGGCAGTATCCATACTTTCGTCTACCATTCCTGCAATCTTCACATATCCTCCGAAAGGAAGCCATCCGATACCATATTTGGTTTGTTCAGGATGTTTTCTCCAGTCGTTGTCCGGAAGTTTTGATATATCGATAGGAACTTCTTCCTTCTTTCCGTTCACCTCTATTACTTCAGAATCCGGCAGGTTCTTGGATAGAAATTTATACTGCCATTTTCCGTTGATTTTCTTCATAGAGAATATGGAGAAGTAAGGATCAAAAAACAGGAAAAATTTCTCTGCTCTGGTCTTGAACCATATTGCTGGTAAAAAATGCCCAAGCTCATGAAGAAGCACAAGTATAGAGATGCTCAGAATGAACTGAAAAAGTTTGATTGCTATTTCCATTAATAAATTTTAGATTTTAATTTGCAAAGGTAACAATTATCAAAACTATGCCAAATAAAAAAGCTCCCCGAAACGAGAAGCTTTGTCATATTTAAAGACGATTTGATTATAAATTGAAAGAAACACCAAGGCTGCCATTATTACCTACCTCTGCAAATACTCCTATTTTCTCCGTAAAGAAATAACGGGCTCCTATGTGAGCTCCTACTCCAAAGTCTTTCCCAAGCACTCCAAGGTCTACTCCTGGATAAATGTCCCATTTAGCGGGCAAATTTAAAGCATCCTGTAAGTGAAAATTCAGTCTTCCGAAAACAAAAACACGATTATCCTTATCGTTATTTTTGTAATTATCAAAGTAACCGTTAATTCCGGCCCCTACTGAAATAAGTTGATTAAGTCCATAGTCATAAGTTCCCGTTATTCCGGTTCCGTATCCCCACGCACTCAGCCCCAGTTGTATTTTCTGATCCCCTTTTCCTGTCCAAGCCTGAGCATTAGCCATGGCACCAAAAAAGAAGATCGTCACCATAAAAAACAATTTCTTCATAAATTTCTAATTTTAAGGATAATTATAAAAAATATCTCTATCAAAAATGAAACCGAAAGAATATCTGTATTATAAAAATGGGAGACTTTAATAAATTATTAAGAAATATGGCTCTTTTTTCGGGGAAGAAACTAGCCTTTGAGCTATTTAATTCTCCTTTTGTAAAGATAAAAGCTGTATTTTTATACATCATATTTGGAATAATTTAAAAAAGAAAAAAAGATGAAAGTTGTAGGGCTAAATTTAGATATCATCTGGAAAAATAAAGCTGAGAATTTTAAACTCATAGAAAACGAACTGCAAAATGTAGAGGCAGATCTGTTTCTTCTCCCTGAAATGTTTTCAACAGGTTTCTGTATGGATGCTTCCGAAGTATCGGACAGGAATAATGAATCACTGGAGTTTTTGAAAAAGATCTCAAAAGAGAAAAATGCAGCATTCTGCGGAAGTAGTCCGGTAGAACAAAACGGAAACTTCTACAACAGAATGTTCTTTATAAGGCCGGATGGTGAAACAGCTTTCTACGATAAAAGGCACTTGTTTTCTTTTTCAGGAGAAGATAAAGTATATACACCCGGGAAGGATAGGGTGATAGTTGAATATCAAGGGATAAGATTCCTGCTTCAGGTCTGCTATGATCTGCGTTTTCCTGTTTTTGCAAGAAATAATGATGACTATGATGCTGTTTTATATGTTGCCAACTGGCCTGAGAAGAGAGTGGGAGCATGGGAACATCTGTTGAAAGCAAGAGCTATTGAAAATTTATCTTTTGTATTTGGTTTAAACAGAATCGGGACAGATGGAAATAACCTTTTTTATCAGGAAAGTTCTCACTGTTTCTTTGCTGACGGAAAAGAAATTTCTCAAAAGCAAGGTAATCTCGTAACCGCAGAATTGAATATGGAGGAACTGAAAGATTTCAGAAACCATTTCCAGTTTCTGAATGATAGAGATTCTTTTTCTATTAAATTTTAGATTTTTCCCACAGATTTCGCAGATCTTCACAGATTTTTAATTTCTATATAAAGAAAATAAGTATAAACATCTGTGAAAATCCGTGCGATCTGTGGGCATAATAAAAACAAAAAAACTGTGGAAAACCACAGTTTTAAGTATATTGTTGTAAAAGTTGTGTAAGGGTATTCACATCATGAACACCACTTTCCTTCCATAGCATTTCTCCTTTTTTGAAAATTGCCAGTGTAGGTACTCCACGCACTCCATATTGAGCTGCCAGTGCGGGATATTGATCTACATCTACCTTTATAATCCTGGCTCCTTCGCCTATATTTTCCTTTACCGTATTTAATACCGAAGACTGTACTTTACAAGGCTGGCACCATGTTGCGAAAAAATCTATCAGAACAGGTCTTTCGGAATCAATGATTTCCTGAAATTTTTGTGACATAATTTGGGGTTTATTAGTTTGCTTTTTTGTTTGTTTCGTCCTGGATTGCCTTTACATTTTTCCAGGTTGTACCATCATAAGCTTCCACACCATTTTTCTTCAGAATTTCCATCGCCTGATCTGCCTGAATTCCTTTATTGCAAAACACAACAACTTTTTTACCTTTTAGAGTCTCTATCTTGTTTTGAATCTCTGCCAATGGAATGTTAATGGCATTTTTCGCTGTTCCTGCTGCGTACTGCTCCGGAATCCTGACATCTATCAACATTACATCATAACTGTTGACAACTTCTTTAATGCTGGTTGTAGGGATTGCTGTCGCAGGTGATGTCTTACAGCTGCTTAGCATAAAAGCTAATGCTAAAAGTAATCCGGAAAACTGAATTTTCATGATCTTACAAGGTCTTAGATTGACATACGAAATCTGTAGTTGGGAGCTTTTCCGTTTTTTTGATTCCGTTAAAACCACCTTCTATTTCAGTGAAGTTTCTGATTCCGTATGAGTTAAGTATGCTTGCTGCAATCATGCTTCTGTATCCGCCGGCACAGTGAAGGAAGAAATGATCAGAATCATCAATGGTACGTGCCCAGTCACTGATAGTATCCAATGGCTTGTTATAAGCATTGTCAATATGCTCTGCAGAATATTCAGTCAATTTTCTTACATCAATTATGGTAGCTTCTTCTGTAAATTGCTCCGCAAATTCAGCCGGAGTTATTCTTTTGATCTCATCCGTCTCCTTTCCTGCGTTTTTCCATGCTGTAAAACTTCCCCTCAGGTATCCAATCACATTGTCAAAGCCTACTCTGCTTAGCCGGGTGATAACTTCCTCTTCGGTGCCCTCGTCAGTAACTAATAATAAAGGGTGCTTTACATCTACGATAAGAGTTCCTACCCATGGTGCGAAATCTCCTTTCAGTCCTATATTGATAGAGTTGGGAACAAATCCTTTGTGGAAGTCCGCTGGTCCTCTTGTATCTAAAATTAATGCCCCTGATTCTTCTGCCAGTGCTTCAAAGTCTTCCGGTGCAATGGGCTGTAAGCCTTTGTTCATTACAACATCAAGGCTTTCATAGCCGCCTTTGTTTAACGCGACATTCATTCCGAAATATTTTGGTGGAGCTGTTAAACCATCAAGAACTTCTCTGATGAAAGATTCTTTATCCGGTTGATTAAGAGCGTAATTGGTCTTCTTCTGGTTTCCCAGAATATCAACGGTCTCCTTCTGCATGTTTTTTCCACACGCAGATCCAGCTCCGTGAGCCGGATAAACAGTAATGCTGTCATCCAATGGCATGATTTTACTCTGAAGACTGTCATACAGAATCCCCGCAAGATCTTCCTGGGTAAGGTTAGTTGCCTTCTGTGCAAGATCCGGTCTTCCCACATCTCCAAGAAACAGTGTATCACCTGTAAAAATAGCAGTTTCAACACCATTTTCGTCTATTAAAAGGTAAGTGCTGCTTTCCATGGTGTGTCCCGGAGTGTGCATTACCTTTATCTTCACTTTCCCGATCTCAAAAATCTGATTGTCTTCAGCAATGATGGCATCAAATTCCGGAGCAGCAGTAGGTCCGTATACAATGGGAGCACCTGTCTTCTTGCTTAAATCCAAATGTCCTGATACGAAATCAGCATGGAAGTGAGTTTCAAAAATATATTTTAAAGTGACATTGTCTTTTTCGATACGATCCAGGTAAGGTTTTACTTCTCTTAAAGGATCAATAATTATTGCTTCATTCTCTGATACAATATAATAGGCACCCTGAGCCAGACAGCCCGTATATATTTGTTCAATTTTCATTGGAGTCTTTTTTTAATGAGTTAAAGATACGAAGTATTAGATAAATTCTAAATGAAATGTTAAATCCCATTGATAGTTTCTTTCAATACTTTGTTAAACGCGCGTTTAGTATGTTTTGTTGTTTTTCAGCAAAAAGAATGCCTTACATACAGATAATGGCAAATGCTGTTTTATATCATGTTAAGTTCTTATGATCTTCCTCATATTAAAAAACAGTAATCGTGGTTTAAAATTTGATTGTCTAAGGACAAATTTATTATCAAAAGGAATAGACAGAAGTTCTTCAGAAAATATCTTTACATATTTTACAAAAAATTTTATATTTATAAGTTAAAAAAGCGATCAAATGGCAGACAAAACACAATTTGTTGAAGAACTCAACGCTAGATACACTCCGAAAGGAGAACATATAATATTAGGAAAAGGAATGTTGGATGGTGAAGTGGTCACAGAAGTAAATGTAACCATTCCACTGAAAACAATTAACCGCCACGGTCTTATCGCCGGAGCTACCGGAACCGGTAAGACAAAAACATTACAGGTCTTTGCAGAACAGCTTTCTCATGCAGGAATTCCATCTCTGGTTCTGGATATTAAAGGAGACTTCTCCGGAATTGCAGAAGCAGGGCAAATGAATCCTATCATTGAGGAAAGATATGCCAAAACCCAGCTTCCTTATAATCCTCAAGGCTTTCCTGTAGAATTAATGAGCATTTCCGGAGGAAAAGGAGTGAAATTAAGAGCTACCGTTACAGAATTCGGACCAGTTTTATTAAGCAAAATCCTTGAATTGAATGATACGCAGCAAAGCATCATGTCTATTGTCTTCAAATACTGTGATGATAAAGGACTTCCCTTGATCGACCTTAACGATCTGAAAAAAGTGCTGCAATATGTAACGGATAATGCACAGGGAAAAGCAGAGCTGGCAGCCAATTACGGATCCATTGCATCAGCATCTCTCGGTGCTATTTTAAGATCTATTGTTGCTTTGGAACAGCAGGGAGCGGCAGGGTTTTTCGGAGAATTAAGCTTTGATGTTCATGATTTATTAGAAACAAGGGATGGAAAAGGAGTAGTGAATATTCTTAGAGTAGCAGATATTCAGAATAAGCCACAGCTTTTTTCGACGTTTATGCTTTCACTTTTTGCTGAAATTTATATGACGTTTCCGGAAGAAGGAGACAGTGGGAAACCAAAGCTAGTCCTTTTTATAGACGAGGCTCATCTGATTTTCAATGAAGCTTCCAAAGCCCTTCTTTCACAGATCGAAACAATGGTAAAATTAATCCGTTCCAAAGGAGTAGGAATTTATTTTATTACTCAGATTCCTGGGGATGTTCCTGAAAATGTACTTTCTCAGTTAGGACTGAAGATACAGCATGCGCTGAGAGGCTTTACGGCAAAAGATAAAAAAGAAATTACCAAAGCGGTTGAAAATTATCCTACCACAGAATATTACGATGCTTCCAGCCTGATCCAGAATCTGGGAATTGGAGAAGCATTTGTGACGGCTTTGGATGAGAAAGGCATACCAACACCATTAGTACATACTTACCTGATCTCTCCGGAATCGAGAATGGATGTTCTGAGTGAAACGGAAATCTCTGATCTGACTTCAAAATCAGCACTTGTAGCAAAATATGAGCAGGCGTTAGATAGAGAATCTGCTTACGAAATGCTTACCAACAGAATGGAACAGGCTGCGCAAAACCCGGCACCTACACAAAAGACAAAGCCGGTGAAGGAAGAACCTGGAATGTTTGAGCAGGTATTACAGAGTAAAGCAGGCCGTACTTTTACCTCCACATTAATGAGAGAAGGAGCAAAAGCTCTTCTCGGCATGTTCGGTCTGGGAGGCAGAAGAAGATAATTTTGAAAGTTAACTTGCTGTATTTTGACATATTTTTTGTTATTTTAGCAGGTTATCTTTACATAACAGTAAAAATAGAACCGGATTTTATTGGGGAATAAGATCGGTTTTACATATAAATGACAAAACAGCAGTTAACACACATTCAATGTATTCAATTATAGATATAGAAAGTAATGGTGCAGGTTATAGAAATGAATGCATTATAGATATCGCCATCTACAGATATGACGGTCAGAAAATTACAGACCAGTTTATATCTCTGGTAAACCCTGAAGGTGATATTACCCCTTTTGTACAAAAGCTGACCAGTATTACCCCAAAAATGGTCAAAACTGCTCCGAAATTTCATGAAATTGCCAAAAGAGTGATCGAAATTACTCAAAATACAACCCTGGTAGGCCATAATATTGATTTTGATTACAGGATGCTTCGCCAGTCATTCAAAAGGCTTGGTTATGATTTTAAAATCAATACTTTAGATACAATTCCGTTAGCAAAAAAACTGATTCCTGATGAAGTAAGTTATTCCTTGGGAAAACTGGTAAAATCATTGGGTATTCCATTGACCAACCATCACAGGGCGGAAGGCGATGCAAGAGCTACATTAGAACTTTTCAAACTTCTGATCTCAAAAGATATTGAAAATGAGATTATTCAGAAGCAGCATGATGAGTCTAATGCCAAAACGTATATCAACAAGATCAAAGAACTTACCCAGGATCTTCCTAATGACAAAGGTTTTGTGTATTTTCAGGATGAAGCAGGACGTATTATGTTTTCTGATTATGTTCAGGATATCAACAAATTTTCCAAAAAGGTTTTCAATTCCAAATCAAAAAAATGGGAACAGATCCAGAAAGAAGTTGAACAGATTAATTTTGAGCTTACCGGAACAGACATTATTGCCAAGCTGATTTTGAATTCCAAGAATATTAAAAAGAAAGAGGTTCTGCCTTTTGGGCTGTATTTCAGAAATAAAAAATATCTGGTTGAGAAAAATACACTTAATAAAACTGAGAAGCCGGTCTTGAAATTCAGATCATTTACTCAGGGAACAAAAGCTGTTCAGTTCATAGGTTCTCAGGAAGAATTTAAAGATTTTTCTGTATTGAAACAGAAAATTGAATTCAGAAAAAGGAATGAGCTTTGGTTGGGACCAGGAAGGAAATTAGGAGAAAAGTTATTTTTAATCATAGAAAACGGGAAAGTGATTTCCTTTGGTTTCTATGAACTGTTTACGCAGATTCAGACGCTGAGTAAACTGGCTAAGTTGAAAATTGATCTTTCACTATCTTCCACAGATTTGAATAACGAATTGCAGCTGGCACTGCTTCGTGGGGATTTTGAAACATTGCCACTACCGAAGTAATAGAGTGTCTACACTTTACAGATTGTATTCTGAATAGGATGCATTCAAATCAAGTTTCTTGAAATAGAAAATAAATAGTATTTTTGCAAAAAATAAATAGAAGCAATGCAAAATTTTAAACAAAATAAAACTGGAAAAAAGGGAGCTGTAAAGTTCTCTAAGGTTTGGAATATTTAAAAGAGTTGTCTTGCATAAAAAATAATCAATGTGGCAGGCTCTTTTTTATAAGAATCTGCCTTTTTTTATGTTAAAATGAAATTATGAATTCAAAAGAATTATTAAAGATTGCCAATGAGTTTGGCACACCAGTGTATGTTTATGATGCTGAATCCATCAAAATTCAATACGAAAAACTGACTTCTTCATTTTTAAAACACACTAAGTTCTTCTACGCTGCGAAGGCTTTAACGAATATCAATATTCTTAAGTATGTAAAGAATCTGGGTGCCTCTTTGGATTGTGTATCTATTAACGAAGTTAAGCTGGGCTTAAAGGCAGGTTTTTCGAAAGAAAAGATATTATTTACACCCAACTGTGTTGACCTTGCCGAAATAGAAGAAGCAATGACTTTCGGAGTTCATATTAACATTGATAACATTTCTATTCTTGAGCAATTCGGGAATAAATACGGAAACACTTATCCGATTTTAGTAAGAATCAATCCGCATATTTTTGCAGGAGGTAACTATAAGATTTCAACAGGGCATATCGATAGTAAATTCGGGATTTCCATTCACCAGGTTCGTCACATTGAAAGAGTGATGAAAAGTACCAACCTTAATGTTGAAGGGCTTCACATGCATACAGGAAGTGAAATTAAAGATCCGGATGTATTCCTTCAGGCTTTGGAGATCATGCTGGAGCTTTCTGAACATTTCCCGAATCTGAAATATCTGGATATGGGAAGCGGATTCAAAATCCCTTACCAGGATAGTGAAGAAGAAACTGATGTGAAAACATTAGGAAAAAAAGTTGAAAAAGTAATTTCTGAATTTTCAAAATCTACAGGAAAAAAATTCGAATTATGGTTTGAGCCTGGAAAATTCCTAGTGGGAAAAAGCGGATATTTACTAGTGAAAGCCAATGTGATCAAGCAGACGACAGCAACTGTTTTTGTTGGTGTGAATTCCGGATTTAATCACCTGATCCGTCCTATGTTCTACGATTCTTACCATATGATTGAAAACCTGTCCAATCCAAAAGGAGCAGAAAGGATTTATACGGTAGTAGGAAACATCTGCGAAACAGATACATTTGCATGGGACAGAAAACTGAATGAAGTAAGAGAAGGAGATATTCTTGCCTTCCATAACGCGGGAGCTTACGGTTTCGAGATGAGTTCCAACTTCAATTCAAGATTAAAGCCTGCTGAAGTATTATTCTTAGACGGAAAAGCTCATTTGATCCGTAAAAGAGACGAGTTTGAAGATTTATTGAGAAACCAGATTGAAATAGTGATGTAAAATCCGAAGCATATTTTATAAACAGCTGCCTTTTTGGGCGGCTGTTTTTTTTGTTTTACTGGTGGGCTAAACCTCACGGGTTTTCAAAACCCGTGAGGTTTCAATAGAAAAAGAACTCAAAATTAATTTACAAGTATTTAACATTGAATTAGGGATGAAGTCTCAACTTTATTAGCTAAATTTGATAGAAGTAGGGATTTACATTCATTACAATTCTCATTTTTCATAAAAAACAACACCAAAACAGACTAATTATGGCTAAAAACATAGCAGAGCAAATTGTTGAAATGCTCGAAAATGCCCATGTGAAAAGAATTTATGCAGTAACCGGCGACAGTCTTAATCATCTGAATATTGCCGTCAAAAAAAGCAGTATCCAATGGATTCATGTAAGACACGAAGAAGTAGGGGCTTATGCCGCAGCGGCAGAGGCTGAGCTTGATGGTTTGGCAGTTTGTGCCGGAAGCTGCGGCCCCGGACACGTTCATTTGATCAATGGAGTATATGAAGCTCATCGCTCTCATGTTCCTATGCTGGTGATTGCTTCCACCATTCCCAGTGATGAAATGGGCATGGATTACTTTCAGGAAACCAATACGATAAAGCTGTTTGATGACTGCAGCTATTATAATCAAATGATTACAAGACCTGAACAGGTACAGAGAACCGTGCAAACTGCTATTCAGCATGCTATATCCAAAAAAGGAGTTGCGGTAATAGGTCTCCCGGGAGATGTTTCTGAGCTGGATGCCGAAGAAGGCTCTACTTCCACCCAAATCTTTAAAACCAATCCTGTGATAAGACCATCGGATGATGAGCTGAAAAGCTTGTCGGAACTGGTGAATAAAAGCAAAAAAGTAACCCTATACTGTGGGATAGGTGCTGCTGAAGCCCGTGATGAGGTGATTGCTTTGTCAAAGCTGTTAAAGGCACCTGTAGGATATTCATTCCGTGGGAAAATGGCTATTCAGCCCAATAATCCCAATGAGGTAGGACTTACAGGATTACTGGGATTTCCTTCTGCCTATCACGCCATGCATGAAGCCGATCTTGTCATTCTTTTAGGGACAGATTTTCCTTATCAGAAATTCATGCCTGTAAAGAATAAAATAGTACAGATTGATGAAAGTCCTGAAAGATTAGGAAGAAGGGCAAAACTGGAGCTGGGGCTTTCCGGAGACGTCAAAGAAACCATTAAAGCGCTGCTTCCTTTACTAGAAGAAAAAACGGATGCTCATTTTCTGAATGAACAGCTGGCGTTTTATGATAAAGTAAAAGAAAACCAGCTGGAATATGTAAAGGATTTTGGAAAAGAGAACGCTATTCAGCCTGAATATGTAGCCCACACTTTGGATAAGCTTGCTGAAAATGACGCTATCTTTACCGTAGATACAGGAATGTGCTGCGTTTGGGGAGCCCGTTTTATTACAGGAACGGGTGAAAGAAAGATGCTGGGATCATTTAATCATGGCTCAATGGCTAATGCAATGCCAATGGCGATAGGGGCAGCCTTGGCTCATCCTGAAAAACAGGTAATTGCTCTATGTGGAGACGGAGGATTATCTATGCTGTTAGGAGATATGGCTACTATCTTTCAGTATAAACTTCCTGTGAAACTGATTGTATTCAACAACAGAACCCTTGGAATGGTAAAGCTGGAAATGGAAGTTGGCGGAATGCCAGACAATGAAACAGATATGATTAATCCTGATTTTGCCATGGTAGCACATGCAATGGGCTATCCCGGGAAAAATGTTCACCTTCCCGAAAAAGTGGAAAATGCTATCAAAGAATGTCTGGATCACGATGGACCTTATCTGCTGAATATTTTTACCAATCCCAATGCACTGGCTCTTCCTCCTAAGATTGAATTTGATCAGATCATGGGAATGTCCAAATCTATGGCTCAATTGATGCTTGGTGGTAAAATGGATGAGGTTTTTGAAACGGTAAAAAGCAATTATAAACATATTAAAGGTCTGCTGTAAGATGTAAAGAGCAATGATTTCAAAATTGGTCTCTCATTCACAATATATAAACTTTAAAACTTCATACTTTGTGTGAAGTTTTTCTTTTTTATAAAGAAGCTAAATATTTACCTTTGCTTATTATATAGGAAACAAAATTATGAGAACAATACTTTTATTTTTGGCTTTGTGTGTGGTGAATTTTTCCTTTGCACAGGATCAGGAAGAACGTGATGATTCTTTTATCAGGGAGAGCAATAAAAATGTTCTGAAAATAGATATCAAAGAACCTTTTATGCAGGTGGCTGTAAAATGTAATGATTTTAAACCCGCAGCCTATGAAGGAGGTGTTGCAGCCTATAAAGATATACTGAATAAATATATGTATGCCTATCTGAATTCTGATTTCTATGCTTTGACGGGAGATTTTACATTTACCTTAGTGCTTGATGAAAAAGGAAAAGTAGTTGATGTGAAAGGAATGCCTAAGGTGACCAACAGCGAAGTTTTCTTTGACGATATGCAGTACGTCGTAAGAAGGATAAAGAGAAACTGGATTCCGGCTTCGTGTAACGGGAAGCCAGTAGCTTCGCAGATTAAAGTTAAAATGAACTTCTCTTCAATGTCTGCAGATATCGATTAGGATTTATTAGTTTTCTTTTTCAAAATTAAAGTAAAGGGAGGTTCAATGAGAGAATTCCAACACTTTTTCAATTTATGATTTTGTTAAAATAATAGCGCTGACATTCTGTCACAATATTTTGTATCTTTGCAAACTTATTCGTTCGTAATTTTAAATTACGAACCTTAAATCGATTATCGTGCAGGAAAAATATATAGACGAAACAAAACAGGGCGAAGCTTTTGCTATTGCAGAAAGACCGGAGAACTCTAAAAAACTGTTTTTAGAAAGCTATGGTTGTCAGATGAACTTCTCTGACTCTGAAATTGTTGCATCCATTCTCAATGAACAGGGCTATAATACAACGATGAAAGTTGAAGAAGCTGACCTGATTCTTTTAAATACATGTTCCATCCGTGAAAAAGCAGAACAGACGGTAAGAATGCGTCTTTCTCAATTCAAAAATCTGAAAAAAGAAAAACCGAATATGACGGTAGGCGTTCTGGGATGTATGGCGGAAAGGTTGAAAACCAAATTCTTAGAAGAAGAACAATTGGTAGACCTTGTTGTAGGTCCGGATGCCTATAGAGACTTGCCGAATCTTTTAAAAGAAACTGATGACGGAAGAGATGCTATCAACGTAATTCTTTCCAAGGAAGAGACTTATGCAGATATCAATCCTGTTCGTTTAGGAGGAAACGGTGTTACCGCATTTGTTACCATTACCAGAGGTTGTGATAATATGTGTACATTCTGTGTAGTTCCTTTTACCAGAGGAAGAGAAAGAAGCCGTGATCCACACTCTATTATTGAAGAATGTAAAGATCTTGCCAATAACGGATATAAAGAAATTACCCTTTTAGGACAAAACGTAGACTCTTACCTTTGGTATGGAGGAGGTCCAAAGAAAGATTTTGCCAAAGCTTCTGAAATGCAGAAAGCAACAGCTGTAAACTTTGCTCAATTGCTTGATCTGGTGGCTAAAGCCGTACCGGAACTGAGAATCAGATTCTCTACTTCTAACCCTCAGGATATGAGCCTGGATGTATTCAGAATGATGGCAAAACATGACAACATCTGTAAATATGTACACCTTCCTGTACAAAGCGGAAGCAATAATATGCTTGAAGCAATGAACAGACAGCATACCCGTGAAGAATATCTTGATCTGATCAGAAAAGCGAAGGAAATTGTTCCGGAAGTAGCATTCTCTCAGGATATGATTGTTGGATTCTGTAATGAAACAGAAGAAGATCACCAGGATACCTTAAGCCTGATGAGAGAAGTAGAATATGACTACGGTTATATGTTTGCCTACTCGGAAAGACCGGGAACTCCGGCTCACAAGAAAATGGAAGACAATATTCCGGCTGATGTGAAGCAGAGACGTCTTGCTGAGGTTATTGCCCTTCAGGGAGAGCTTTCAAAA
Source organism: Chryseobacterium sp. FG46 (assembly GCF_057809135.1). NCBI lineage: Bacteria > Pseudomonadati > Bacteroidota > Flavobacteriia > Flavobacteriales > Weeksellaceae > Chryseobacterium > Chryseobacterium sp. FG46. The sequence goes on along the minus strand of NZ_JBMDJJ010000004.1, from coordinate 196,459 downwards.
CAAAGAATGAAATCTTACGTAGGAAGAGAACACCAGATTCTGATTGAAGGAATTTCCAAGAAGAACAAAAACCAGTGGAAAGGAAGAAACTCTCAGAATGCCGTATGTGTATTCGATCAACTGGAAGGACAGAAAATAGGTGACATTGTGAACGTTTTTGTATATGACAATACGCAAGGCACACTTTTAGGGAGAACAGTGAAGTAAAAAAAATCGGATGAAAAATCTTTTGTTTCTTTTATTTCTATTGCCTCTCTTGAGTAACTGCCAAACAGAAAAAGCATCTGTTTCAAAGTATCCAGCTCAGGTGGGCGATATCCTTTTTGACAAAAGAACTGATGATCCGAATTTTAAAAGATGTATTCCTGAAAATAAATATGCTTATCAATATTATAATGATTCTAAAGGATTTCAGTATAAGGATGAAAAGCTTGCGATTATTGAAAAACTTGCTAAAACTGATCTGACAGCAGATGGAAAATTCAATGGATATATAGTTGTAAGATTTTTAGTAAATTGTGAAGGAAAGACGGATTTGTTTAGAGTAAAACAAATTGATTCTGAATATCATGAAGTAAATCAGGACAATCAGTTGAAAGATAAACTTCTTAGTTTTACAAAGTCTTTGGACGCATGGATTCCTAAAGAAATAGAAGGAAAAAAAATAGATTATTATCAATATATTAACTATAAAATAGTAGATGGAAAAGTTTCAGAAATACTACCTTAGTGTTTTATTGGTAATACTTTACAGCAGCCATCTTTCTGCTCAGGTCAATTGTACTGCTGTAGAAGGGGAAAACTGTAAAAAAGCCTGTGAAATATTTAATTATTGGGGAGAATTTCAGGGATTCAGAGAATCTCAGGAAAAATTAGAACAAGCAATTGAGCTTTGTCCTACCTTTTCAAATGCGTATATGGAAAAGGCTGTTCCGTATTTGAAAAGAGGAGATTTCGAAACTTGGAAACAACTTATCGACAAAGCTGTAGAACTAGAGCCCCAAAAACATTTAGGGTACAGAGGTTGGTGCAAATATCAGTTTCTTCGGGATTATAAAGGAGCAATTGCAGACATCGAAGCGTTGGAAAAAATCTATCCTACAGGATATTTAGGATATTCGGCTAACGGTGATTATGAACTTCACATTGCAAAAGCAATTTGCTATTCTGCCTTGGGGCAGAAGGAAAAAGCCATAAGAATTATTGAGCAGCAAATTTCTGCAAAAGACCACAACATTGGATTTTTTGATTATTATCAGCTTGGAGTTACTTATTTTGAGCTAGGAAAATACGACAAAGCACTAGAAAATTTCGAAAAGCAAAGCAGGCAAAACGATTTTGCTGAAAATATATATTATAAAAGTAAAGTTTCAAAAATCAGGAATAAAGATTATTTAGATTTAAAAAAGTTAGCTTTAAAAAGCTATGACGAGGGTAAAACCATGAAAGATGGCTATACTCATCATTTCAATAAAGTTTACAGAGCTCAGATTGAAGAGCTGTAAAAAGTTAAATTTAAAAATCTAAAAAATGAACGAGCTACAAAACATAAAAAACCGTTTCGGAATTATCGGAAACTTTCCTGCACTCAACCGTGCCCTGGAAAAATCTATCCAGGTTGCACCCACAGATATCTCTGTACTTGTAATTGGAGAAAGTGGGGTGGGAAAAGAATTTATTCCTAAAATCATTCATTCAGAATCCAGAAGAAAACATCAGCCTTATATCGTAGTAAACTGCGGAGCAATTCCGGAAGGAACCATAGACTCTGAATTATTCGGGCACGAAAAAGGAGCCTTTACAGGGGCAACAGCTACGAGAAAAGGGTATTTTGAAGTGGCAGACGGCGGAACCATCTTTTTGGATGAGGTAGGAGAACTTCCTCTGCAGACTCAGGTACGTCTTTTAAGAGTTTTGGAAAGTGGTGAATTTATGAAAGTAGGTTCTTCACAGGTGCAGAAAACCAATGTGAGAATTGTGGCAGCTACCAACGTTAATATGATGAAAGCCATCCATGACGGAAGATTCCGTGAGGATTTATTTTACCGTTTGAATACTGTTCAGATTGATATGCCGCCTTTGAGAGAAAGAAAAGGAGATATCCATTTGTTATTCAGGAAGTTTGCTATAGATTTCGCTGAAAAGTACAGAATGCCGGAACTGGAACTGGAGCAGAGTGCTGTTCATTACATAGAAAGTTATTCTTTCCCCGGAAACGTCCGCCAGCTAAGAAATTTAGTAGAGCAGATGACCGTTGTGGAAAGAAACAGAAATATTACTGCTGAGAAACTTGCCGAGTATATTCCGATGGAAACCCATCTTCCAATGGTAGTAAATACTCAAAGCACACCTAAACAGAGTGATTTCGGAAGCGAAAGGGAAATCATGTATAAAATTCTGTTTGACATGAGGAATGATATTAATGATTTAAAATCCTTAACTTCGGAACTTATCAAGAACAGAGGAACAGCAGACCTGAGCAACCATGAGAAAAATCTGATCAACAGAATTTATACTTCTGATAGTCAGCCGCAGGTGAATTCCGGATCAATGTTATATTTTGAAAATAATAATGATACGCCGGCCGTTCAGACTCCTACGATTATTTCGAACCCTGATGACAGCTATGAAGATATTGAAGATATCGAAATTGAAGAAAACAGACCGGAATCCCTTTCTCTTCAGAATAATGAAAAAGATTTGATTATCAAAGCTTTGGAAAAGCATAAGGGACGTAGAAACAGAGCTGCAGACGAGCTGGGAATCTCACAAAGAACTTTATACAGAAAAATAAAACAATATAACCTGGAAGATTAACACAACATAAATAATGAAAGTCAATTTAAAACCTAAACCGGTCAATTTTAAGCTCGGAGAATATATTAACAAAGGGGTCGAACTTTTAAAGAAAGATTTCGGGAATATTTTTGTAGCATTTTTAGTGTGCTTTATCATGTCCATTATTCCGTTCTGCGGCTTATTGGCGATGGGCAATTTATACAAATATCTTCAAAGGCTGAACAGAAACCAGCCGGCAAGTCCCGGAGACATCTTTGATTTTAAAGACTTCATGCCTTATTTCATGTTGCAGTTAATTGTTTTCGGTGGTGTTTTACTGCTTTACATTCCTTTATTTGCTGTGCTGGGAATATCGGGTGCAATTTCCGGTAGTGATGAACCCAATCCAATGGTAATGCTTTTTGTATTTCCTTATATGTTTTTATTAATTGCGGCTATCTATTACTTTGTATTGAAGGGCTTTTATATCATACCACTAATCAGTCTCAAAGGAATAAGGGAAGTAAAAGAAGCCTGGACTATTTCAAAAATAATGAGCAAAGGAAACCTATTGTCAATTTTTCTTTTCTCATTGGTAGTGGGTATTTTGTCCCAGATTGGTATTATTGCTTGCGGGATAGGAATTTTTCTTACCTTACCATTCTTATACACAGCAAATTATTGTGCTTATGAAGATGCTATTCAACAAATTGAATATGATGAAATTATTGAAATCGGATCTAAAAATGAATTTTAAAATTAACAGTATCAGCCTGAAACAGTCATTGTTAACAGTGATGCTTTTTGCATTGCTGGGAATTTTAAACTCATGTTACAGCTTTACAGGATCGTCTCTTACAGATGAAAAGACAGTTCAGATCAATGAATTTCCCAATAATGCACCGCTTGTAAACCCTGCATTATCACAACAGTTTTCTACAGCAATACAAAACAGATTCCTTCAGAGAACCACTTTGAAAGGAACAAAAGAAAATCCTGATATTCTCATAGAGGGAGAAATTACTGACTATTCCATTACGCCTACCACAATTAGCTCCAATACCCAGACAAATCCTTCGGGTGGGGTGATTCAGCAGGCACAGAATAAACTTACGATTACAGTAAAGGTACATTATGAAAATAAAATTCATCCGGATGCAAGTTTTGACAGAACATATTCTGATGAAGCGGCTTTCAACAGTGATGTATCCCTAAGTCAGATCGAAGACCAGCAGGTAAAACTGGTAACAGATAGAATTATTAATAAGATATTTAACGACATTGTAGCGAACTGGTAAGATGAATCCAAGAGTTTTAGAATTAATAAAAAATCCGAAAAATATTCAGTTAGAAGACCTCGGTCTTTTGAAAGAAGAGATTCACACTTTTCCTTATATTCAGAATATCAGGGCACTTCACCTTTATGGGGTGCATCTGTACGAAAAAGAAAACTATCAGAAAGAGCTTTCTATCACGGCAGCGTATACTACTGATAAAAAGATTTTGTATCAACTGATCAATGGAAAGATCAGACAGGAGGTTAAATCTGAGATTGCTGAAGAGAAAAGACTTTCTAAAACAATTGAAAAACCTGCTCAAATGATACCAAAGACCCAATCCTTCCCTATCAGGAGAGAAGAGGAAATGTCTTTGGAAAAACCATCAGAGGAGGAGACAAATATTTGTGTGTTACCTACAGCACAAGAAGTTAAGCAAATCTATGTAAATGGTGAACGAAACAGAATTTTATTTGAAGGAGAAGAAAACTTCCTGGATGAAGAAAATGCTGAAATAATAGATCTTGAATCTACTCTGGAATCGGGAACATTGGTAACGCAAAAGGCAGAAGCTGTAATGGAAGAGCCGGCTCAGCAGGAAGCAGTATCAATACAGATTGAAACTGAGGAGAATGCCGGAGAAGGCTTTACCCCGGAAACCATCATCCACGAAGAGCAGATTTCTTCAGAAAAAGAGGAAGAGAAGATTGAAGAAGAGGAAAATACCAGCTTTCATGAGGTTGACCTATTACAACCTGCGGAAAGCATTGAAGCAGAAATAGTAGAAGAACCTATACATACAGAAGCAACGAATCATGAAACTATGCCTGTTTCAGAAGAAGAGCATGCTGTTGAAGAAGTATCAGATGCGGAAGTAAGTTTCCATGGAACAGAATCATTTATGCCGGACGTTAAAATCCAGGCCAATAATGAAGAAATAGCGGAGACCGCTGAAATTTCCCAACCGAATGTAAATAAGCACGAGGAGGAAATGAGACGTCTGATTGAGGAAGTTGAAAAGAAAATGAAGGAAGCCAAGCCTGTTGTTCAGGAAGAAAAGACAGAGCCTGAAGCTTCTGAAGATCATGAGATTAGCTTCGCTGATACCCAAAGCTTCCATTTCTGGTCAACAAGTGAGGATAAGCCTGAAGAAATAAAAGAAGAGTCTGTAAAGGAAAATGTTGTTGAAGATCAACCGCCTGTAACTGAGGAAACTGAACCCGAGACTGCAGAAGAAAAAATACAGGAAATACCGGAAGTGCAGACTGCATGGAAGCCAATGAGCGTGGAATCCAATTTGCCGGATTCACTCATCAGTAAAGCAGAAAAAGCATCTACCCCCGAAATTAAAACTCAGGAAACAGAAGATGCAGCTGTTGCAGAACCGGAAGTGGCTATTGAAGAACCAAAATCAACGGAAACAAATGAAATTGTTGCAGGAGCTGCCCAGGAAGAAATTAAGCCGGTAGAGAAAGAAATTTCTGAAGCTGAAGAAGATCATTCTGCCCCGGCTGAATCAGCTCAGGAAGAAAAAACGGAAACAGAAAAGCCAAAAGAAGATGTTCCCGTGATGAATGTTTCTTTCTTTGGAACCGATATTTCTACCCTTAAGGTTGAAGAAAAGAAACAGGAACCTGTAGAAAAAGTACAGGAGGTTACTATGAAAAATACTACTCAATCATCAATAGACAGTAATGTTCCGGGCTTTATCAATACATGGCAGAGCTGGCTTAAGATTGGCAGAGCAGAAGAAATCGTAAAGGAAAAAACCGAAATCAAAGAAAAGGCTATTGAAACCTTTATTGAGAACAATCCCAGAATCAGTCAGTTAAAAGAAGAAAGCACCTATGTTGTAAAAGAAAAGAATGACGATATCTCGCATCTGATGACAGAGACATTGGCCAATCTTTATTTTGAACAGAAACTCTATACAAAGGCAATAAAAGCATTTGAAATATTGATCAGAAAAAGTCCTGAAAAGAAAGAATATTTTGAATCCAAAATACAGGATATCAAGGATTTCAGAAGTAAAAATTAAAGAAAAAGGTACTGGTGAAAACAGTACCTTTTTTATTTTATAATCTCTGAGAAGTATCTTTACTATTTCTTAATTTTTTCCAGGCCTTTCGTCCCAATACGATTACAACAATTAACGTGATGATGGCAAATATTGCGGCCATTACCGGGGCAGCCATTGCAAGAATAGACATGATACCTGCACCTGCTGTCTCCGTTGTTCCCACCATGGAATTTCCCAAACCTCCGGTAGTCGCAGTAGAAGCGGCCCTTATTCCTGCAAATCCGGAGCTGATAGTAGCTGCTGTACCTCCACCGGCAATTAATGCCAGTGCCCATTGTGGAAACGTGCCAAGTTCAGCAAACTGACTGGCAAATAATATTGAGCCAGCCACTGTTGCCATAGGAATAGAAACGGTATCCAGCAAATGATCAACAAAAGGGATATAATAAGCCAGGATCTCAATAATAGTGGCTATTCCTGTTGTAATAAGCGTAGGAAGGCCTGCAAGCCATTCAAAATGCTCATTCATAGGAATCCAATCAAAATAAGAAGCAAGGCTTACAACAAACATGGGAAGAAATACCCGGAAGCCTGTAGCTGCCGCCAATCCAATACCTATAAATGCACTGATTATATAAGAAAAATAGGGAACATTGTCTAACATATTAATTTTCAGATTTACTGTTTTCCCTAAAAATACAAAAACTATGCGAAGATTTATATGAAACTTCAGTTCATATAAAAATTACTTTCTCTGAGCTTCACAAAGCTTTATAAACTGAGCCTCCACATCCTTGAATTTCGGAGGCATTTCAGGAGAAACCCAAAACAGCATTGCCATAGTTTTTTCTCCAAAGGCTTGCCTGAAAAGATCTTTATTCAGACGATAACACTCTCTCAGTAACCTTTTGATACGATTCCTGTGCACAGCTCTTTTAAAGTATCTTTTAGAAACAGAAACTCCGAATCTTGCAGCTTCTACCGGAAGATTAGGTTTATCTTTCAGAACAATGATCCGCAGATTTCCGTTCGTTCTCCATTTGCCTTTTTCAAAAAGCAAACTGATCTCCGTATTTTTTTTGAGCTTTTCCACTCCTGGATATTTGAAGTTCTGCATTAATCTTTCGTCTTTTTTACTAAATGATTAATCACTTCAGCGGCTGCATACAATCCGAAAATTGCAGGAATAAAGCTGATGGTGCCATAGAATGATCTCTTATAATTGCTTCCATCCGTCATTTTCAGGCTTTCTTCCTTTTGAATTTCATTAGAGAAAACACATCGTATGCCTTTATTGATCTTTTCCTTTTTTAATCTTTTTCTCACCTGTCTGGCAAGAAAACAGTTGTGGGTTTTACTGATATCCCTTACCATCACCATGCTTGGGTCTACTTTTCCTCCTGCTCCCATAGAACTTACAATCTTGATTTTTCTTCTTCTGGCAGCTTTCATCAAACAGATTTTCGGGGTCACACTGTCTATACAGTCAAGGATGTAATTAAACTTTTCAGAATCAAGTACTTCATCCATTCTTTCAGGGTTCAGAAACTCATTAATCCTGGTTAAATTAAGTTGTGGATTGATATCAAGAAGCCTTTCAGCAACAACGTCTACCTTGTGCTTTCCAACAGTAGAATGCAAAGCAGGAAGCTGTCTGTTGATATTCGTAATATCTACCGTGTCACCATCCACAATGGTCATATTTCCTACGCCGGCTCTGGCAAGAAATTCTGCGGCAAAAGAACCTACTCCGCCTAAGCCTACCACAAGCACATTGGCTTTGATCAGTTTTTCCAATCCATCCTCTTTTATCAAAAGTTCAGTTCTTTCCAGCCAGTATTTATCCATTTTTTATTCCGTGTAAATTTTCTAAAATTTGTTCATTAAGTTGTTCCAAAGAAACTTTTTTTATTTCCGAAACTTTACTATACAATTCTTCGATATTAAAGTCTTCATTGTCAGTTTCTAAAAATATTTTGTCTAAAGGAGTGTTTTTCAAAATGTCCTGCAAAGATAAATTATACAAAACAGCTTTTCCAAAACTCAGATAAAAATTATTGGTAAGAAGATCTTCAGCAATTTTCTGTTTCTTGTTAAAACCATGAATGATCATGGGCTGTTCCGCTTTCTTTTTAAATGAAATAACCTCATAAAATTTTCTTACACAATGAATAATCATAGGTTTTTTTACTTCATTGGCTATGTTAATCTGCCTTAAAAAAACTTCTTCCTGAATTTTCTGATCAATAGAAACCAAAGAATCCAGACCACATTCACCAATGGCAAAACAGTTTTCAAACACCATGTTTCTCATCCATGAGAACTGCTGTTCGAGATTGTTAACATCAATATCCTGGGGATGAATTCCAATAGAATAAGGGGAATCAGGCGGAATTTGCTCAATGTTCAGATTGTAAATTCCGTTTCTGATATATTTTTTATGATGGTGAAAATCAAAAAATTCCATATTCAAAAGTAAGTATTTTTAAGATTTAATCTAAAATCATTAAACAATCGTTTATAAATGTGTTAAAAATTTCTTAACTTTACTCAAAGTGCACTTCATGAAAAAAAAATTTACAGAAAAACAGATTCACATACTGGATATTGCGGAAGAACTTATCGCAAAAAAAGGATACGAAGGAACCTCTGTGAGAGATATTTGCTCTAAAGCCAATATCAACGTTGCCATGATCTCTTATTACTTCGGTTCCAAGGAGAAGATGATGTCTTATCTCTATCAGTACAGGGTGCTGAAGACCAGAGAGAACTTTTCAGAATTTGCAGATACCATCAAAGAGGGTAAACCGGAAATGCAATTGCGGGAAATGATTAAATATATCGTTTCTCAGCTTTTCAAGTATAATTATTTCCATGGTTTTGTGACCCAGGAGCTCCGTCATACAGAGAACCTGAAAGATGAACTGCTGGATTTTTATCAGTTATTTGTAAAAAAACTTGATGAAGTCATTAAGAAAGGGGTCGCATCAGGTGTTTTTACTTTTACCCCCAAACCCGAAGACATTCTTACCATGATTATCGGATCCACTTTATTTGTGATCAGGAATAAAAACTTTTATGAGCTGTATGTTCCGAGTAAAAATGAGGAAACCTACACCAAAGAGGCGGAGAAAAAGGTGAGAATGAATCTTTTATTAAGTGTTTTTGCGATTTTGGGATACGCTGCAGACTAAAATTACGTTAAATATTCATAAAAAAAAATCTATTGGCAAAAAAGTTATATTTTTGCAAATTAGTAAATCGGCTGTATAATCCGAAAACTGTTGAATTTTATATATGAAAAAATATATTTTAGGTCTTTTTGCTGTAGCGGTGGTTACATCTTGCGTAAGCCAGCAGGAAAGAGCAATGAGAAGTGCTGATAAAGAATTTATCTTAAAGGCAGCTAATGAAAATTTTGCTAAGAAAAAGTGGAAAAATGCATTGGCACTTTACGACAGACTTGCCAATCTTGTGGCAGGAACAGATGATTTTCCTAATGTAGGTTTCAACACAGCTTATGCCAACTATTATGACAAAAGTTATAAACTGGCAGGTCACCAATTTAAAAATTTCGCAGTAAGTTTTCCAAAAGACCCCAGAGCAGAAGAAGCGGCATATATGTCTGCCCTATGCTACTATGAAGGTTCTATGGATTATAACCTGGATCAGTCAAGTACAGAATTAGCGATCAATGAGCTTCAGGAATTCCTGAACAATTATCCTAACTCTGAAAGATCTAAGAATATCAGCCAGTTAATTGATGAATTGTCTTATAAACTTGAATTTAAAGCTTATGAAAACGGAAGACAATACTACAAAATGGGTGAGTATAAAGCAGCAAATGTAGCTTTTGACAATGTTTTGGAAGATTTTCCAAGTACAAAACTTCGTTCAAAAATTTATGACTATATCATGAAATCACGTTATGAACTGGCGATGAAATCTGTATATAATCTTAAAGATGAACGTATTGAGAGTGCACTTACTTACACAAAGCTGGTAGAGAAAGAGCTTCCTAACACAGAATATTCTAAAACTGCAGCAGATCTTAGAGAAAAGCTGGAAAAAGAAAAACAAAACTTCGCAGTTGTTAAAAAACAAACTGAAGCAAGAATGGCAGCTTTAACTGCAAGACAGAAAAAAGAAGCTGAAAAACTGGCAGATAAGAATAAAGCTGACCAGCAGATCAAAGATCAGATCAGCAATGAAAAGAAAGCAATGCAGTTACAGAGGGACAGTGCAGCACTTAAGACCCCTCCTCCTGCAGCGACTTTCAAAATTCAAAGATAATTCGTAAATTTGCCATCTTAAAATAAAAATAATTTTCTCAAAATGAGTGTAAAAGATACAAAAGCAGAAGTAAATACAATTACTTACGATAAAGATAAGATTGAAGATAAAGTAGGTTCAATCTATGAAGCTATTGTTATCATGGGAAAGAGAGCAGAGCAGATCAATGCGGAGATCCGTACGGAACTTCACAACAAATTGGATGAGTTTGCTGTTCACAATTCTACATTAGAAGAGGTTTTCGAAAACAGAGAACAAATTGAGATCTCTAAACATTACGAAAAGCTTCCGAAGCCAACTTCAATTGCTATTGAAGAATGGTTAAATGATGATGTCTATTTCAGAAAAACAGAAGAAAGAAAGTAATCTTCTGTATTTTAATAAATCAAGGTCATAAAGGAATTCACTTCTTTTATGACCTTTTGTTGTTTAAAACCTGATTGTGTGGGAAAAAATAAGTACTTTAGTGTTTCAAAAAATTAGAACTCAATGAGTGTTTCCGGTAAAAAAATACTGATCGCTGTCTCCGGAGGAATTGCGGCTTATAAAATCCACTTTCTCATCAGGGATTTTGTGAAGAAAGGTGCCGAAGTACAGGTTATTATGACTCCTGATGCAGAAAACTTTGTAACGAAGCTAAGCCTGTCTACATTATCCAGAAAACCGGTGTATTCGGACTTTTACAGTGATAACGGAACATGGAACAGCCATGTGGAAATGGCTCTGTGGGCGGATGTTATGATTGTAGCTCCATGCACAGCCAATACATTGTCTAAAATGGTTCACGGGATGTGTGATAATCTCGTTATTGCAACGTATATGTCCGCGAAATGTCAGGTATTCATTGCACCAGCAATGGACCTTGATATGTACGCACATCCGTCTACAAAAAAGAATCTGGAGCTGGCAGAAAGCTTCGGACATAGTATTATTCCTGCGGAAAGCGGAGAGCTGGCCAGCGGTCTGATCGGGCAGGGAAGAATGGCAGAGCCGGCAACAATTTTTAATGCTGTTGAGCATTATTTTAATTCAGATATTCAATCCCGAAGCCTTGAAGGAAAAACAGTTTTAATTACTGCAGGACCTACCTATGAAGCGATAGATCCTGTAAGATTCATCGGAAACCATTCATCCGGTAAAATGGGATTTTCTCTTGCAGAAGAAGCTTCAAAAAGAGGAGCAAAAGTAATCCTGATTTCAGGACCGAGTGTTCAAACCCTCAACGACCCGAATGTTGAACTTCATAAAGTGACTTCAGCCAAAGAAATGCTGGCCAAAGTATTTGAATTTTACGATACAATAGACATCGGAATTGCCAGTGCGGCAGTAGCAGATTATGCACCTAAAGAAGTGGCTCAGGAAAAGATTAAGAAAAATGATGAAAATCTGACGATAGAACTGGTGAAAAATCCGGATATTCTTAAAACAATGGGAGAAAAGAAGACCCATCAGTTTTTGGTAGGATTTGCATTGGAAACCCAAAATGAAGAAGAAAATGCCAAAGGAAAACTGGAAAAGAAAAATCTTGATATGATCGTTCTCAATTCCTTGCGTGATGAAGGAGCCGGTTTTAAAAATGACACCAATAAAATTAAAATATTTACCAAAACAGAGAAGAAGGAATTCAATTTGAAATCCAAGGATGATGTAGCGAAAGATATTCTCAATTTTGTTGAGACTCAACTTTTAAAATAATTTTAATAAATTTCCGTTCTCAATTTTTAATAGACAATGAAAAAAATTATAAGTTTATTTTTTCTGTTATTTCTATGCACCCAAAGTTTTTCTCAGGAGCTGCTGTCCACGGTACAGGTCAACTCCAATCAGTTGGGAGGAAGTAATCAGCAGGCCTATAAAGCATTGGAAAAAAGCCTCCGGGACTTTATCAATAATACAAGCTGGACAGGCAAAAAGCTTCAGAATTTTGAAAAAATAAAATGTGCTTTTTCTATTGTTATTTCTGAAAGAGACGTGAATAAATTCAAAGGAACTATTGTTATTCAGGCAGTAAGACCTGTTTATAATACCACCTACGAGTCTCCTTTGATTAATCTTCAGGATCAGAGATTTGCGTTTGAATATATTGAAAATGAGAGTCTTATTTTTAATGAAAGACAGTTCTCCGGCAAAAATCTTACGGATGTGATCAGTTTCTATATTTATGTTATTCTGGGTATGGATGCGGATAGTTTCCAGTCTATGGGAGGATCACAATGGTATGCGAAAGCGCAGCAGATTGCACAGAATTCCCAAAACAGGAACTATGAGGGCTGGAATACCATCAATGAGCCGAGAAGCCGTTCTATTTTGATCAACGAAATTATGAACCCTAACTGGAATCAGTTACGTTCCACTATTTATACGTACCACAGAGCAGGGCTGGATAACCTTTTCAATCAGGATCAGACTGCCGGGAAAAAAGTCATTTTTGATGCACTGATGCAATTAAAAATGTATGAGAATAACTTCCAGCAGGCATTCTTCTTTAATCTGTTCATGGATACCAAGAGCGATGAAATTTTCAATATTTTCAATTCCGGGAATAATGGAGGACTGATTCTTAATGATCTTAAACAAACAATGATCATCCTTTCACCGAAGAATATAGATAATAAGTGGAATAAATGGAAAGTCTAGGATTTCTGAGTAAGTTTAAAAACAGTTAGCATTATGGATGAGTGAACAGTCAAAAAACGATTTCTTAACTCATTAAAAAAACTTATTTTTACAGTTCAAATTCAAATTGGATCATAACCCGGATTATCAATGCTTTCGAGAATTTACATTAAAAACTTTGCCCTGATTGATACCCTTGAAGTATCATTGAAAAATGGTTTACAGGTCATTACCGGAGAAACGGGGGCGGGTAAATCTATTATTCTAGGTGCTCTCCGACTTATTTTAGGCGAAAGAGCAGATGTAAAATCCATTGCCAAAACTGAAGAAAAAAGTGTGGTGGAAACCGAGTTTTCTCTTAACAATCAGTTTAAAAAATTCTTTATTGAAAATGATCTGGACTACGAACTTCAGACGATTATCCGAAGAGAAATACTTCCTTCAGGGAAATCCCGGGCATTTATCAACGATGTACCGGTAACGCTGGATATCCTTAAAGAACTTTCTTCACAGTTGATCGATATCCATTCACAGTTTGAAACATCCAATCTTTTTACCTCAGAATATCAGTTTAAAATTATCGACGGACTTTCTGAAAATAAAAAGATTATTGAAGAGTATCAACAGGAATTTTCTGAGTTTCAAACGCTGAAATTGTTGTTGAAAAAATTAAAAACCCAACTTTCAGAATCCAATAAAGAAAGTGATTATAAAGAATTTTTACTCAACGAACTGGAAGAACTGAAACTTGATGATGTTGATTTTGAAGATGTTCAGAACCAGCTTTCCATTCAGGAAAATGCGGGAATGATCTCTGAAAACGTGGGGCAGATTCTATCAAGGTTTCATCAGGAGGAAATAGGAATTCTGTCATTCTTTAACGAAGCGACCAGCAAACTTTCTAAAATTTCCGAAGTTTCTACGAGCTTTGCTGAACTTGATGAAAGGCTGGAAACCTCTTTTGTAGAACTTAAAGACATCATTTCCGAACTGGAACATGAAGCGGAAAGAGTGGAAATCAATCCTCAAAACCTGATCTACCTTACCGATCTTAATAATAAAATCAACGCTTTATTCCTTAAACATAATGTTTCAGATCTTAGTGAACTCATTGAGATCAGAAACCAGCTTGCCGGAGACCAGAAAGGGGCTTCAGAATTAGAAGAGCAGATTGAAGAAACTGAGAAAAATATTTCTCAAAAGGAAAAAACACTTCAGAGTCTTGCTTCAAAACTTTCAAAAAACAGACATAAGAATGTTCCTGTTTTCATTAAAAAAGCAGAAGGACTTCTTAAAAAGCTAGGTCTCGAAAAGGCAAAAGTGGATATAGAATTACAGGACGCAGATGATTTCAATCCGTTTGGAAAAGAAAATATCCAGCTGTTGTTCCAGGCCAATTCAGGGTTCCCTTTAAAACCGATTCAAACGGCCATTTCCGGAGGAGAAAGATCAAGAGTAATGCTTGCAGTGAAGAAGATTATTGCAGAAAGTGATGAACTGCCCACCTTGATTCTTGACGAAATAGACACCGGAGTTTCAGGAAAAGTAGCTGAAGAAATCGGAAACCTGATGAGAGAAATGTCTGAAGATATGCAGCTGATTGTTATTTCCCACCTGGCGCAGGTTGCTGCCAAAGGAAATGATAATTACAAAGTTGTAAAACAGGATATTTCCGGCAGAACACAATCTACTATTATTCCTTTGAGCAGCGAAGAAAAACTGAACGAAATTGCGCAGTTACTTTCCGGAAGCAAAATTACGGAAGCAGCGCTGGCACAGGCTAAAGAATTAATAGGCTAATTCAGCCAATTATAAACCCGATTTCTCACCTCTGTAAACAGTTAGTATTAGCGATGTCATCCTGAGCCTGTCGAAGGATTTACTATTTTCCTAACTCTTCAATTCTTTTTTCAGAGCTTCTATGGCTGTATCTTTTTGCTGGATTTCCTTTTTCAGCATCTCAATGAATTCTTTCTGGCTTTCTAATAAGAATTCAGGAATGTTACAATAAAAAGTTCCTCCTATATTTCCGAATGAGCTGCTAGTGACAGTATTTTCAAAATAATTGTTTGTATTCTTTATATCGGTTTCTTTTATATCATCAACATGGGTATCCTGCAATTTTGAAATTCTTTCCCATTCCTCCTCAGAAGTTTCTACCTCCCCTTTTTTTTTCTGCTGTATTGGGTCTGGCTGATGTTAAGATATTCTGCCAGGTCTTTCTGGGTGAAAGCCTTTTCGTTTCTTTTTCTGATTAACTCTTCCTTTACCATAACGCATTTTTTACAAATGGAGAAATTATTCGAATATAACCGGATATAGAGGAATAAAAAAATCTGCTGTCCTATAATAAAAAATGAGTTACTTTGAGGAATTAAAATTCACGAAAAGATGAAAAATAGTATTGCAATAGCATTTATCCCCGGTTAAATTATAATGGGCAGGTCGCTGCTTCGGAACTATAATTTTAAAACAAATATGTCCTGTTAACTATTAGCTTCCAGTGGAGATTAATCTGGTCCTATCGGGATCTGCTGTTAATAAAAAAATGATGTCCCCGTCACCCATGAAGCTCCGGAGGAGCGACCTGTTAATTCATGCTGAAAATATTAAAATTTTCAATTTGTTGATACTTTTATCACACAGTCATGTTTCAATACTATATTTTTTTTTACAGTGGCGAAAATGTATTTGTAATACGACATGTTCTGTCGCTGCGCATAGATATTTTTGTATCAGAATGAAATAAAATTCAATATAAATAAACAGGATTTGATTATGAATAGTATGATTTGCATTAAAGCACACAAGAGTGATTTTTGTGTCTTAAAAAGTATTAAATTTACGCAGTTTTAATAAACTAATTACTAACTCAGAAAACAACACGGGAATGAGAAAATTTTATCTCGGCACATTTACTTTATGTGCAGCCTTGGGCTTATCTGCCCAGGAAGTAGTCTGGCAGAAGGACATCAGATCCTCTACCCAGGATTTTTTAAGTCAGGTTACTACAACCATTGATCAGCAGTATTTGATCACAGGTAGTTCTATACAGTCAGGAAGCGGGAAGCTGGAGGCTGGAAGTAAGCAGAACACGGGTTACGATTTTCACTTAATCAAACTTGATCAGCAAGGGAAAGAATCCTGGGAAAAATATTTTTCCGGACAGAATCATGATTATTTATCAGCAACTGTTACTACACAGGATGGAGGATTTCTTTTAGCCGGAACTTCTTATTCGGGAAAAGGACTCGACAAAAAAGAGGATTCCAAAGGAGGATCTGATATCTGGTTGATCCGTATCAATGAATTTGGGGATGAACTTTGGCAGAAAACGTTAGGCAGTTCTTCTGATGAAGAAGCAAGGGCTGTGATTCAGACTACTGATTTAGGATTCTTTGTGGCAGGATCCTTCGTCTCCGCTCAGGATTCCAAAATGAAAGGCTACGGTTCAAAAGATGCTTTGATCACAAAATTAGACAAAGATGGAAAAGAATTATCCCACCTTGTGTTAGGCGGAAAAGGTTTAGATGAAGTCGAGAAGATGATTCCAACAAAAGACGGAGGAGCCTTACTCGGAATTTATTCCAGAAGTGGTATTGGAGGATCAAAACAGACAGAGAATTACGGTGAAGGAGATTTTTACATTATCAAACTGGATAAAAATTTGAAGGTTCAGTGGGAAAAAAACCTTGGAGGCAAAGGGGATGATCATTTGAGAACATTAGCGTTAACCTCTGATGGATATGTCATCGGTGGCGAATCCAGATCAGAAAGATCAGGAAACAAAACGGTAGGAATAGAAGAAGGAACAGACCTTTGGCTTGTCTTTTTAAAGGAAAATGGCGATGAGAAATTCCAAAAGTCTTACAGTTTCGGAAACCGTGATTTGCTTATGGGAATGAACGTTATTCATTCAGCAGACGATCAATCTTCAAAAGGAATTCTTTTAGGGGGCTACACTCAGGCCGAGGGAAGAATGGAAACCAATGATGAGACTTTCTGGATGCTATACCTTGACCAAAACGGAAATGAACAGTGGAGAAAACATGTAAAAGGAGAATCCAGAAAGAAGGAAGAAAGGCTTTCTGATTTAAAGCTGAACAGAGATGGTTCTATTGTTTTAGCAGGAACTAGTGCAGAAGAACTTGGTAAAGAAAACTGGAAGATCGTAAAGCTTGGAGACAAGCAGATTGATCAGCTGATTGAAAAATACGATATCAAGATCTATCCAAACCCTGTCTCTGATTATGCTTATGTAGAAATTGGCTTTGATTTCAAAGATGCGGATATTCTTTTGTATGACATGAGTGGAAGGCAGCTTCAGAATCTGAAAACCAAGAACAAAGTGACTAAGATCAATACCCAGGCTTTGGTTCAGGGAGCTTATCTGGTGACGATAAAAACGGATGCCAATAAAACGGCAAATGCTAAACTGATTAAGAAATAAAAACACAGAATCATGAAAAAAACATTGCTATTACTGGTATGTATTTTATATTTTACTTTATATACCGGACAAAGTGCAAATATTGAAATTACACGGCCAACACCCTCTGCTGCAGGGCTGTCTACTTACACTACAATGCCTGTTTCGATACAGACCGGAATACCGGATATTTCTTATCCGTTAGTTAGCCTTGGAACGGGTAATAAGCCGGTTAGCATCAACTTAGGAATTAGTTATCATGCAGGTAATACCCTGAATGATGAATGGGTGAGTGAGGTAGGAAGAGGATGGTCGTTTTTAGGAGGCGGTGTTGTTTCCCGGGAGATCGTGGGAGACTTTGACGAATCATTTGATGATAGCAGTTATAGTCATTATATCAAAAATGAATTTAATGATATTTATAACTTCAGTACTCCTGAAGAATCGGGAAAATTTAAGATCGTCAGGGATATTGCCAATAATACGTTTAGTGTTGTAAAGCTTACCCCCTATACCTCTAAAGTAGAATATCAACGTACTGCCAATCAGGCAACTCTTATTTTAAACTCCTTTACGATAACAAGTGAAACGGGAACTCAATATATTTTCAGGGATTATGATATTAACCAGATGACGGTATGGAAATTCGAGCGTCCTTTCGGAGCTCAATATGCCGATCAGAAATACAGAAGTGCTTTTTATCTTTCCTATGTTCTTGACGAAAATGGTCAGGAACTGGTAAAGTATAATTATTTACGGGATCTGAAATATGCTCCCGGTTCAGGAAATCAGATTATCGATACAGAATCCAATAAACTAAGCCGTATAGAAGTGAAAGGGCGGGGAATTATAGAAATTAATTATGACAGAAATGAAGAATATGCTGAGCACAATGATATATTTGCTATTACCGGTATTGTATTAAAGACTGCAAATAATATTTTTGTAAAGAAATATACGTTCGATTATTCTTATAAGCCTGCAAGCGGGTCTCCTGCACTCCGGCGGTATTTGAATTCCTTCAGCCAGGTAGACCAGAACGGAGCTGTCATTGAAAAATATGCATTTACTTATGAGAATATATTCTATACTGATCAAAATAACCTGTCGGTGAATAGTGGTATTTCTGAATTGAAAAGAATTCAGTTACCAACGCGTGGAATGATTGAATATAATTTTGATTTTCCGACGATGGATACTAAAAGAACAGAAACGCTTCCCATTCCTAAGGTACTTCTCACAGATATTTCATTTACAAGAGCCAATGGACAAAGAAGATATGCTTTTACCTTAACAGATACCAAAACTCTTGATATAGATGCTTCGGGGATTGGGCAGGTAGCAGCTTTTTCTTGGGCGATTCAATTCTCGAAAAAAGAAGGAAGTACCTATGTGATTTCACATAGTTTGGGGGAGCCTATAGAACCTGTCCCAGGTTTTGAATATGTGCAAAGCAGAACATTTGAACCTGGGGAGTATTATCTTGATTTATATTGTAATGATATGTCATGTCCTACTACTACATTAAGTGATCCCGCTGTTGTTCAGATATGGCGTGAGGGGGACGGTCCGGCTGTTCAGGTCATTATTAAAGAACGCCAGATGACAGGTCCTGCAAGGATTAAAAACATCAAATATTATAATGCTTCTGTTATAGATGCTGCCAATCCTCCTGCACCTGCGAAAATAGAAGAATACGAATATAATAAGTTTGATGATCCCGGGGTTTCCAGTGGGGCTTCGGTGGGAGATACCAGAATTTATAAAAATGTAAAAGTTTCCAGGGGCAATAATATGGGGTATACCAAATATTATTTTAAAGCACCGGACGCTTATCCTCAGCAGGGGGATTTCTGGCCTCATTACAATCTTACCCGCGAAGGTCTCCTTGATAAAAAAGAAGTTTATAATGCCTCGAATCAAAAAATATCTGAGGATGCATATGATTATACAATAGAAGAATTTGACGGGCCGCTCTATAATTTACTTTCATTACAGGTAAAAACGTCATGGATCAAGAACAATAAAGTGACCTCTAAAAGTTATTTTGATTCTGGAACAATAGAGATGAAGAATGAGATCTTCAGAAATACCCATAACAATAAACCTAATCTTGAGCGGACTACTTCTTTTGATGGCAGTATCCAGGAGACCGCCTATCAATATGCGCTGGAGAAAAATAATCAGAAGCTGCTGAGCTCCAATATGGTTGGTCTGCCTTTAGAAACAACTTCCGTACTGAAGAAAAACGCTGCTGATCCCGGAAAAATAATGGCAAGAACAGAAACCATATATGAAAATCCGGGAAATAAATACCCCTCTTCAGTTAGATCGTATGATTCTCAGAATCTTTTATCTTCAGAAGTTACTTTCAACAGATATGATATCAGGGGGAATCTGGAGCAGTATACCACTAAGGACGGAATTCCTGTTTCGATGATCTGGGGCTATAATAAAACACAGCCTATTGCTAAAGTAGAGGGAGCTGCTTATGATCAGGTCCTTCCGTATTTGGGAGATATTATAGCAAAATCTGATGCGGCTGTTATCTCAGAACAGGATCTTCAAAATGCTTTGGATGCTTTCAGAAACAATGCCAATCTTAAAAATTATCAGATCACCACTTATGTATATGATTCCCTGGCAAGGATGAAAATGACGACTCCGCCTACGGGAATCCGTGTGATCTATCAATATGATACGGCAGGAAGGCTTGAAAAAATAGAAGATGAAACCGGGAAGCTGCTGAAGAAATACCAGTACAATACCGGACATTGATCATGAAGGATGAAGACTTTACTATAAGAATTTGTACATCCAATTTTTAACATCTAATATCTTAATTAAGATGAAAAAGCTAACACTTATATTCGGTTTCTTGTCCTTAGGCTTCTCAAACGCCCAGACAACGACAACAGAAAACTTTATATCGGCTACAGACTGTATGAATGAAGACTGTAGCAAAAACACACAAACAGTACAGTATTTTGACCTTCTGGGAAGACCCAGACAGATCGTGAATGTGAAAGCAACCCCATTAGGAAGGGATATAGTAACTCCCATTGTCTATGATGACCAGGGAAGGAAGACCAGAAGTTACCTCCCTGTTCCCCAAAGCTCTACATCTAACGGAGGGATGTACTCCCAGACTCAGGGGATGACCCCTTATCCGGTGGCTGATGTAACGAATATCTATTCCGGAGAAAAGATCTATACTGAGACTGTTCTTGAAAACTCTCCGTTACAGAGGGTTTTACAGCAAAAAATGACGGGGAACGACTGGAACGGAAAGGCTGTACTCTTGGGTTATGATCTCAATACGGCTGCTGATCATGTAAAAAAATACCAGGTAACAGCAGGTTGGGATACTGCGGGAAAACTCTACAGAAATGAATTACAGTATACCGTCGCAGAATATGCAGCCGGTCAGCTCGTAAAAAATACCGTTACCGATGAAGATGGTCATAAAGTGGTTGAATTTAAAGACGGATCCGGGCAGACCGTGCTTTCAAGGAAAATAGTGGATGCTGCCCAAAATGCAGATACCTATTACGTATACAATGATTACAAGCAGCTTGCCTATGTTATCCCGCCATTGGCATCAGCCGCAGCTTTGAATTCCGCAGCAGTAGATAATATATGCTATCAGTATAAGTATGACAGCAGAAACAGACTGGCAGAGAAAAAGCTTCCCGGAAAAGGCTGGGAGTACATGGTCTATGATAACCAGAACAGGCTGGTAGCTTCGCAGGATGCCAATCTTAAGGAAAAAGGACAGTGGATGTATGTAAAATATGATCAGTTTGGAAGAGTGGCTTTTACCGGAATAGCTTCCGGGGGAGAAAGAAATACGGAGCAGGGGCTGGCTGATGGAATCCCAAACAATAATGTGAAAATAAGCAGTTCGGTGGTCTTCAACAGGCAGGGAATGGATGTCTTTTATGATCCTGCCACTACCTATCCCCATGCTTCCAAATGGGTCACATTATTATCCGTGAATTATTATGACACCTATCCTGCTTACAGCTTTAATCCTGCTTTTCCCCAGACGATCCAGGGAGCTGCCGTTTTAAAAGATACTCCTGTTAATGGTAAAAGCAGCAAAGGACTTCCGGTGATGGGTTTTGTGAAAAATATTGAAGATGATAACTGGACAAAAAACTATATTTACTATGACCAGAAAGGAAGAACCGTAGGTTCTTACAGCATCAACCACCTTGGGGGATATACCAAAACAGAATCTGAGCTTGATTTTGCAGGAATTGTCCAGCGCACCAAAGTATATCATAAAAGACTGAATACGGATGCGGAAAAAGTAATTACTCAAACCTATTCCTATGATCATCAGAACAGGTTATTGGTGCATAAACATAAAGTAGATAATAACCCTGAAGAAATCCTGTCTCAGAATACCTATAACGAGCTTTCTCAGATTATCACCAAAAAAATAGGAGGTACAAATGGAAGTACTCCTCTTCAAAGTATAGATTATATGTACAATATAAGGGGATGGCTTACCAAAATCAATGATCCTGCCAATCTGAACGGAAAACTTTTTGGGTATGAGATCAGGTATAATACCCCGGCAAATCCGGCACAGGCTCCGGCAAAATACAATGGGGCGATTTCGGAAATAGACTGGAAAACATCCAATGATCAGATACTGAGAAGGTATGATTATCAATATGACGCACTCAACCGGATGAAAAAAGGAATTTATTCGGAGCCCGGTTCATCCGTACCACAGAACAGTTTCTTTAATGAAGCTTTGAACTATGACCAGAACGGGAATATCACAGCATTGCAGAGGAATGGGAAAAGTACGGCAGGAATGGCGGAAATGATAGATAATCTTAGCTATTCCTATACCGGCAACCGGCTTATTTCCGTTGCGGATGCCTCTTATAACTATAAAGGCTATCCTGATACTTCGGGAAAAACCATTACCTATGATAATAACGGGAATATGACCGCCCATCAGGACAAAGGTATTTTGCAGATTAATTACAATTTCCTGAACCTTCCGGATTATATGATGTTTGATAAGATGTACTATACCCGGGGGCTTTGGCAGAATGAAAATACCTATTATTTTTATAAAGCAGACGGCACAAAGCATAGAAAGGAGCATAGATACAGTGAAAATTCTGTATACAGAAAAAAAACGACGGATTATCTGGATGGGTTCCAGTATGAAGAAGTACAGAATGTAACGCCGTATACACTGAAATTTGTGCCTACCGCAGAAGGCTATTACAGTTTTCAGGATAATAAGTATATTTACAATTACAAAGACCATTTAGGAAATGTACGCTTAAGCTACTTCAACAATGGGAATGGAGCAGAAGTTCTTGAAGAAAACAACTACTATCCCTTTGGGATGAAGCATGAAGGGTATAATGTATTGGCTGGCAATCCTGCCTATAATTATAAGTATAACGGGAAAGAATTACAAAAAGAAACCGGCTGGCTGGATTACGGCTGGCGACAGTATATGCCGGAAACAGGCAAATGGAACGGGATAGATCAGCTGGCAGAAGCCTATACTTCTACAAGCACATATGCGTATGTTGGCAATAACCCGGTTTCACAGTTTGATGTAGACGGAAGATGGATGGATGATAATGGACATATCGACACTTCAGGAAATGCAAATCCTTTCAGAGATATGGCTCAGTCTCAGATGAGGATGACTCAGTTTATGGGACAAAATCCAGGAGAAGGTGCAGGCGGTGGTGGTTACACTTTTACTGGAACAGATGCCGGTTCCATATTCAATTATTTTGTAAATAGAGGAAACTTCTCCGAACTTAGCATTGGAGATGGTAATTTAACTTGGTGGAAGGGAACACCTACTTTAACCTCTTATAGTGGAACAGATATACATGGAGATATAGATCTTGGTATAGGATATAATGCAAAGTTTACTACTTATCAGTCTAGCTTTTTTGGAGATTTCCTTGAAGGTGTTAGATATTCAGATAAAAGTAACTTTTTATCAGCATCTGCGTTAATCGGCTACGGAGGCCTCCATCTAAATAAATATGAGGTTTTTTTAAAATTAGGAGCAAAAGGAGGATCTATAAGTACTCTAAGAAATTTATCAAAAAATTTAAAAACAATT
Organism: Chryseobacterium sp. FG46; assembly: GCF_057809135.1. Lineage (NCBI taxonomy): Bacteria > Pseudomonadati > Bacteroidota > Flavobacteriia > Flavobacteriales > Weeksellaceae > Chryseobacterium > Chryseobacterium sp. FG46. The sequence continues at coordinate 172,922 of NZ_JBMDJJ010000004.1, read as the reverse complement.
GGAAAAGCTGGAAAGTATTTAGGGTATTTAGGCGTAGGTTTAAGTGTAATAGAAGATGTTTCGGATAACAAAGTAGGTTGGGGAACTGTCGCGAAGGTGGCCTTAGGTGTTGGACTTATATATGCAGGACCTATAGGTATAGCATATGGCATTACAGATTTAGCCGTAGGAGCTATAACAGGCACTACTATTACTGATAGAATTGCTTCAGGTATAGACAATAGTCGATTAGGTACTGATTTTAATATTTTTAGTTCATTAAATAAATAATTTATGAAAGATTTTTTTGACTACCATTATTATAGAGTTGCAAAATTTTATTATAAGAGGGATGGAGCAGATGCTACAACAGCATTAATAAGTGTATCATCTGTTCAGGCATGGATTGTAATTAATATTCTATTATTTATAAAGGGATTATTTCTCCAAGATATAAAACTTAAATATGGTTGGATTATATTTCTTATTGTGATGGTTGGAATTTTAATTTACAATAAGGTAAAATACAAAAACAAATATTTTGAATTAAGAAATAAATGGGCTGATGAGAATAAAAAAGTTAAGGCGAGTAAAGGATTAATAATTATTCTAACAATTATTATTTCATGGTTATTGATATTTTTTAATTTATTCATATTAAAAATAATCCACCAGTGATGATACTCAAAACTCACGAGTGACAAATTAGAGTATTGGTTTTCAATACTCTAATTTTTAAATATAACAGCGAAAAACTTCAGGAAACAGGTATGTACAGTTACGGCTGGAGACAGTATATGCCTGATTTAGGACGATGGAACGGTATGGATCAGTTGTCTGAAATATATGCTTCCACCAGTCCTTTTGCCTATGTAGCCAACAACCCAGTTTCAATGCCTGATCCTGATGGCAGATGGATGGATGCCAATGGGCATATCGACACTTCCGGAAATGCAAATCCTTTCAGAGATATGGCTCAGTCTCAGATGAGGATGACTCAATTCATGGGACAAAATCCGGGAGAAGGTGCAGGTGGTGGTTACACTTTTACTGGAACAGATGCCGGTTCCATATTCAATTATTTTGTAAATAGAGGAAACTTCTCCGAACTTAGCATTGGAGATGGTAATTTAACTTGGTGGAAGGGAACACCTACTTTAACCTCTTATAGTGGAACAGATATACATGGAGATATAGATCTCGGCATAGGGTATAACGCTAAATTTAAGGACATTCCATTAGATGCCTATAAAAACTGGGCAGATTGGGGAGCAAGTACTGCTGGAGGAGGATTTAAATATCTTGTCAAAAAGAGAACAGCACTTTATGATAGTGGATATTGGATAGATAATCTTGGACAAATGAGAAGTACAGCCTATGCAGGAAGAGCCAGAGGATCGTTGATAGGACTTAGAAGTGATTATGTGCGAACCACTACAATGCTTGGGAAATATTCCAAAAGAGCTGGTTATGTAGGATATGGAATCAGTGCTGCACAAATAGGATATGGAATGTATAAAGATGATTGGAAGTTTGGAGTTAGGGCCCAGATAGCAACAGCGAATGTGGCTGGAGGAATGGCTGGAGCAGCCGCAGGAGCTTGGGCGTTAGGTAAAGTTGGTGGATTCATAGGAACCCTTGTTGGACCTGAGGGAACAATTATTGGTGCCGCAGTTGGAGGCATTGTAGGAGGCATTGTAGGAGGAGTTTGGGGTGGTGATATTGCAGAAGGTTGGGCAAGTAGTGTGTTGAATAAAGCAGATTATTAAATATAATAAATAATGAATACAATTGAAATAAAAAGCAGTAAAACAAAATTAATATTATTAGTATCAGGCTCAATGATATTTATGATATTAGGTGTCTTTTTAGCCGTTAGTCCTCACAAATTTGCTTCTTCTATATTTAGAAGTGTAACATTCATACGAATGGTAGGAATTGTAGCAATATTGTTCTTTGGATTATGCTTGATAATTTTAATAAAAAGCTTGCTCACAAAGAAATTTAATCTAATAATAGACGAAAAAGGAATTATTGATAATTCTAGTTATGTAAGTGTAGGTGCAATTTTTTGGAGTGATATTAACTCAATAAAAAAAATGATGTTATGTCAACAAAATTTTTACTTATTAATGTAAAAGACCCCAATAAATACTTAAATAAAGAAAGTGGTATAAAGAGAAAAATATTAGAGAGAACATATAAAACATATGGTACGCCTATTTCGATTTCTTCCAATACACTATCTTATAATTTTGATGAGCTCGAAAAAGCAATTTCCAAATTTTATAATGAATATCAGAGTGCTCCGAAGTAAAAATAAAATAGTAGAAATACATGGAAAAAACTTGGAACTATATTCACTACTTTATTTATTTATTTATTTATTCGAAGTTAAAGCTTCCCAAATAATAACTTATCCTATTACACTAATTTTTGATTTGATTTATAAAATTCCTTTTATAGCAAATACGCTCAAAAAGAAAAATAGTTCACCAGAAGAAATAAGACTAGCTAGTGAAAATGCAATAAACAACCGTGTATATGGACAAAATATAACTATTTCAGGTATTCAAATGGGAGGTTTAATAATTCTTATAGAATATGGATTATTTAATATTTTTCAGGCAATATTAGGGAAATCGTTAATACAAATCTTTTGGGAGCCAGGAAGTCCCTATAAATGGATACTTGTAATAGCACTGTTAGCTGTGCCTTGGATTATTAATGAAAAATTACTGTTTAAGAATAATAAATATTTAAAATACTTTGATGAATTTGATAGAGAGCCTAAAAAAATAAGATATAAACATGCTTGGATTAGTTTAGGAATTATTATAGGAATTATCACGTTCTTTGTCTTAAGTTTTATTCCATTGTCAAAAGTATATTAATTAGATAATGTTCCAAACAGGTTGGTAATAAATTAGAGTATTGGTTTCCGGCAATGTTTCAGATATGTTGGCACGCAATATCCATGGAAATTATAAAAGGAAATCTCCATTAAATATTCAGAGAAAGAGTAACTATAACGGTTGCTCTTTCTATTTTTATGAAATAAACAGCTCTTTATGAATGTAAAAATCTATTGTGAAAGTTTTGTTCTCCTATATTGATAGTACAAAAAACATAAGATATCTTTATCTTTTATGAAAATTTATTTTACTTCTGATTAAATCTGTAACATATTTTGCATTATATTGACTAATGTAAAAAAACTAACATATGTTTCTAAAGTTCCTTAGGCTTGAAATTAAAAGCTTTTTTCGTGGTACATCTTTAGGGATCAATCTGACCATGAAAATTCTCCGTTTCATAGGAATTCTCTACTTTATAGGATGTCTTGTGGGCGGAGCATTTATTGCCTTTTTCTACATTCAGGAGGAAAGGCATCAAAATCCTTTACAAGTAGTTTCAAAATTCATGATCGCCGCCTGGATTATTGACCTTGTCCTTAAATATCTCTGGCAGGAAATTCCCACACAGAACATTAAACCATTCCTAACGATGAATATCCGGAAGAATACCTTGGTCAATTATATGCTGGCCAAGACCTTTCTTTCCGCATTCAGCTGGCTGAGTTCGTTATTCTTTATTACATTTTCACTGATTGCTATGTTCAATGGATATAGTATTTTGGGAATTTTGTTATGGCTTACAGGGGTGATTTCATTGTTATACCTGAATAATTTTATCAACATTTTTTTCAACGGTAAAGAAACTCTGGCAGTGATGATAGGAGTATGTTTTCTTGGCATAGGAGCTTTGGCATATTACAATATTGTTCCGGTTTTATCATATTCTGAGTCGGTTTTCTTTAGTTTCTATGAAAAGCCATACATTGTACTGATCCCTGTTGTTTTGTTCGTGATACTGTGGTGGATCTGTTTCCGTTACCTTCGTAATGAGTTTTATCTGGATCAGGGGCTTGAAGCGAAGAAAACAGTCGGGAAAACAGAAAATATTGCCTTCCTGAATAAATACGGCGTTATCGGGACATTCATCAATAATGATATTAAAATGTTGAGACGAAATAAAGTACCCAAAGGAATTTTGCTGGGCAGCTTTATGTTTCTGTTCTACGGATTGCTGATGTTTACTTCTTCAATGTACAAAACACCCGCAATGATGATGTTTATGGGGCTTTTTGTAACAGGGGGGTTCCAGTTTCTGTTTGGCCAGAGAGTTCCTGCTTTTGACAGTTCCTATTATCCGTTGATGATGACCCTGAATGTTCCCTACAAAGAATATCTGAAAGCAAAATGGTGGCTGATGAATATTGTAACAGGAGCTTCTGTGATTATAGCTGTTTGTTATGCCTATTTCGGGTGGGAAGTCTACGTTACATTTTTTGCAGCAGGATTATATAATATCGGTGTGAATTCTCAATTTACCTTGTGGTCCGGAGCCTTCAATAAAACTCAGATTGACCTTAATACAAAAGAAAAAAGATTGGGACAGAAAGGAAGCTTCAATATGATCGCCATGTTTCTGCTGATTCCTAAAATGTTACTTCCGATGGGTGTATTTGCCTTAACAAAATATATGTGGGGAATTACCGGAGGAGTAATCAGTATTGCCATTATCGGAATTATAGGATTTTTCCTGAGAGAGAAAATCTTCGATATTATCGTAAAACTTTACAAAAAAGAAAAATACAGCACACTGGATGCATTTAAAAATATAAGTTAAGCCATGATCAACATACAAAATTTATCCAAAACATACGGAACAGCAACCGTTCTTAATATTGAAAATCTTGAAATTCCCAATGGTGAAACATTTGGTCTCGTAGGAAATAACGGAGCAGGAAAAACAACGCTTTTCAGCCTCATGCTGGATCTGATTCAGGCTACCACAGGATTTGTAAGCATTGATGGAATTAAAGTCCATGAATCCGAAGCCTGGAAAAATAAAGTCTCAGCCTTTGTAGACGACACCTTTCTCATTGGTTACCTTACACCGGAAGAATATTTTTACTTCATCGGAGAGCTGAGAGGCCAGAACAAGTCTTCTGTAGACGAATTCCTGAAGCCTTTCCATGATTTTTTCAATGGTGAAATCCTGAAATCCGGGAAATATGTCCGAGACCTTTCAAAAGGGAATCAGAAAAAAGTAGGGATTGTGGGAGCTATTATTGGAAATCCTGAAATTATTATTCTTGATGAACCCTTTGCCAACCTTGATCCGTCTACCCAGATAAAACTTAAAAACCTGATCAAGGAATTATCAAAACAGGATGGTGTTACTTTTCTTATTTCCAGCCATGATCTTTCCCATACCACAGAAGTCTGCAACAGAATCGTGGTGGTGAACAAAGGGCTTCTGGTAAAAGATATTCAGACCAATCCGGAAACATTGAAAGATCTGGAACAATATTTTGCAGATCAGGTGGCAGTTTCGGATATTTAATACCACAAAAAGACAGGTATGAATACAATAGAATCACAGAATGTAACAGATTATCCTAACAGCAATACCATTTTCATGGTCTGGAAACTTAATAACAGCCCGCAGCTGAAAGACGTTTTTCAGGAACTATGCGCTTTGGTTTTAAATCTTAATAATTCAGTGTTTAACCGTTTTCCGGACAGCAGGGCAAGCTGTGTCATGGGAATTGGTGCAGAAGCATGGAAAAAACTGGAACTTCCAACCCCTCCACCAAAGGAATTAGTGAATTTTGAAGATATAAAAGGGATAAAACATACGGCTGTTTCCACTCCCGGAGACCTTCATTTTCATCTGAGAGCGGATAATAAAAGCCTGATTTTTGATATGGCTGTTGAGATCTCCCAATTATTAAGCTCAGTGGCAGAAAGTATTCTGGAGGTTCACGGATTCAAATACTGGGATGCACGTTCCATTCTTGGTTTTGTAGACGGAACGGAAAATCCGCATGGAGACGACCGGGATTATTTTGGAAAAATAGGAGATGAAGACCCTCAATATAAAGGAGGAAGTTATCTTTTCGTTCAGAAATACCTTCACAATATGGATGCCTGGAAGAGCTTGTCTACAGAAGATCAGGAAAAGGTCATCGGAAGATCAAAGGAAAATGATATTGAAATGTCTGATGCGGTAAAACCATCAAATTCGCATATTGCTTTAGCCAATATCGAGGGTGAAAATGGTGAAGAACTGAAAATAGTCAGAGATAATATGCCTTTCGGAAATCCCTCTACAAATGAGTTCGGAACTTATTTTATTGCCTATTCAAGTACATTTACAACAACAAAAAAGATGTTGACCAATATGTTTATCGGTGATCCTCCGGGAAATTATGACAGAATTTTAGATTTTAGCACAGCAGTGACAGGAACGCTTTTCTTTGTTCCTACCAGAAATATGCTTGATGAATTTTCAGGATAAAATGTAAGGCTGTCTCATTCTAAGACAGCTTTTTCTTTAATTAAATACTTCAACCAAGTTTTTTTTCAAAACTTGTAACCTTTTTTTGTTTTGATTGTCTTTAGTATAGAAACAATATAAGCATGAAACTCTTGTTCGGAAATAAAAAGAATGATTTATTGAGCCTCCTGAAGAAACAGGATCCGGCTGCACAGAAGATCTTCTATGAACAGAATGTCAGGAAATTTCTGAGTGTAAGCAAAAGCTATGTGAACGATTTGTATCAGGCGGAAGATTGTCTCATAAAAGCATTCTGTAAAATTTTTAAACATATAGAAAGCTTCAGAGGAGAATCGAATCTGGATAGCTGGGCAAGAAAAATTGTTGTGAATGAATGCCTGAACTTTATCAAAAGTCATAAAACAGTTTTCTATCTGGACGAGATCAACCCGTCTTTTCATGAAGACGTATATGATACAGAGATTGATTGTGATTTTAATGCGCAGGATCTTTTGGATCAGCTGCCTGATGCCTACAGAATGGTTTTTAACCTCTATGTGCTGGAAGGGTATTCTCATCAGGAAATTGCGGATACTTTGCAGATTTCAATTGCAGTGAGCAAGACACAGCTCTTCAGAGCAAAAGAAAAATTAAGAAAGATCTATTTTCAACAACAAAAAAAAGTGAAAAATGAAAACGTCTAAAGATACTATTGAATTTCAGATCAAAAAGCAGATTGAGGAAAGAGAAATTACTCCATCAAGGGATCTGTGGTCCGAAATTGAGCTTCAGAATAACAATAATCCACATTCCGGATCAAAAATGAACTGGCTTTTAATAGCGGCTTGTCTGATTTTGACATTCAGTTTGGGAAGCGTTCTTTTTTTTCTTAATCAACCTTCAGAAACCAGCCCGGTAATTGTAAAAGTAACAGGAGAAAATACAACAGAAGAAATGATAAAAGTTCCGGCTCAGAATACTGTTCCTTTGGCAGTTGAGCATAATAATAAAAAGGAAATAAGGAAAACACTTTCCCAGGATAAACAAGAAGTGATTTCTCCTGTGGCAATCGGCCAGACTCTACCTATTCCTAAAGAAACTCTTCCTTTGAAGAAATTGGATATCACCCAGATTTCCAATCCTAAACTTATGGCAAAGGCCGATTCTTTAAAAACTCCGGTTAAAAAGAAAAAATATGTAGACCCATCCACGCTTCTTTTCTCAGTAGAGCATAAAGATGTCATTGAAAAAACAAAAGATGGAAGTAATGTGGCAACTACTATTGATCTGAATGCCAGATAATGTATCCGTAAAAATTTAAAAATTAATATTATGATCAAGAAATTAATCGTAATGGGATTACTATGTTCTTTTTCAGCATCATTTTATGCACAAAAGACCTTTAATATTAATCTGTCTTCTAAAAAAGATACAGAGGTAAGCCCCATTGTAAAAGAAAAAGTAGAAGAATATGCAGCAAAAATCAATACCATTATTCAGGAAGAGAAAAAACTGATGGAAGATGAACTGTTGGTTCTACGGGCGAAAAACCTGGATAAAGCAGATTTTGACAGAGAAAAAGCTAAGATCGCAGACCGTTATTCCGAAAAAATGGATAAGAGAATTGAAGAGCTGGGATTCGATCTGGATGATGTTATTCAGAAGCAGGTAAGATATTCTCTCCTGAACACTGATGTGACTTCCAAAGAAGAGCTTAAAGAAGAATTGCTTAAAAAATTCCGTCCCAGCAGAAGCTTTACAGGGTATTTCTCTTACGGAATTATGACTTTAACAAACAGTTCTCCGGATAATGAACTCGATAAAAACATAGGATACGCCAATAATCTGGAGTTTGGCCTGAAACTGAACTACCAGCTCAGCAGAACAAGCCCATGGGCCATTGTTTCCGGATTAGGGTTTTCATGGAGAACGGTAAGAGCAGATAATAATATGCTTTTTACAAGAAGTACAGATCAGGGAGTTGCTTTGGGACAATACAATGGAAACCTTGAGAAAAGCAAGCTGAGAACAGGATATATCATGGTTCCTCTTGGAGTGCAGTATAATTTTTCTAAACTTAAAAATGCCGGAATGGATATCCAATACCGCAGTTATTATACCGGATTTAAGGTAGGAGCCAATGTATACGGTGGTGTAAAAATGTCTACCAATAATATTGTAAAAGGAAATGATGGCGAAACAAGAGACCGCGGAAATTATCAGGTAAATCCTTTTGTATATGGAGCGCAGATTACGTTTTCATACAACAGCTTCAGCCTGTTTGTGAAAAAAGATTTCAGCAACTTCTTTAAAGACAGTTATTTCAAAAATGATAAAGCGCTGATATTCGGGCTGGCTATTGGATTAAATTAAATAGATTTTGACAGCAAAATGAAAAACTCCGGGAAAGGCTCCCGGAGTTTTTGCATTGTATCAGTTATAGAATCATTATTTTAAGCTTCCTACCATATCTTCAGGTTTTACCCATTCGTCAAACTGTTCTGCAGTTAATAAACCAAGATTAATAGCCTCTTCTTTCAATGTTGTTCCGTTTTTATGGGCTGTTTTAGCAATTTTAGCCGCATTTTCATATCCGATATGAGTATTTAAAGCCGTTACAAGCATTAAAGATTTGTCTACCAGTTCTTTAATTCTCTCATGATTCGGCTCAATACCTATTGCACAGTGATCATTGAATGAAATACATGCATCGGCAATCAGTTGGGCAGACTGTAAAAAATTATAAGCCATCACCGGTTTGAAAACATTCAGTTCATAGTTTCCCTGAGTCCCCGCAAATGAAATGGTAGTATCATTTCCTAAAACCTGGGCACAAACCATCGTCATTGCTTCATTCTGAGTAGGATTTACTTTTCCGGGCATAATGGAAGATCCCGGCTCATTCTCTGGAATATGAATTTCCCCGATTCCGGAACGGGGACCTGATGCCAGTAATCTTATATCCTGAGCAATTTTGTATAAAGAAACAGCCAGCTGCTTTAACGCTCCGTGAGATTCAACAATGGCATCATGTGCAGCAAGGGCTTCAAATTTATTTTCTGCAGTAACAAAAGGATGTTTGGTAAATTGAGCGATATATTCTGCTACTTTTACATCATAGCCTTTAGGAGTATTCAAACCTGTTCCTACAGCAGTTCCTCCCAATGCCAGTTCAGAAAGATGAGGCAATGTATTTTTTAAAGCTCTCAATCCGAATTCCAATTGAGCCACATACCCGGAAAATTCCTGTCCAAGAGTAAGTGGAGTAGCATCCATCAGATGGGTTCTCCCGATCTTTACAACATCTTTGAATGCTTTTGACTTCTCAGCCAACGTGTTTTTTAGTTTCTCAACAGCCGGAATGGTTACTTCCACTACTTTTGTATACGCTGCAATATGCATGGCAGTAGGATAAGTATCATTCGAAGACTGGGATTTATTCACATCATCATTCGGATGAATTTCAGATTTTTCACCTAATGTTCCGCCGTTATTGACATGGGCCCTGTTGGAAATCACTTCATTCACATTCATGTTCGACTGTGTTCCGGAGCCCGTCTGCCAGATTACCAAAGGAAACTGGTCATTCAATTTTCCCTCCAGAATTTCATCACATACTTTCGCGATCATATCTCTTTTTTCCACAGGAAGCACTCCAAGATCCGTGTTGGCATAAGCTGCAGCCTTCTTCAGATAAGCAAATGCTTCAATGATTTCGTGCGGCATTGAACCTTCAGGTCCTATTTTAAAATTGTTTCTTGAACGTTCCGTCTGTGCTCCCCAAAGTTTATCTGCAGGTACCTGCACTTCTCCCATGGTGTCTTTTTCTATTCTGTAATTCATAGTGGTTAAAATTTGTACGATCTTTTATTTTTAAGGCCAAAAAAATGTTGATATTATTCATGTTTAATAAAAAAAATAATGTTTTGGCTTTGTTTATTTAGCTTTTATAAAGGTACTTATAAACTCATAAACCTCCAATTTATAATCATTATAAATATCAATTTAAGTGACTGATTTTACTCATATTTTTTTAAAGGAGGTGTATTTTTGTACAAACAAAAAATTGAATGGATTTTAGATATCAGGATCCGTATCCTATTCAGAAAGATGATACGGTGTACAAAAAACTTACATCAGACTATGTGAAGGTTGAAAAACTGGGTGACAGAGAAATTTTAACAGTAGATCCGAAAGGACTGGAGTTATTGGCTGAAGAAGCAATGGCAGATGTTTCTTTCATGCTTCGTTCTTCACACCTGGAAAGCCTTAGAAGAATCATTGATGATCCTGAAGCTACCGATAATGACAGATTTGTTGCCTATAACCTTTTGCAGAATGCTGCAGTAGCTGTAGAGGGAGCTCTTCCTTCATGTCAGGATACAGGTACAGCAATTGTAATGGGGAAAAAAGGAGAAAATGTTTACACAGGAGTAGATGATGGTGAATACCTGAGCAAAGGAATCTTCAATACCTATCAGAAGAGAAACCTAAGATATTCTCAGGTGGTTCCTTTGACGATGTTTGATGAGAAAAATTCCGGATCAAACCTTCCTGCACAGATTGATATCTATGCTAAAAAAGGAGATTACTACGAATTTTTATTCTTAACAAAAGGTGGAGGTTCTGCCAACAAAACATTCTTGTATCAAAAGACAAAATCTTTACTGAACGAAAAATCTCTTGAAGAATTCATCAAAGAAAAGATTTCAGACCTTGGTACGGCTGCATGCCCGCCTTACCACTTAGCATTGGTAATCGGAGGAACTTCAGCAGAAGCCAATCTTGCAGCTGTTAAAAAAGCGTCAGCAAAATATTATGACAATCTTCCTACAGAAGGAAATGAGGCCGGACAGGCTTTCAGAGACCTTGAATGGGAAGCAAAAGTTCAGAAAATCTGCCAGGAAAGTGCCATCGGAGCACAGTTTGGAGGAAAATATCTTACGCATGACGTAAGAGTAATCAGACTTCCGAGACACGCAGCATCCTGTCCTGTAGGAATGGGAGTTTCTTGTTCTGCAGACAGAAATATCAAAGGGAAAATCACAAAAGAAGGGATTTTCCTTGAGCAATTGGAACAGGATCCGAAAAGATTCTTACCTGATACTCCTCCACACCTGGAAGAAGCTGTTGAAATTAACCTTAACAAGCCAATGCCGGAAATTCTTGCCGAACTATCTAAATATCCGATCAAAACCAGATTAAAACTGAACGGAACTTTAATCGTAGCAAGAGATATCGCTCACGCAAAAATCAAAGAAATTATCGACAGCGGGAAGCCAATGCCGGAATATTTCAAAAACCACCCAATTTATTATGCAGGACCTGCAAAAACTCCGGAAGGAATGGCTTCAGGAAGTTTCGGACCTACTACTGCCGGAAGAATGGATGTTTACGTAGACGAGTTCCAAAGCCATGGCGGAAGTATGATCATGCTGGCAAAAGGAAACAGAAGTAAAGATGTTACCAATGCCTGCGGAAAATACGGAGGTTTCTATCTTGGATCTATCGGAGGGCCGGCTGCCATCCTTGCCAAAGACAATATTGTATCTGTAGATGTTGTAGACTTCCCTGAATTAGGAATGGAAGCCGTAAGAAAAATTGAAGTAAAAGACTTCCCTGCATTCATCATCACCGATGATAAAGGCAACGATTTCTTCGCAGATCTTGCCCACTAATTAGTTTAAAATTAAAATAAATAACAAAATAGAACGCTGATCTTTTGTGTAAAAGGGAAAAAAGTTCTATTTTTGCCTAAAATCTTTAAGAGAATGATAACGATATTATCAGCATTTTGGCCGTTCTACCAGTTCCTTTGGACTATATTCTTCATTACTATGTTCTTAGTAGGATTCTGGTGTATTTTCATGTTCTTCGGATTAGTAATCCCAATGTGGCTAACTGAAGGTTTGAAAGAGTATTTCGGAAAAGTAAAGCCTTTCGACCCTGAAGATATCAGAAGAAAGCTTATTTCTGAGCAGGAAGGTGTAGAAGTTATCTATAGCGAGCCTAAAGGAAACGGACCTTTCCTTCACGATCACGGACATCATCATTAATTGATTGTCATTGCTTTTTCACCTGAATTCTGAAAAAGTAATATCAAAGCAAAACAACATATATAAACCGCTTAAGCAATTAAGCGGTTTTTCTATTTATTATTCCTCAGGCTTTCCGGAGATATTCCGAATTTGTTTTTGAAGGGCCGCGTAAAGTTTTTCTCTTCTGTAAATGAAATATTTGATGTGCAGCGATGAAAATACTCGTCATGAAGAAAAATTTATACTATATTCGATAAAAAATAATAAATGAAAAAGTTTTATTCTGTTGTTTTTCTGCTGATTACATTGGGTGTTTTTGGGCAGATCAATTATACGATTTCTCCCAATCCATTCAATGAATCTGATGCTGTTACGCTTACGGTTCCGGGAGATCAGATTGATGAATCTTCCTGGGGAGTTTCCAATAATGCCATTTATATCTGGACATGGTCTTTTGATACCAATTATCAGAACAGTCAGGATTGTCCTACCAATGGAAGCTGGAACAATTCCAATGACCTGAATAAGCTGAATTATAATGCGGCAACAGACAGTTATTCACTTACTTTTGCTCCCACAGCTTTCTTTGGAAGAACGGGGATAGGAAGGTTTGGGTTTTTATTAAAAGATAAGACGGGATCACACCAGACTTCACCTGATATTTTTGTAAACGTAGGTACTTTAAGCTTAACGCTTACAAATCCATTAGTGAACAGCCTCACTTCAGTTCCTGTAGGAAATTCCATTACTGTTACTGCTACAACCAGTACCAATGCAACATTTCAGTTAAAAGCAAACGGAACTGTTGTTAATTCTACAACAACTCCTTCACAATCTTATTCTTACAGTTATACAGTCACTCAGGATGCCAGTATGGAACTTGTGGCAACACAGGGAATCAATTCCAAGGCAGCGGCATTTATTGTACAGGTTCCAAGAAATGTTGTTTCTCAGGCAATACCCAACTGGATCAGACAGGGAATCAATTATGATCCGACAGATCCTACCAAGGTGGGATTGGCTTTATATGCTCCGGGGAAAAGTTTTGTACATGTCATCGGAAGTTTCAATAACTGGACGGTGAATGATACGTATCTGATGAATAAAGATACCACAAATCCTGATCTGTACTGGATTGAGCTCAATGGAATTACCCCTCAGCAGCTCAATACTTTCCAATACAGAACCAATGATTTAAGAAAAGTAGCAGACCCCTATTCGCCGCAAATCTTATCTTCCTATGATGATCCTTGGATTTCGGCTTCTACCTATCCAAATTTGCCTGCATTTCCTGCCGGACAGGGCTTTGAAGTGTCAATATTTAAAACAGGTCAGACCGCTTATAACTGGCAGGTTACCAATTTTCAAAGACCTGCGAAACAGGATCTTGTAGTCTATGAATTACTATTGAGAGATTTTACACAGGAAAAGAACTGGCAGTCATTGATCAATAAAATTTCCTATTTAAAAAACTTAAAAATCAACGCTATAGAATTAATGCCCATCATGGAATTTGATGGAAATCTTTCATGGGGATACAATACTTCCTTCCATTATGCACTGGACAAAGCCTATGGTACTCCCGAAAAATTCAAAGAATTTGTAGATCTATGCCATCAGAACGGAATTGCAGTCATTCTGGATGTTGCATTTAATCACGCTACAGGACGTTCTCCTCTGGTAAGACTCTGGAATGTAGACCCGGATGGTGATGGCTATGGAGATGTTGCGGCCAACAATCCTTACTTCAATCAGGTTCCGAAACATTCATACAACGTATTTAATGATTTTAACCATACAAGCCTTTCAACGCAATATTACGTTGAGAGATGTCTTGAGCAATGGCTGACTGAATATCACATAGACGGATTCCGCTGGGATTTAACCAAAGGATTTACACAAAGCTGTTCCGAAAATGATGAACCCTGTACCAATGCCTATCAGCAGGACAGAGTGGATATTATGAAGCATTATGCAGACAGACAGTGGGCGATTGATCCCAATTCTTACATGATCTTTGAACATTTGGGAACAGATGCGGAAGAACAGCAATGGGCCAACTACAGAATAGCCGAAGGAAAAGGCGTTATGCTTTGGAACAAGCAGACAGATCCTTACAATCAGAATACGATGGGATATAAGGAAAACAGCAATTACGATCGAATGAACCACAGTCTTCACGGTTTTACCAATATGAGTGCTGTAGGCTACGGAGAAAGCCACGATGAAGAAAGACTGATGTTTAAAAATCTTGCATACGGTGCAGTGAACGGAAGCTACAATGTGAAAGACCTGAATACCGCTCTTGAAAGAATGAAAACCTTCGGTGCTACTTTCTTTACTATTCCAGGTCCGAAAATGATCTGGCAGTTTGGAGAATTAGGATATGAATTCAGCATCAACAGATGCGCAGACGGAACTATCAATAACGGATGCAGAACCGATGAAAAGCCTGTTGCATTCACTTTAGGATATGATACCAATGCGAACAGAAAGGCTGTTTATGATACATGGGCTAAAATCATCAATATCAGAAATACCTATCCGGTTTTTAAATCTAAGACCTACAGTATAGAATCCAATAACCTTACGAATGATCCTAATGGTCTCATCACAAGAATTTATGTATATGATGCAGCTATTACAACAGGAATAAAGAATGTTGTCGTATTGGCTAATTACACAACCTCAGCACAGAATGTAGTCCCTTATTTCCCTTACACAGGTCAATGGCAGAATCTGATGGACAACAGTATTTTGAATGTAGCTTCCACAACAACTCCGGTCACTTTACAGCCGGGAGAATTCAGAATCTTTGGAAATTATACAGGAGCTTTGTCTACTATAGATACCAATGCTGCCAATAAGTTATCCCTTCAGATTGCAGATAATCCTGTTCGGAACGGAATCGCTAAACTCATTTTCAGTAAAGCAAAAAACGGAGAGATTCTGATTTTTGATATGACGGGTAAAAAATTGGATACTTTCAAACTGGATAAAGAGAATGGAGCTTATAATATGAAGGTTAATTATCCGGCAGGAACGTATCTTGTGCAGTTGAAATCGGATACAGGAATAGCTATTCAAAAGATGATGATTCAATAAGCTAAAACATAGAATAATAATAAAGGCAAATTTGCAGATCAGCAGATTTGCCTTTTTTTGTAAGTTCAGAAAAATAGTCTACTTTTGCAGTAGATTTATCAAGAAAGGTGGAGGGATTTGGCCCGGAGAAACCTTAGCAACCTGCACAATTCCAGCGTGTAAAGGTGCTAATTCCAACCCTTTGGGAGAGATAATTGAAGTCAATACTCTATATGAATTCCATTTCTTGAAGTCTTGTATATCTGCGGAAAGATCCGTCAGATTGGTAGTATTAATTGGCAAGAACAAAAAATGAAAAAATTAAGCACAGCTGTACTATTGCTTGGAGCAATTCTGGTAGCCGCTCAGGAAAGTGAGGAAAAAGGAAAACAGATCGAAGATATCATCATCGTCGGAAACCGAAATGTTAAAAGAACAAAGCTGGAAACGCCGGTTCCTGTAGATGTTATCAATATCGATAAAATCCAGAGAAGTTCTCCGCAAATGACCGCCCAGGATCTCCTGAATTATGTGATCCCTTCATTTAATGCAGTGAGACAGTCTGCTTCTGATGGAACAGAGCATATTGATCCCGTAACGTTAAGAGGAATGGGTTCTGATCAGGTTTTAGTATTGCTTAACGGGAAAAGAAGACATTCTACTTCTTTGGTCAATTATCAGAATACAGTAGGAAATGGCTCTGTAGGAACAGATTTGAGCACTATTCCGGTTATTGCTATTGACCGGATTGAAGTCCTGAGAGACGGAGCCGCCGCACAATATGGCTCTGATGCTATTGCGGGAGTCATCAATATTATTCTTAAGAAAAATGCCGGAGCTTCAGCAAGTCTTACCTACGGATTAACCGGAAGAAATGATGGTGATACTTACCAGGCAGGAGTTAACTATGGAACTTCATTAGGAAAGAAAGAAGGGTATATTAATCTTTCATTACAGCTAAGCCACAGAGGAAAAACCACAAGAACACAAAATCACGACCTGGATATTTTCGGAGATAATTTTGCGTATGAATTTGCAGGTGACGCTGAAGCTGTAAAAGCAGCCAGAGCTGCGGATGATGCCGAAATTGAAAAAAGAGGGTTGACCCGTGATGATTTTAATTTTCAGATCGGAGATGCCCAGATCAGACAGGGACAGCTGTTTTTCAATTCAGAATACCCTTTTAATGATCATTTTAAACTCTATTCTTTCGGAGGTTTCAGTATTAAAGAAGGAGAAGGGTTTGGCTTCAGAAGACTGCCAAGCGAAAAGTCTAATGTGGTTTCATCCATTTACCCGAATGGTTTTCAGGCAATTCTTGGGTCTCAGGTATATGATATTTCTTATGCTGTAGGAGCAAAATATAATGTTAATGACTGGCTATTCGATGTAAGTAATACATTCGGGAGCAATACCTTCAATTATAATGTAAGCCATACCAATAATGCTTCTCTAGGAGCAAAATCACCAACAGATTTTTATGCCGGAGCACACAGCTTCCTTCAGAATACGGTGAATCTTGATGTTTCCAAAAATATAAACCGCTTCAATATTGCTTTCGGTGGTGAATTCAGGTTTGAGCAATACCAGATCAAAGCGGGTGACGAAGCATCTTATACTCAATATGACGTCAATGGAAACGTTGCCACTGAAGGATCTACAGTGTTGGGAGCAGGCGGATCTCAATCCTTTATCGGATTTTCTCCCAACAATGCACTAAAGAAAGACAGACATTCCACCGCGGTATATGCAGATATTTCTTATGATTTAGATAAAAAACTCAATATTGACGCCGCTGCCAGGTTTGAAAATTATTCGGATTTCGGAAATACCTTGAATGGAAAACTTGCGCTACGATATGAATTTGTAAAAAATTATGCCATAAGGGCAGCTGTTGGGACAGGATTCAGAGCACCATCATTGCAACAGCAGTATTTTAATAATTCCTATGCGGATATTTCTACTTCCGGTTCAAAGATTGTGACCAAAGGAATATTCAGCAACGATAGCGAAGCCGCTAAAATTCTTGGATTTGATAAACTCAAACAGGAAACCTCAGTCAATGCAAGTGCAGGATTGACATTAAAACCATTAAAAGGACTGTTTATTACAATAGATGGTTATTTCATTAAAGTAAAGGATAGAATCGTGATTACCAGCAATATTACAGATAAAAGGCTGGATCAGTTTAAGGTAGAAAGCGGAAGATTTTTCGCCAATGCTATTGATACAGAAACGAAAGGAGTAGATGTAGTGGTTTCCTATGACTGGATTCTTGGGAATGGAAAATTAAATATGAATCTTGCCGGAAACTATACGGAAACAAAAATTACAGATTTTCATTTTCCTGAAAACTTAGGAACGCCTCAGGATCAGTTTTTTGGTCCCGATCAGATCAATATCATTGAAACACTGTCTCCCAAAACAAAAGCTTCATTAGGATTAAATTATGGAATCGGAAAATTCAGTTTTCTCGTAAGAAATACCTATTTTGGTAAGGTAATAAGAGATGGTTATCCGTTTGGAGACGTGCAGGAATTCTCACCAAAAGTAGTGACAGATATCAGCGTTGGGTATGATATCACCAAAAGTATCAATTTTACAGTAGGAGCCAACAATATATTTGATGTCTTTCCGGACCGCCAGATTTATAAAAATTCATATTATGGAGTATTCAAATATGCACCGGTTCAGATGGGAACGTTGGGGAATTATTTCTTCGGAAGGCTTAATTTTAACTTTTAATCATTAAATGAGTACTGCCTCACATCAGATTGGCTGGAAAACAGCCGCAGCCATTGTCGTTTCCAATATGATCGGAACCGGAATTTTTACCACCCTGGGATTTCAGCTTTCTGATATTACCAATACCTACAGCATTTTCCTGCTGTGGAGCATCGGAGGAGTTCTCGCTTTGTTCGGGGCTTTTTGTTACGCAGAACTGGGTTCCCATTTTAAAGGAAACGGAGGCGATTTTATTTATCTCAAAGAAACCTATCATCCGATATTCGGATATCTCATAAGCTGGATTTCACTCATCATAGGATTTTCCTCTCCCGTAGCGCTGGCAGCTTTGGCTATGTCAAAATATCTTTCGGTATTTGATTATAGCTTCGGAAACGGTTTTGCGATATCTGTGATCTTTCTGGTTGCGGCCGCACTGTCATTTAGCTTGAAAACATCCAGCAGGTTTCATAACTTTTTTACCTTCATTAAGATAGCTTTTATTATTGTACTGATTATTCTTGGAGTAGGAATTTCAAATTCACCACAGATGGGCAATAGTCTTAATTTCAGCGACAGCTGGCAGAATGAGATCATGCTTCCTGCCTTTGCTACCTCTCTGGTATTTGTGACCTATTCCTATACAGGCTGGAATTCAGCTTCCTATATTGCCGGAGAAATAAAGGATGTGCAGAAAAACCTTCCGAAATCATTGATTATAGGAACTGTTTTTGTGACGGTGAGCTATATTCTGGTGAATTATATTATGCTGAAACATGCTCCTGTAAATCAGCTGGCAGGAAAAGAAGATGTGATGGGCGAAGCAGCAGTCAATATGCTTGGACCGGCTTTTGGAAAAATTGTCAATATTTTTATTGCTCTACAGCTGGTTGCAACGATTAGTGGGTATCTATGGGTAGGATCAAGATTAACACAGGCTTTTGCAAAACATACCTACATCTGGAAACCCTTATCTGCAGGTAACGAAAAAGGAATTCCGGTAAGAGCTATTTTTACCCATGCCGTGATTGCAGCCATCATTATTTTAACGGGAAGCTTTAAAGAAATTTTTGTTTATACTGCTTTTATTTTACAGCTTTTCGCAAGTCTTGCGATCTCAACGGTTTTCTTCCTGAAGAAAAAAGACAGAAAAATCTTTAAATCTAATGCTTTTCATATTTTTCCGGCTGTTTTTCTGTTATTCAGTATGTATATCCTTTATTTTACATTCATTCATAATCCTAAAGAAAGCCTGATAGGATTAGGAATTATTGCAGTAGGAATTGTTTTATATGTAATAGACAGAAGACTCTCCAAAAGATCTTAGAGCCTGAATTCAATATCATACACCATTTTATAATTAAGTTTTTCGCCTATCCCTTTTATTGATAATAGCATCGACAGGCTCAGCCTGACAATGCTCAAAAATTTGGGTTGGTATTCGGCTTGTCACCCTGAGCCTGTGGAAGGGTTCTTAATAAGAAAACCTTTGTTAATCATTAATCTCTAGTATTGATTAAAAGGATAAGCCAGAAAGTTTTTTTGACTGTTTGCCCTTTTACCCCTAATGCTCAAAAATTTATGATGATTCGGAATTTTAATTTTGAATTAATAATGCTTATCTTTGCACCCACAAAATTTCTACAATGTCTAAATCATTAATTCCAAAATTAGAAGCTATAAAACAAAGATATAATGAGGTGGCAGACCTTATTATACAGCCTGATGTCATTTCAGACCAAAAAAGATATTCTTCTTTGAACAAAGAATATAGTGATTTGGGAAAAATTGTAAGAGTTTATGACCAGTACAAAGGCGCTTTGGACAGTATCGCAGAATCTGAAGAAATCATTGCAGATGGTTCAGACAGAGATCTGGTAGATCTGGCTAAAGAAGAAAAAATGGAATCTCAGGCTAAACTTCCGGGATTGGAAGAAGAGCTGAAAGTATTGCTGATCCCTAAAGATCCTGCCGATGACAAAAACGTTATCGTAGAATTACGTGCCGGAACAGGAGGTGATGAGGCAGCTATCTTCGTGGAAGATATCTATAGAATGTATACCATGTATTTCAAAACAAAAGGATGGAGACATGAAGTGACAGATTCTAACGAAGCAGCGAAAGGATACAAAGAACTGATCATGAAAGTGGAAGGAGAGGGTGTTTACGGAATCATGAAGTTTGAATCCGGAGTTCACCGTGTGCAGCGTGTGCCTGAAACAGAATCTCAGGGAAGAGTACACACTTCCGCCATTACCGTTGCTGTTCTTCCTGAAGCTGAAGAAGTAGATTTCGAACTGAATCCTGCAGATATTGAAATGCAGACTTCCCGTTCAGGAGGTGCCGGAGGTCAGAACGTAAACAAAGTTGAAACGAAAGTTCAGCTTACCCACAAACCTTCAGGACTTGTTGTGGTTTGCCAGCAGGCTCGTTCTCAGCTCGCTAACCGTGAGTTGGCAATGGAAATGCTGAGAACAAAATTATACGATATCGAATTGCAAAAAGTGCAGGGGGATATTGCAGCACAGCGTAAGTCTATGGTGTCTACAGGAGACCGTTCTGCAAAAATTAAAACCTACAATTACCCGCAAGGTAGAGTTACAGACCACAGAATCAATAAGTCTATGTACAACCTTGACGCCTATATGAATGGTGATATTTCTGAAATGATTGATGCAGTAATCATGGCAGAAAATGCAGAGAAGATGAAAGGGGAAGAAGAAAATTATTAAAATTACAATCAATAAAAACAAAGCCTCTGACTTTTCAGGGGCTTTGTTTTTCCCAATAACAAAACAAAATATCAACTATGAAAAATTACAAAATTATTTTCCTGCTGCTGCTTACCGTGATGGGACAGCAGCTGATGGCTCAGACAGAAGTAAAAAAACCTAAAGAAGCCTTTGAACTCTTCTTTGGAACTTTTGTAAATAATGATGACACGGCATTGAATAAACTGAATGATTATTTAAAACCTACAGTAGACGGACAGATTGCCTATCAGGTGGATTTTAAAGAAACTTCACAGGAAATGATCAATGGCAGTGTAGATAATTTTCTTGCCGCTTTTCCTAAATCTACAGCAGCAGATTGTAAAAAAGAAGCTGAAGATTATTTCAACGCTATGTTTGGAAACTTTAAAACCGGAAAACTTACCGTTAAAGACGTAAAAGTAGTTCCGAATGAGCATGTTGAAGGGCAAAAAATTGCAGAAATAAACTATTCCGTAAGCTTCCTGGTGCCATCCAAACTGACTTCGGGCCCCAAAGGAGATCTGAAAAAAATAAAAACGGAAGACCTTAAAAAATATTTAATTCAGGCAGTTCAGGACTTTAAAAAGGCAGATAAAACTGTTACCACAGATCAGAAATTCAGCTTATACGAACTGAAAGAAGGTGATAAAATATATTACTGGAACGGAAGCCCGGATGAGATTGTTTCCAACCTTACCGATTTTTATTTTGAAAGCTTCGGAGCCAATGAATAACTCTATAAGATCATAAAGAATAGAAAGTCCCGATATAACGGGACTTTTTTTATTTCATATACTTTACGTATTTTTGAGAAAAACCGATCAGTATGAATTTTAAACCTATATTGTTAACGGCTGGAGTACTATTTTCAGCATCTTTTTATTCTCAGAAAATGAATTATCCTAAAGCGTTAAAAGGAAGCCAGACAGATACCTATTTTGGTACCGCTGTTTCTGATCCCTTCAGAGATCTGGAAAATGATTCCGAACCTACCAAAAAATGGGTGGACGAAGAAGTGGCTTACAGCCGGAATTACCTTTCTAAAATTCCGTTCAGGGATAAAATTAAAAATCAGTTGAAGGAAATCTGGAACTATGAAAAGATTTCAGCACCTTTCAAAGAAGGAGATTATACCTATTATTATAAAAATGACGGTCTGCAGGCACAGTCTGTTTTATACAGAACGAACAACAAGACCAATGCTACAGAAGTATTTTTAGATCCTAATAAATTTTCAGAAAAAGGAACTACTTCTCTTTCCAATCTTTCTTTCAACAAAAAAGGAAATCTTGCGGCGTATTCTATTTCTGAAGGCGGAAGTGACTGGAATAAGATCATCATCATTGATGCTGTTACCAAGAAACAAATTGACGAGACTTTACTGGATGTGAAATTCAGTGGAATTTCATGGCAGGGAGACGAAGGTTTCTATTATTCAAGCTATGATAAACCGAAAGAAGGAACTGTACTTTCCGGAATGACGGATAAGCATAAAGTATACTTTCACAAATTAGGAACAAAACAGTCTGAAGATAAACTGATTTTCGGAGGTGAAAAGACACCAAGAAGATACCTGAACGCTGGTGTTTCTGAAGACCAGAGATATCTTATCATTTCTGCAGCTAATGCAACCAATGGTAATGAATTATATATCAAAGACCTGAAAAAAGGAGGAGACTTTGTACAAATTGTAAGCGGATTCGATATCAATGCTGACATTGTAGATACACAAGGTGATGATCTTTTCATTTTTACAGATAAAGATGCCCCGAATATGCGTCTTGTAAAAACTACAATCGCTAATCCGGCTCCTGCAACATGGAAAGATGTAATTCCACAGACAGAAAATGTACTGGGAATCTCTTCTGGGGGAGGCTATTTCTTTGCAACTTATATGATTGATGCCATAGATCAGGTAAAGCAGTTTGATAAAACAGGAAAACTGGTTAGAGAAATTACACTACCGGGTAAAGGAAATATTTCAGGATTCGGAGGAAAAGAAAAAGAGAAAGATGTTTATTTCTCTTTCAGTAATTATATTACACCAGGAACTACTTATAAATTTAATGTAGACTCAGGAAAATCTGAAATCTATCAAAAGCCTAAAGTGAAGTTTAATCCGGATGATTATGTTTCAGAACAGGTATTTTACACGTCAAAAGACGGTACAAAAGTTCCTATGATGATCAACTATAAGAAAGGAACAAAGCTGGATGGTAAAAATCCTACTATTCTATACTCTTACGGAGGTTTCAATATCAGTCTGCAGCCTTCATTCTCTGTAGTAAACGCTATCTGGATGGAAAATGGCGGCATCTATGCTGTTCCAAACATCCGTGGAGGAGGAGAATATGGTAAGAAATGGCATGATGCAGGAACAAAACAGCAGAAGAAAAACGTTTTTGAAGACTTTATCGCTGCCGGAGAATACCTTCAGAGTAAAGGATATACTTCAAAAGAATACATGGCGTTGTCAGGAAGGTCAAACGGAGGATTACTGGTAGGAGCAACAATGACCATGAGACCGGATCTGGCAAGAGTTGCCTTCCCTGGAGTTGGAGTTTTGGATATGCTGAGGTATAATAAATTTACTGCCGGAGCAGGATGGTCTTACGACTATGGTACTGCAGAGGACAGCAAAGAAATGTTTGAATACCTTAAGTCCTACTCACCTGTACACAATGTAAAAGCAGGAACGTGCTATCCATCTACAATGATCATCACCAGTGATCATGATGACAGAGTAGTTCCGGCACACTCGTTCAAATTCGGAGCAGAACTTCAGGAGAAACAGGCATGTAAAAATCCTATTCTACTGAGAATTGAAAAAAATGCAGGTCATGGAGCCGGAAGATCAACAGATCAGGTAATCAGTGAAAATGCAGATCTTATATCATTTGCTTTATTTGAGATGGGAATAAAGAAATAATTCTAAAAAAGTGCAATATTTATTAAACCGACTAATTTGTTTAAAATTAGTCGGTTTTTTTATGGAGTTGTTGTTTATAATTCTTATTTTTATGCCGGATATTTAAAGTTTATTAATTCTAAATTAATTAGGTAATTATGAAAAAAAGAATTTTACTGGTTTGTGCATTGGCTGCTGGGCTGTCCAGCTTTAATGCGCAGAGGTGGGAACCGGCCTCGCAAAGAACATCAGAGATCAGAAAAGAAGTAGAAGTTCAGTATGCTTACAGGTTTGATTTGCAGTCTCTTAGAAATATTCTGAAAGACGCTGTAGAAACAGGAAAAGGAGCTCAGGCGGTTATTGTATCTCTACCAACTGCGGAGGGAAAAATTGAAAAATTTGCTGTTTATAGTGATCCTGTTATGGAAAAATCTATGGCAGAAAGATACCAGTTGGGTTCTTACGTTGGTGTAGGAGTAGATGATCCTGGTAAATATGTAAGATTCAGTACTGCACCTACTGAAATGCAGTCGATGATTATCAAAGACGGAAAATTCCAGTTTATAGAACCTATTACTACAGATAAGCAGGTTTATGGTGTTTTCTATAAAACGAAAAGAACAGAAGCGGACCATGGTTTTGAATGTACTACCGAAGAGAAAAATTTCAAAGATATTAAATCATTGGAAGCCTTTGGAAAAAAAAATCTTTCTAACGTAGGGATTACAAACAGACCTGCCAGTACAAAATTCAGAACCTATAGATTAGCTCTTTCTACTACAGGAGAGTATACAAAGAAATTTGATCCTACTGGGGGAGTAACCAATACAGTTACTCAGATGAACGCTACTATAACCCGTGTAAATGGCGTTTTTCAAAAAGATTTTGCAATTAAACTGATTATTCAGGATCTTCCCAACATTATATATACAGACCCAGCAACAGACCCTTATACTGGAAACTTAAACTTACAGCTTCAGCAAACCTTAACAGCTCAAGTAGGGAATGCGAATTATGATATGGGGCATGTATTCAATGCTGCTGGAGGTAACGGAAATGCTGGATCTATCGGATCTACATGTGTTGATCCTGCTACAGCTACTTCATTAGCAAAAGGATCTGCGTTTACACAGAATACCAATCCAACAGGAGATCTTTTTGATATTGATTATGTTGCGCATGAAATGGGACACCAGCTTGGAGGAAACCATACCTTTTCACATGCTACGGAAGGCTCTGGTGTAAATGTTGAGCCGGGCGGAGGAACAACAATTATGGGATATGCCGGAATTACTCAGGACAATGTACAGGCTAATTCGGATGCTTATTTCCATTATTCTTCAATTAATCAGATTCTTAATAGCTTAGATGCCAAGACTACTTGTGGGACGTCTGAAAATATTACAAATAATACTGCCCCTACTATTGCAGCCCTTACAGCATATACTATTCCAAAGGGGACACCTTATTACTTGGATGCATCTGCTACCGATGCTGAAGGTGATGCAATAAAATATACCTGGGAGCAATATGACAGTGTAAATAATCTTACTTCTATTTCCGGAGACAGTGGTTGGGGATACAATGCACAAGGCTCAATTGCAAGATCTTTCTTCGGAACAGCAAGTGGAAGAAGGTATTTTCCGAGCTTACCACTTGTAATGGCAGGAAAACTTACTAATAAAGCTACTTGGGAAACAGTTTCTTATATACCAAGAATACTTCACTATGCGGTAACTGCTAGAGATGAAAATGCTTTGAGACCAATGCTTGTTTCTTCAGAAACAACCCTTACTGTAGGAAATGACGGACCATTTAAATTTAATGGAATTACTTCTTCGACAACCCTATACAATAATGCATCAAATACAATTACCTGGGATGTTGCTAATACCAATGCCGCACCATATAATGCAAGTAATGTAAAGATTGAGTATACTACAGACCTTGTTAATGGATCTGCATGGACAGAATTAGTAGCCTCCACTCCAAATACAGGATCCTATACAGTACAGATGCCTGCAAATCTAACAGGCGCAATCAAATTAAAAATTTCAGCTATAGGAAACGTATTCTATGCAGTATCTCCACAAGTAACTGTAGGTACAGCCCCTACATCTACTACAGCAGCTCCTACAGGAGTATCTGCCTTAGCATCTGAAATCTTAAAAACTACAGCAAGATTGTCTTGGAATAACGTTCCGGGAGCTACTTATTCTATTAACTATAGAAAAGTAGGAGAAACAAACTGGCAGAATACAACAAGCTCTGTAAACTCTGTTTTATTAAGTAGTTTAGAGGATGAAACTAATTATGAAGCTCAGGTTGCAGCTGTTGTGAATAGTGTTCCGGGAACATTCTCAACAAACTATGTATTTAAAACAAAAGGATTAACTACAGGAGCAGATTATTGTCTTATGACTACAGGAGGAAATAACCTGAATGCACCGTATTATAGTGGCCTTATTCAGCTTAACTTATCTAATCTCGCTTATTTCTCTGGTAATCTCGCCACTGCAGCAAAAACTTATCTTGATTTCAGTGATGATCCAACGAAAATAGTTAATTTAACAAAAGGAACCCAATATACAGCTTCATTTAGAAATTTAGGTCATGATTTGGGTACATATAATGACTTCCTTGAAATCTGGATCGATTATAATAGAAACGGAGTTTTTGAATCTACGGAAAAAGTAGGGTCTAATTCAGCAGTTCCTGTATATAATGATGCAAGCCAGCTTAGCTTCCATGATGGAACAATTACATTTACGGTACCGGCAACTGCATACGCAGGTGATAAAACATTGAGAATGAGGGTTGCAAGTACATTCTTTAATGCAGCCACAGGACCATGTGGTGTTTCATCCGTTCCTGTACAGGGAGGAGGAGTTATTTCTACAGGAGGCTTCAGAGACTTTACTGTAAAAATTGCAGAAACTCTTGCTGTAAACGAAACAAAAGATGTAAAATCAACTGAAATTTCAATCTATCCAAACCCTGCAGATACTTTCGTAGAGGTGAAAAATCTGAAAGGAAAAGCAGATTATAAAATCTATACTGCTGACGGAAGATTAGCTCAGGAAGGTCAGATTGACGGACAAAGAATCAACGTTGCTTCATTAATCAAAGGGATGTATGTGATCACTATCAAAGATGATAAAAATACTTACAATACGAAGCTTATCAAAAAATAAGTAGAGTATATATCAATAAGAATGGCCGGGCATTTGCCCGGCCATTTTCTTTTACTAAATTAAAGTAAAACAGAATATTAACATAAGTTTCATGTTTCGTTCAAAAAAATTAACTTTACGGGGACAAAAATAATTGGAATGCGAAAGACAATTTCTGTGAAAAAACCGGATTTTAGTGTATCATCTCAGGAAAGAGAGATTTACAATTTTGAAAAAGACGGTCTTGAACTCAAATCATCCTATGAAAAAAAAGATGTAAAAGATGAATCATTAACGCAGACTTCTCCAGGAATTGCTCCCTATCTGAGAGGGCCGTATTCCACCATGTATGTTCAGAAGCCATGGACCATCCGTCAATATGCGGGATTTTCCACCGCCGAAGAATCCAATGCCTTCTATAGGAGAAACCTTGCCGCAGGTCAGAAAGGCCTTTCAGTTGCATTTGACCTTGCAACACACAGAGGATATGATTCCGACCATTCAAGAGTGGTAGGAGATGTAGGAAAAGCAGGAGTAGCCATCGACTCTGTGGAAGACATGAAGATCCTTTTCAATGAAATTCCACTGGATCAGATTTCAGTATCCATGACCATGAACGGCGCTGTACTTCCTATCTTGTCTTTCTATATCGTAGCAGCAGAAGAGCAAGGAGTAAAGCAGGAATTACTGTCAGGTACCATTCAAAATGACATTCTGAAAGAATTCATGGTAAGAAATACTTACATCTATCCGCCGGCACCTTCCATGAAGATCATCGCAGATATTTTTGAATATACTTCTCAAAACATTCCGAAATTCAACTCTATTTCCATTTCCGGATACCATATGCAGGAAGCGGGTGCTACACCGGTACTTGAAATGGCATACACGCTGGCAGACGGCCTTGAGTATGTAAGAACAGGAATAAAAGCAGGAATGAATGTAGACGATTTCGCGCCAAGACTCTCTTTCTTCTGGGCAATCGGGATGAATCATTTCATGGAAATTGCGAAAATGCGTGCCGCAAGATATATCTGGGCAACTCTTTTAAAACAGTTTAATCCTCAGAATCCAAAATCTCTGGCTTTAAGAACCCATTCCCAGACTTCCGGGTGGTCTTTAACAGAGCAGGAACCTTTCAATAATATTACAAGAACAGCTATTGAAGCGTTGTCTTCCGCATTAGGAGGAACACAGTCTCTTCATACCAATGCATTGGATGAGGCTATTGCCCTTCCTACAGATTATTCAGCAAAAATTGCAAGAAATACACAGATCATTCTTCAGCAGGAAAGCGGAATATGTGATGTGGTAGATCCAATGGGAGGAAGCAACCTCGTGGAGAGCCTTACTCAGCAAATGATCGAAGAGGCGATGAGGTACATTGATGAGGTAGAGCAGGAAGGAGGAATGACCAAAGCCATCGAAGCCGGAATTCCAAAAATGAGAATTGAAGAAGCTGCCGCGAAAAAACAGGCTAAGATCGACAGTGGTGAGGAATTCATTATCGGAGTCAATTCATTCAAGTCCTCACTGAAGCAGGATCAGATCGAAATCTTAGACATTGACAATACCGAAGTTCGCAGAAAACAGATTGAAAGACTGAATACAATCAAAGCAGAAAGAAATACTGAAGCTGTAGAGCAAATCCTGAACGAAATCCGCCAAAGCGCTCAGACAGGAAAAGGAAACCTGCTGGCATTATGCATCGAAGCAGCCAGAAGAAGAGTTACCCTTGGTGAGATGAGCGATGCCATGGAAGAAACATTCGGAAGATATAAAGCAAATATTAAAACAATCTCTGGTGTATACGCAATGAATGCCGGTAAAAATGAATACTTTGAAAAAGCCCTTCATCTGACTCAGAAATTTGAAGAAGAAGAAGGACGCCGCCCAAGACTTATGGTCGCTAAAATGGGACAGGATGGACACGACAGAGGTGCTAAAGTTGTAGCCACAGCATTTGCAGATATGGGATTTGACGTGGACGTTGCTCCATTATTCCAGACCCCTGAAGAAGTGGCAAAACAGGCTGTAGAAAATGATATTCACATTTTAGGTGTTTCTTCATTAGCCGCCGGACACAAAACATTAGTTCCGCAGGTTGTTGAAGAATTATCCAAACTGGGAGCAGATGATATTACCATCGTTGTGGGAGGAGTAATTCCGCAGCAGGATTATGAATTCCTGTATGCCAATGGGGCAGATTTTATTTTCGGGCCTGGAACCAACCTTCCGAAATGTGCTGTGGAAATTTTAGAAAGATTTTTAGAAAAATAATCAGAAAAGCTTTAATTTCAGGTTGAAATTAAAATGCAACCTATGAATCTGAAAAATATAATAAAGCCTGCAAGGAAAGAACTGTTTCTTCTTGTAGGCTTATTTATTATCGCTGGTGTTGTCCTGTTAGCGTCTGGAAACGAAAGTATATCTATACAAGGCTCAAAAATTGTGGCAGATCATTCTTTGGTAAAAAAACATTTAACAGCTCTTACCCAAACACCGCAATTTAGAAACCATAAAAATATAGACCAGCTGAATGCGGTTGCAGACTATATCCATCAGACTTTTAATACGTATGGTGACAGCACCGATTACCAGGAATATAAAGTGGATGGGAAAATATATAAGAACGTAATTACCTCTTTTGGAACAGAAAACAAAAAACGGATCATCATAGGAGCTCATTACGATGTTTGCGGAGATCAGCAGGGTGCAGATGATAACGCTACCGGAGTTACAGCGCTTCTGGAACTGGCAAGAATGCTTAAAGGACAAAAGCTGAACTACAGAATAGATCTTGTGGCTTATACCTTGGAAGAACCTCCTTATTTCAGAACCGAAAATATGGGAAGTTATGTCCATGCAAAATATTTAAAAGACAATAATATCGATGTGTATGGAATGGCCAGCGTTGAAATGATCGGCTATTTCAGAGATGAAAAGGGATCGCAGAGCTTTCCTTTAGGAATCCTTTCATGGTTCTACGGTGATAAAGGAGATTTTATTACTCTGGTTAAAAAGTTCAGTGGGGCAGGGTCTTTTGTGAGAAATTTTATAGATAATTTCAAAAATTCAAAGCAGATAAAAACCGAAACATTTTCAGCCCCAAAATTTGTTGCAGGAATAGACTTTTCCGATCATCTTAACTATTGGAATTTTGATTTTCCGGCACTCATGATTACTGATTCATCTTTTTTCAGAAATAAAAATTATCATGAGCCCACAGACACTCTGGAAACTCTCGATGCAAAGAGAATGACAAAGGTTATTGACGCCATTTTTCTCAGTATTATTCACCTTAAGTGAAAAAAAACATTTTGATTCTCAGAAAAATGTATATATTTGCACCTGAAAATCAAGTTTAACCAATAAAAACAACGAAGCAATGTTCAGAACTAAACAGAATTCTACAGTTGGATTGCCACTTATGGTGGTAAGGCTTCGCGGTTTGGTACATTCTTAGAATAACAGTACAATGAAATATCAAAACCCGAAGTCGTAGAGATTTCGGTTTTTTTATTGCGCAATATTTCAAACTCCAAGTTTCCCCGAAATCTTTTTTAGTGTCATTACAGACGAAACAGGTGAATTATATCCTCACACTGTAGCCGTCTATTATTAATGTGTTCAACTAATGTTTTAGTTGATTAAAAGTTGTGTGAGATAAAAAAATTTACAATCTCACATCATACTTCTGTGAACAATGGAAAATGATAACCTCCTGCATTTCCGTCTGAGGAGCGTAAGAAGCAGAAAAAGAACAATTAGAAAAGATGTAGAAAAGCAGATAAGAAAAAAATATCGACGTAGTGATGAACTTTGGGAGATAAGACGAAATATCCCATGGCTTCCTTTGGAAAAGCCTTATCAGAGGGGATTTGTAAGATTCTTTGCGGTAAGGGAAGATGTAATGAGATCTAAAGACGGAGATTTCTTTGAAGGAATTTTGAAGAAGATTAACACCTACATGTATTCGGAAAGTCGTCAGTTTTTGAAAAAGAAAAGAAAATTCGGTCGAAGAATATACGTAGAAAAAGTACAGAAGCTTAAACAACTCACTTCTTATTCCTGGAATGATCCAAAATTAGGACTCACGACAAGAGAAAGACAGTATTTTTTGAAACAGGAAGAATATTGCCCGGCCCGGAAGTCTTATGTTCCTTACTACGAATTTATTGAACCCTGGAGATTTACCCTGCGTACAAGACCCAATATGATTACCCATTATAAACCTGTAAACTTTGAATTGGAAAAAGAGTGTGCAGAACTGGATGATTATTTAGGACAGCATAAAATTGCAGGTATTATCCACAAGACAATTTATGGCAGATCATATCCATGGAAAAGGAAAAGAGAAGATATTTCACTTATCAAAAGCAGGAAATATGTTACCTGCACAATGTCTGCAACAGAGATTGCAGAAAGCTTACTGGACGTATAAGTCCAACTGTTATTTAAAACAAAAACAATGGGAAATTTAAAACTAAAAGGAAAAGATATATTAAAACTGGGCTATCCCAATAACCAAAGCGTAAACGTAGCATTGGAAGTCATGAAAAGAAATTTTGCAACGAAGAATATTCACCACGTAAAATCTCTTTTAAAGGAAATCCTGCTGAATCCGGAAGAATTCGAAAAAGATCTGACTTTCGGACAAATTGCAGAAACTTTGCTTTCATCCAAAAAAACAGAAAAAAGAATGCTGAATTCACAGCGGGCTTCATTTCAGGTTTTTGGTACCAACATTTCAGAAGAGGCAAAAAATCAGTTATACACTGCTTTGAAACTGCCAATTTCTACGCAGGGAGCATTAATGCCCGATGCCCACAGCGGCTATGGACTTCCCATCGGAGGTGTCTTGGCGGTGGAAAATGCAGTAATCCCTTACGGAGTAGGAATGGATATTGGCTGCAGAATGAGCCTCAGTATTTTGGATACACCCATTTCATATCTTGAAGGAGCAAGAGATAAATATGAAAAAGCGCTTGCCGAACATACAAAATTCGGGATGTATGAGACTCATAAATCTCACATAGACCATGAGATTTTTGAAAGAGATACATTCGATATGATCCCGATCTTAAGAAGATTAAAAGGAAAAGCCATCAAACAGATGGGATCCTCAGGCGGAGGAAATCATTTTGTAGAATTTGGAGAAGTGGAAATCACCGAAGAAGACGAACAGATTGGCCTGCCTAAAGGAAAATATCTGGGAATACTTTCTCACAGCGGCTCAAGAGGACTGGGAGCAGAAATCGCTCAATACTACTCCAGAGTTGCTACAGAACAATGTCCATTACCCAAAGAAGCCCAAAACTTCGCATGGCTGGATTTGAGTACACATCTTGGACTGGAATACTGGACGGCAATGAATCTGGCCGGAGATTATGCTTCAGCCTGTCATGATGATATTCACAGAAGGCTGATAAAGGCCGTTGGCGGAAGGGTAAAAGCCAGAATTGAAAATCATCACAACTTTGCATGGAAAGAAATCCATAATGGCAAAGAAGTGATTGTTCACCGAAAGGGAGCTACACCTGCCAATGAAAATGAATTAGGAATGATTCCTGGATCAATGACAGCAAAAGGATTCATCGTTCGCGGAAAAGGAAATCCGGAATCTTTGAATTCAGCATCACATGGTGCAGGAAGAGCTCATTCACGAGGAGAATGCAGAAGCCTTTTCACTCAGCATGATATCAAAAAAGAATTAAAACTTAAAAATGTCACACTGCTGGGCGGAAATGCTGAAGAAGCTCCTATGGCTTACAAAGACATTAATGAAGTGATGAATGCACAGAGTGAGCTGGTAGATATTCTGGGAACATTCCAGCCACGAATTGTGAGAATGGATAAGTAATTATCCTAATATTTTATAACCTTACAGGTTTCAAAAACCTGTAAGGTTTAATCAGGAAATATTTAAAAACAAAAAAATGGGAGCACCACATAACATTAAAAGATACGGTGAAGTCTGGCCGGAATTCAGAATTCAGTCAGGACTCGAAATTTTAAATCAATTAAAAGATAAAGTCATTATATCAGGGGGCTGGGCGTGGCATTTTATGTCGGAAAAAGGACATACGGAATACAAACATGCTCATGACCACAAGGATATTGATGTTTTTGTAAAAAAAGAAAATGTAGCAGAAGTAGTTATCATTCTTCAGCAGGAAGGATTCCAGAAAGTCTGGACTCGATATGACCATCTGCCGAGTGAAGAAAACTTTCGCAGGTATGAAAAAACGGTTGAGCTGGAAAATGAAAAACTTTACAGAATTACCATAGACTTCTTTGAAAGAGATGATCTAGAGACATTAGAAACCAATGGTTTTACCGTTGTGAGGCCTGATATTTTACTTTCTTTTTACAGAAATATTCACTCCAGTGACAAATGCTGGGCAGTGATGGCCGCAAAAGAACTATTACAAAAGGGAATAAATCCGGTAGGAAACCCTTTATTAAGCAAAATGCCAACATAAAAAATGGAAAAATTAATACAGATCACTTCAGGAAGAGGTCCTTTAGAATGCCAGTGGGTAGTAGCCAGGGTTCTGAAGACTTTTCTTGAAGAGGCAAAACAAAATACAATAGAATACGAAATCATTCATCGTGAAAACGGTGATGAAAATCTCACCTTGAAATCAGTGACTGTGCTTTTAACAGGAAAAGACCTAACCCCATTCTTAAAAAACTGGCTGGGAGGCGTCTGCTGGATTGGAAAAAGCACCTTCAGGAAGCTGCATAAAAGAAGCAACTGGTTCATCGGAATTTTTGAACTGGAAAATGTGAAAATGATTGATTTCAATGAAAAAGATATCCGGTTTCAAACAGCGAGAAGCCAGGGAAGCGGAGGACAAAACGTAAACAAAGTGAATACTGCAGTGCGTGCCACTCATATTCCCACTAAAGAAACTGTTTTTGTACAGGATTCCCGTTCACAGCTTGAGAATAAAAAACTATCCGTTAGCAGATTAAAAGAAAAGGTAACGGCAGTTTATATCCAACAGCTGGAAAGAAAGCTGAAAGAAACCTGGGCACTTCAAATGCAGGTAGAACGCGGAAATCCGGTTCGTACATTTTCAGGAACAGATTTTAAAAAGAATTATGAAGACAAGACATTCAAAAAACAAAGGAATGCCTTGAAAAATGACCTTAAAAACTACAAAAATGACCTTAACTAAAAGCAAATATTATTTTGAAGCATTAGACTATTTTCCATTCAATCTTTCTGAATGCCTGGATGCGCTTAACTACGCACTGTCTTATGAGCCTGAAGATGCAGACAGCCTTTGTCTGATGGGAAGAGTATATTCCGAAGAACTGAAGGATTATGAAACAGCAAAGAAATACTTTGATGAAGCTATGCAGAGTAAAATTTCAAATATCAATATTCCCAAATATTATATTGAATGTCTTTTGAATAATGAAGATTATAAAGAAGCAGAAAAATTGATAGCATTTGCCCTAAAACTAAAAGGCATTGACAAATCGGAAATTCTGAACTGTCTCTCGCTTCTGCAGGAAAGAAATTTTGAGTATAAACAGGCTTTGGCAACCCTTAAGGAAGCTAAAAAATTTGCTTACAGCCGGGCCGCACTCGAAATACTTGAGGATAGAGAAAAACTGGTCAAAGGAAAGGTTACCAGAACACGAACCGTAAAAAAGGCGGAATAATCTTTTTTTGACTTATACTTAAAAAAAATAAGCTTTCAATAGAAAGCTTATTTTTTATTAACAGAGATCAGATAATCATACACCATTTGATGCTGGTCGTCAGTAAGTTTAGCCTTTGGAGCCATTCTGCTTAATGTATTGATCCATCCCTGGTTGTCATGCTTGGTAGGTTCTGGCAGTTTATGGCATTTTGCACAGGAATTTTCAAAAATGGTTTTTCCTTGCGCCAATTGCTCAGATGAGGTGTACTTTGGCCCTGTAACAGCTACACTTTTTGGCCCGCAGGACACCAGAAACGCTGATGCTGCAATACCTGTTAAGATGAATTTTTTCATATCCTATCATTTTGTTTGATGATTATTTCTTCACAGAAACAATATAATCATAAACCCATTGATGCTGTTCATCCGTTAATTTTGCTTTTGGAGCCATAGAATTCATGATTCCTACCCACTGTACAGGATTGTGTGAAGCAGGATCAGGTAATTTATGACATCTTCCACAAGAGTTTTCAAAGATTGTTTTCCCCTGTGCAATCTGTTCCGCAGTAGATGTTGAAGTACCTGGAGCAGCACTGGATGTAGCGGCTTTCGGCGTACAGGAAACAAGCAAAATTGCAGTAAACGATGCCGCAGCGATGAGTTTTTTCATGTTTCTTTTTTGATATATAACAAATGTAATAAATTCCTCCAGCCTTTGATACAAGGCGTTCTAGTTTTAATTTAGAAGAAATAAAAATTAATCAATGGAAAAATTGCAATATTAAATCAAACAATTTTAGTCTTTTAGCCGATCAATATAAGCCGGGTATTGACCATTCGCATTTTAATTGTTAATTTTGAATCAATGAAATTTTCTACAGAAGAGTTAATAGAGGGAATACAGTCAGGAAACAAACGCCTGATTGCAAAAGCTATTACATTGGTTGAAAGTAAAAAAGCAGAACACAGAGTACAGGCGGAAGAACTTTTGAAGAAAATTATGCCTTTTACCGGAAACTCTGTGAGAGTAGGAGTAACGGGAGTTCCCGGAGCGGGAAAATCCACTTTTATAGAAAACTTCGGACGTCTCGTTATTGCACAAGGCAAGAAAGTGGCTGTTCTCGCTATTGATCCTAGTTCGGCAATCAACAAAGGAAGTATTTTGGGAGATAAAACCAGAATGGAGGAGCTTGCCAAAGAAGAAAATGCATTCATCCGTCCTTCTCCCAGCTCAGGATTTCTTGGAGGAGTAGCCAATACTACTTTTGAAACCATGATGATCTGCGAGGCTGCAGGATACGATTATATTTTAATAGAAACCGTTGGAGTAGGGCAGTCTGAAGTACTGGTAGCTGATATTACTGATGTTTTTTTATTCCTTAAAATCATTGGGGGAGGAGACGAACTTCAGGGTATTAAACGAGGAATCATGGAAATGGTTGACCTTATTTTTATCAATAAAGTGGATCAGGATAATCTTCAGAAAGCGAAAAATACAAGACTTGAACTGAAAAGAGCTTTAGATTTCATTCCCCCTAAAGAAAAAGGCTGGAAGATCCCTGTGCTATTAGGATCTGCTCTTCATAACGAAGGGCTGCAGGAAGTCTATGATACAATATTCGAATTTATTGACCTCAAAAAGAAAAGCGGCCGTTTTGAAGAAATCCGTGTTCAGCAGGCTGAAAAACGATTTGAATATTGGGTTCAGGAATATATTTTATACCTGATGAAAAAAAGCAATGTTGTGGAGGAAGCGTACCAGATGCACAAAAAAAATGCTTCAGACATGGTTTCCAATCCAAGTACTGAAGCAAAATTATTTGTTGAAAAATTTTTATCTAATGAAAACAGGGATTAAAGTTTCTCTTTTTCCTGTTTAGCCTCAGTTTTTGAAACATATCCGTCGTATGTGATAGGTTGTCTGTCGTTACTTCTCATAGAAACGAAAGCTTTACCGTTTTTAAAAATTTCTATATTTACTTCATCTACATTTCTTGCATTTTTAGGCTTGAATTTTAAAGTCCAGGTTCCCTTTTTATTCTGAGTTTTAGTTACAGTAAAATCTTTTGAAGTAAATCGGTAGCTGTTATCAATTGTGTTTCCGTAAGTTGGATTGAAAAGTCTTCCAAAATAGGGTAATACCACATCCAGTGTATTTTTACTGACATCAATGGTATAGTCTCCATTCAGATTCAGCATTCTTGTTGCAGTGGAATTAGGCATTGAGTTCATGACATTAATAACATCATAATTCGTAGGATTGGCTCTTTGTGCATAGAAGGTAAACTCCTGGGAATTCACCAAAGTGTCTACTGTTTTCGGATCTAATGAACCTTGTGAAGCACAGCTCTGAAATAAGAACAGGAATCCAAAAATCATCAGTAAAGAAATATACTTTTTCATAATGATATAATTATTAAATTTAAACAGCAAAATGTATGCAAATATATTCTTTCTGAAATATTTTGGAATAAAAATTGTTAAGGTTGAATTATTAACACTCAAACTATGAAAGTTACACATCTATTAGGAATAGGAGCTATTGCTCTGTCGGCTGTTGCCTGTACTACAAACCCTATTACGGGCAGGTCTTCTTTACAGCTGGCCAACAATTCGGAAATTTTAACAATGTCTTCACAGGAATACAGAACGACATTGTCTAAAGGTAAAGTAATTACCGGGACAGCAGATGCAAAGAGAGTGGTAAATGTAGGAAACAGAATTAAAAATGCAGCGGAAAGATATTATCAGAGTATTGGAAGATCAGCGGATCTTGCAAGTTATAGCTGGGAATTCAATCTTTTGCAAAGCAATGAGCTGAACGCCTGGTGTATGCCTGGTGGAAAAGTAGCGGTCTATACCGGAATACTGCCGGTAACAAAAGACGATAACGGACTTGCCGTAGTAATGGGACATGAAGTTTCTCACGCATTGGCAGGCCACGGAAATGAAAGAATTTCTCAGGCAATGGTAGCTCAGTATGGAGGTGCAATCCTGGGAGGAACAATCTCAAATTCACAATGGGCAAGTGTTTTCCAGAAGGTATATCCTATTGGTTCACAGGTTGCTTTGTTGAAATACGGAAGAGGTCAGGAATCTGAGGCGGATAAAATGGGACTTTACCTGATGTCTATGGCAGGATATGACCCGAGAGCAGCAATTCCTTTCTGGAACAGAATGGAAGCAGCATCTACAGGAGCAAGGCAGCCTGAGTTCTTATCTACCCACCCGAATCCGGAAACAAGAATTTCAGATATCAATAAAGATCTTCCGAAAGCTTTGGAATACTATAAGGCTGCGGGAGGTAAAATATAATTAGAATTTTAATCTTGAGTAAGGCCTTATTAAATTTTTAGTAAATTTGGTAAGGCTTTTTTATAAAATCACCTAAACACAATATTATGAAGAACTTATCAATTACGGGACTTATACTTTTAGCTATCTCAATTTTATTATTCTATTTAACGACTAATGGTTTTACGGCTAAAGAAATTGGGCTGCCTCATATTATGGGAATCATGGGAGGAATTGGGATAGGGCTTATCATCGGAGGAATGGTAGGATATATCAGCAAAGGAAGCGTTATAAAAGCAGACCAGAAGAAAAAAGAATTCAAACAGCTGCAGAAAGACAAAGAAGAGCTTGAGAAACAGGCTGCAGAAATTGCAAAACGCCAGGCTGAGCTTGAAGAACAAAATAGAAACCCTCAAATTTAAATTTGAGGGTTTACAGTTGTTATTTTCGATAATTTATTAGAATTTATATCCTAAACCTACCATAAAAAGGTTAGGCCTGTTGTCATATCTGATTTCCGAACCGGAAACTTTGTTGATGAAATTTCTTTCGTCTTTACTGAAAGCGCCTTCATATCTTGCATTGACAAGAAACTTTTTAATTTCAAGCTGTGCTCCAAACTGGTATCCCACTGTAAAATCATTTTTAGCATTTTCTTTGAAATCATTGTAAGTATTGTCTTTGTTTAAGTTAAAACTTCCTACAGGTCCTACAAAAACCCCAAGCATATTCCCCAGAAGGTTATATCCTAAAAGAACAGGAACATCAATACGGTTGCTTTTTACATCAAATGTAGTGTTTTCCGTAGTAAACTCATTTTTAAAGTGAGTGTAATAGATTTCCGGCATCACAAACAATGAAGTAGGAAGACCCACTTTTAATGAAAGCCCAACGTTGAAACCTACATTATTTTTACCTGTTCCTGCAATCGCATCATTTACTGTTCCTTTAATATTGGACCATGAAGGTGAGCCTGTCGGAAAAATTAAGTTGGCTTTACCTGCCAGTGAAATCTGTGCAGAAGCCCACATTGAAAACCCTAATAACGCTATACTAAGTGCCTTTTTCATTATCGTCTATTTTTGTATTTGTCGTTTCAATCGTTTTATTATTCTCAAGTAAATATTCTCTCAGCTCTTTAAACAGTTCTGAAGAATAAACGAAGTCAATCAGATTTTTATTGCCTGCAGTAATCAGAATGTCTTTGTTTCCTTCCCATTCTTTAATTCCCAGCCTTAGGTATACAATTTTCTCACCAATCGTCATTACAGAGTTCATATCGTGGGTATTGATGATGGTGGTGGTATTGTATTCTTTTGTGATTTCGTAAAGAAGATCATCGATTACTTTTGAAGTATAGGGATCGAGTCCGGAATTGGGTTCATCACAAAACAGATATTTGGGATTGTTCACAATAGCTCTCGCAATAGCTACCCTTTTCTGCATTCCTCCCGAAATTTCAGAAGGGTATTTTTTGTCGGCTTTATCAAGATGTACTCTTCCTATCACCTCAAAAACCCTTTTCTTTTTTTCCCTATAGGTAAGATTGGTAAACATGTCAAGAGGAAACATGATATTTTCTTCCACGGTTAAGGAGTCAAATAAAGCACTTCCCTGGAATACGGTCCCGATTTCTGAACGCAGATGCTGTTTTTCATCTCTGGTCATGGTATTGATATCCTTACCATCAAACAGGATTTCTCCGGAAGACGGCATGTAAACATTCAATAAACTTTTTAAAAAAACAGTTTTCCCGGAACCACTCTGCCCAATGATTAAGTTTACCTTTCCTTTATCAAATGAGGTTGAAATTCCCTTAAGTACTTCAACTTCATCAAAACTTTTCTTAAGATCTTTTACCTCAATCATCAGCTTAATATTAATTGGGTTAAAATTAATTCAGAAATGATAATGAATACCATTGTCCACACCACTGCCTGTGTACTGGCTCTACCTACTTCCAGAGATCCTCCTTTCACAAAATATCCGAAATAAGAAGGTACTGTTGCTATAATAAAGGCGAAGACTGTTGTTTTGGTAAATGCATAGTAAATAAACAAATTAGGCATATACATTTGAATACCCGTAATATAGTCGTTCTCCGTCCAGTTTCCTGTTAAAATTCCGGCAATATATCCTCCAAGAATACCAAATACAATACTGATGGCAATAAGGAGAGGATTAAAAAGCATACAGGCGATGATTTTCGGAAAGATCAGGAAGTTGGGTGAGTTTACTCCCATAATATCCAGTGCGTCAATCTGTTCTGAAACTCTCATCGTTCCGATACTGGAAGCAATATAGGACCCTACTTTACCGGCCAGAATAAGGCTGATAATGGTAGGCGCAAATTCCAATACCAACACCGCTTTTGTAGCATATCCTACAAATGACGGCGGAATAGGGAATGAAGAAGCATCAAAGTTGTTGAACATCTGAATAGCAACTACAGCCCCCACGAAAATTGAAGTGAAGACTACGAGCCCGAAAGAATTTACTCCCAAATCATTAATTTCTCTCATGAACAGCTTCCAGAAAACCCTCATTTTCTGAGGTTTCTGCAGGGATTTTCCCAAGAGGATAATGTATTCCCCTATCGCTGTGAAAAACTTTTTTAACATACTGCTAAATTAGACTTTTTTATTTAATTGGGCTAGAGTCAAGAATAAGACCAAAGCTTAGTTTTGTGTTAAAATTATTTCGATATTTATCCTGTCCCGTTCTTTATTTCGCATTTTTATCTCCTCCAATGACTAATAAAACGGTTTTTAAAATAATGACCAGATCGAGCACGAAACTCCAGTTTCTTACATAGAAAGCATCAGCCAGAAATCTTTTTTTCATTTCTACTTCTACATCTCCGAAGTCACCACGCAGTCCATTCGCCTGTGCTAATCCTGTAATACCCGGATTAACCATGCTTCTTAAGCTGTATCTTCCTATTTTGGGTTTGTAATAATTGTCAACCGAAAGCATATGGGGGCGTGGGCCTACTACAGACATTTCACCTTTCAATACATTAATGAATTGAGGAAGTTCATCAAGACTGGTTTTTCTTAAAAACTTACCCACTTTGGTAATTCTGGAGTCATTTACGGATGTGGTTTTGGTGGTAGATTCATCATTGACAACCATTGTTCTGAATTTAATACAATTAAAAACCTCTTCATGAAAACCATATCTTTTCTGAAGGAAAAAAACAGGTCCTTTGGAAGTTGTTTTGATCAAAATCGCAATAATTGGAAATACCCATGAGCAGATTAAAACCAATATAATAATAGAAAAGAAAATATCAAATGCTCTTTTCATCAGGAAATTAGAATAATAATCTAACGGATATCGGGCCTGATTAAGTACCGGCTGGGTCTGTATATATCCAAGATCATAAAGGAAAAAATCGCTTTGTGTAATGCTTGGGATCAATGAAATATGAATCTTATTATCCTCGGCCAGTCCGAAAATTTCATTTTCTAGGTTTTCATCATAGGAGTTTTCCATAGATAAAAATAAGGTATGAATTCCGTTTTTCTTCCAGAAAGAAACCAGTTCATTGATCCTGACGTCTGAATATTCGTATTCGAATATTCTGTAACCATAGTCTTTACGTTCTGTAAAGATATTCTTAAGAATTTCTGTAGAATGGCTGTCTCCCAAAAACATTACATTCCTGTAATTAGCTCCAAGGGATCGTAAATACTTGATTGCGAAATAGATTAATGATTTCACAAGGAAGATGGAAATAAAAAGGTAAAGTGAAAGCCAGTAAATATCCGAATTGAAAAATACATTCTTACTTACCTTTCCTATAAGCAGTACACCCAGTATAAAAAAAAGGAAATGGATTAAGAGGCGTTCAAGAAACAGGGTATAAGTAAGATTCCTCGGAATATTGTATATTTTTGTTCTACCGCTCAGCAGCACCCAGAACAAA
Organism: Chryseobacterium sp. FG46; assembly: GCF_057809135.1. Taxonomy (NCBI): domain Bacteria; kingdom Pseudomonadati; phylum Bacteroidota; class Flavobacteriia; order Flavobacteriales; family Weeksellaceae; genus Chryseobacterium; species Chryseobacterium sp. FG46. Next base: position 131,029 of record NZ_JBMDJJ010000004.1, on the reverse strand, counting down.
AACAACAGCATGAGAGAAAAACTATTCTGATACCAGGTTTCTTCATTATATTTTAAACTTTCGTTTCTGCTTATAAAAAAGAATATGAAGATAGATGCAATAACCATGAGGTCAAGCAACATAATGATTGATTTCAGGTATCTGGAGTATCGAATTCTCTGCATCTATCGGTATTATAGCGAATAAGCCCGGCTAATTTACATTTTTTTACGGTATATTCAGATATTTGTGAGTCTGAACAGAAGCCTGCCATTCAGGGTTTTCCAGGATGAAATCTGTAATCTTAGGATACATATCATTTCTTTTGCTCCATTCACTCTGAAGATAAAGCTTACAGTTTTCAGAAACTTTTGCAGCCTGTTCCTGAGCAAAAGTAAAGTCATGCTGATTGAAAATGATTACTTTAAGCTCATTAGCCTTTTGATAAATTTCTTCTTTAGGAAGCCCGGTTTTCTTTGGTGAAAGAGTAATCCAGTCCAGCTGTCCGCTCATAGGATAAGCTCCTGAAGTTTCGATATGTACTGTACAGCCCAATTCTTTCAGTCTGGAGGTCAGGATATCTAAATTCCACATTAAAGGTTCACCGCCAGTCAACACTATTGTTTTACAGTGTTTAGCTGCAGTTTCTGCAATTTCTTCTGCATTCATCAGGGGATGAAGTTCAGGATCCCAGCTTTCTTTTACATCACACCAGTGACATCCTACATCACACCCTCCCAGCCTGATAAAGTATGCGGCTTTTCCGGTGTGTGCTCCTTCTCCCTGTAAAGTGTAAAAATGCTCCATCACAGGGAGCATTTTACCTTCTTTTAATAAAATATCTTCTTCTTTATTCATTGTAAAATTAGTCGTTATAGACCGAAGTTTTGTAAGCAATGATGGTGTTTTTCATCAACATCGCTCTTGTCATTGGGCCTACACCTCCAGGTACCGGAGTGATCCAGCTTGCTTTTGCAGCACAGCTGTCAAAATCTACATCACCTGCAAGGTAATATCCTTTCGGAGAGTCATTATCTACTCTTGTAATACCCACGTCTACGATTACGGCTCCTTCTTTGATCATATCTCCTTTTAAGAAGTGAGGATCTCCCAAAGCGGTAATGACGATGTCTGCTTTTCTTGTATATTCTTCGATGTCTTTCGTGTATGAGTGTGTAAGGGTAACAGTAGAGTTTCCAGGGAAATCTTTTCTTCCCATCAAAATACTCATTGGTCTTCCTACAATTTTACTTCTTCCGATAATGACACAGTCTTTTCCTTTGGTTTCAATATTAAATCTTTCCAATAATGTTAAAATCCCGAAAGGAGTCGCTGGTAAGAAAGTATCCATTTCAAGAGCCATTTTTCCGAAGTTTTCAGGGTGGAAACCATCCACGTCTTTTCTAGGGTCAATAGCGTTGATGATCTTCTCCTGGTCAATCTGGTCCGGCAAAGGCAGCTGAACGATAAATCCGTCTACTGCTTTAGATTTATTAAGCTCGTCAATTTTTTCCAACAGTTCAGATTCAGAAACAGTGCTTGGAAACTTGATTAAGCTGGATTGAAATCCTACTTCCTCACAGTCTTTCACTTTAGAGTTTACATAGGCTTTGCTTGCTCCATTATTTCCTACAAGAATAGCTACCAAATGTGGGGCTCTTCTTTTGCTTGCGAGAATCTTTTCTACTTCAACCTTGATCTCTGCTTTTATTTCCTTGGATACTTTAAGTCCGTCAAGAATTTCTGCCATTTTTACTTTTTTACTTTATAGATTTACTTTTACTTTCTTTTTACTTACTATTTATTTTCTTTATAGTAATTGATCAATCCATTGGTAGAGCTGTCATGAGAGCTTATAGCTTCATCATTTTCAAGCTCAGGAAGGATTTTATTGGCTAATACTTTTCCTAATTCCACTCCAAACTGGTCAAAGCTGAAAATATTCCAGATAACACCCTGAACAAAAATTTTATGTTCATACAGAGCAATCAGCTGTCCTAGTGAAAAAGGAGTTAATTCCTTGAATAATATGGAGTTAGTTGGAGTGTTTCCGTGGAAGACTTTGAAATTGATCAGTCGGTCTATTTCTTCGTCAGATTTTCCGGAATTTCTCAATTCTTCTTCCACTTCTTCTTCCAGTTTTCCAAAGGCAAGTGCTTCAGTCTGAGCGAAAAAGTTCGCTAATAATTTATCCTGGTGATCAGAAACATGGTTTGGGCTTTTTGCATAGGCAATAAAATCTGCCGGAATCAATTCTGTTCCCTGGTGGATTAACTGATAAAATGCATGCTGTCCATTGGTTCCAGGTTCTCCCCAGATGATCGGTCCTGTTTCATATTCTACGAATTCACCATTTCTGTCTACACACTTTCCGTTACTTTCCATATCTCCCTGCTGAAGATAGGCTGCAAATCTGTCCAGATATTGAGAATAAGGCAGGATTGCATACGTTGTAGCAGCATAGAAATTACGATACCAGATTCCCAAAAGTCCCATTAAAACAGGAACGTTTTCAGAGAATTCTGCCGTCTGGAAGTGCTGATCCGTATCATAAGCCCCTTTTAGAAGCTGTTCGAAATTTTCATATCCTACGGAAAGCACAATACTTAATCCAATGGCGCTCCAAAGGGAATATCTTCCGCCTACCCAGTCCCAGAACTCAAAAATATTTTCTTCTGCAATTCCGAACTTCTTAACTTCTTCAATATTAGTAGATAAAGCAACGAAGTGTTTCGCTACATCTTCCTGTTTTCCTGCTTTCAGAAACCAGTCTTTAGCTGAATTGGCATTCGTCATTGTTTCCTGAGTCGTGAAAGTTTTGGAAGCAATGATAAATAAAGTGGTTTCGGGATTTAAATCTTTCACCACTTCTGCGATATGATTTCCGTCTACGTTGGAAACAAAGTGAACGTTTAATCTTGTTTTAAAATGCTTTAAAGCCGAACATACCATTACAGGACCTAAGTCTGATCCTCCGATTCCGATGTTTACCACATCTGTGATCTCTTTTCCGCTGAAACCTTTATGTGATCCTGAAATAACTTTTTCAGAAAAAGATTTCATGTGCTCAAGAACTCTTTTGATCTGTGGCTTGATATTTTCCCCATCCACAAGAATTTCCCGGTCAGAGAAATCTCTCAATGCGGTGTGCAGAACAGCTCTTCCTTCTGTTTCATTGATTTTATCCCCAGAGAACATTCTGGAAATAGCATCTTTTAACTGGCTTTCTTCTGCCAACTGCAATAAAAGATCTTTTGTTCTGGAGTCGATCAGGTTTTTAGAATAATCAAAAAGATAGTTGTCCTTGTATAGAGAAAATTCATTAAAACGGTTCGGATTATACTGGAAAAGAGTTCTAAGATCAAAGTCATTTCCACCGAAGTGTTCATCAAGTGCTTTCCAGCTGCTAGTTTGTGTTGGATTTATTTTTGATAGCATATTACAGAATTTTTATCGTTCAGAAAATCATGTATTGGATGAGAATAGCCCATAATCCATAATGATTTATTTCTGATTTGCAAATTTACGGAAAAATAAAACCTCAGATAAATTTGAAGATAATAAATAACGTTTTTTTAAAAAACAAAACCTCAGAAAAGGCCTGAGGTTTTGTAAAATGTGTTTTGTGATAAGCATTTTCAATGTTATTCATCCATTTCGTTCAGAATGTTTTCAAGTTCTTTGGCACTCCTTCCGTAGATATACTTTGTCCATAAAACGATACTCGTTATGATTGCTAAAGTTCCGATGAGAACTGTGATAATTAATCCCTGTTGGTGAGAAGTGGTAAGTTCTGTCAGAGATTTTCCCTGTTTTTCCATCGTGTTATAAATAACCAATCCTACTGTTATCAGGAAATGGGGAAGTAATAAAAATCCGAAAGACTGATATCGTTCCATATTCAGACGAAGCTCATGATATATTTTCCAGAGGCTGTTTTTGGTGTTTCCTGTGTAAAGTTCCGTCTGTTTATAAAATTTATAAAATCCTAGCAGATAGTATGATGAGATAACGACCATCATGGTATAGGAAACATAATAAATAATATACTGTGAAGATGGAAACTGAAACTGGAGAGGAAAAAAAGCGATAAGAATAATAGCAAGAATCTGCATGGGAAATTCTCTTTTCATATTTTTCTGAATCTTTTCTATAGGGTGTTTGCTTTCCTTTAATTGCTTTATGGTGTCAGGAATATGGACATCACTGTCTTCTTTATTCCACTGTTCTTTTAATTGATCAAAATTCATAACCTGATTTTTTTATGATTTGCTGTATTTTATCTTTTGTTCTGTTAAGCTTTACGCGGGCATTACCTTCACTGAGTCCTAAGTTATTTCCTATTTCTTTGTGTGACATTCCTTCCATGAAATAAAATATGACGGCTTTTTCCAGAGAGTTCAGCTCCTGAACGGCACTGTAGAAAATTTCCAGCTGCCTGTCCTTTGCAGGGTTGTAATCCTCCTGCTGCACTTCAAAATGGGAGGGAGCATATGTATGATTATTGGATCTCTGTTTTTCTTTTTTTAAAAAGGTAATGGCGGTATTAATTGCAACACGATACATCCAGGTAGAGAATTCACTGTTTCCTTTGAAATTCTGATAAGATTTCCAAAGCTGGATAAGAATTTCCTGCTGAAGGTCTTCCCGGTCCTCTACGGAATCTGCATAAATCCGTGAGGCTTTGTATAGAATGCCCTTGTGCTGGTTGACGAGCTTTAAAAAAGTGGTTTCGTTTAAACTGCTCACAATTGTTTCATGGTTTGGTTATTGTTACAAGCCTGATACAGGTTTTACGGTAAATCCCTTTGCCTGAAGGAGAGGGATAATTCCGTTTTCACCCATAAGATGGGACCCTCCGACAGCAAAGAAAGAGCTTTCGTTTTTCATCATGTCCGGCATTATTTTTACCCAGTTTTGATTTCTATTGGTAAGCATAGCCTTTTCCTGTTGGGTATTCATGAATCTTTCATCCTTAAAAAGACTGTAAAGGGATTCTGCATTTTCATTTTTAAAAGCTTCAATCATCTGTCTGAACAATATTTGATATTCCTTGTCCATTTTCAGTTGAGCAATAATGCTCTTCAGGTCGTAAGCTTCATTGATGGATTTCATCTGATCTTCCACTTTTTCAAGTCCTTTGATGCTTTTTTTATCTTTGATCGCTTTCTGAAGAAGTTCCATCTCGTAAAGCTTTACTTCAGTCTGAGGACATGGGATGGCTTTGGTGGAAAGCAGTGCATATAGCGCCTGAGGACTTGAAGAATCTATGCTTTTCAGATCTGTTCCGTAATTGGCAAGAACAGTATTCAGTTCCCTGGCTTCTTCAGGTGAAAGCTGATCCGATATTTTTTTATCTGCTTTAAACATTTTCTGTAATGACATCATTTCTGCAGGATCTGTATAATTGATTTCCATAACAAGGTTTTCAGAACTCTCAAGAGCTTTCAGTACTTTAGGTTTGATTTCAAAATCTTTACTGCATAAGATATGAAAAGTCCCGGTAATATAAGAAGGCTTAGAAAGACCGTTTCCGGAAACCTCCCAAAGCAGGCTGTTTTCTTTGTTGCTGCCTTTATCTTGTGCATTGGATGTTATGAAATTCAATGACAATAATGCTGCAAATCCAAGTTTGATAAAATTTTTCATAGTATTTTTTTGATTTTCTGTTCTTTTAAACAGTAGGTAAAGCAGGCATTACAATCGTTACAGTTTTTTTTCAAAAAGAATAAAAACCTCCTGAAAACAGGAGGCTGTAAAATCTAAAATTATGATGATAACCAATTGGTTAGGATGGTTTTTTATTCCTGGTTTTTTGGATACTCAGGTTTTGAAATTTTTCTTTTTCGTAAAAAATAGAGGATTGCAGCAGCAATTAAAACCAGAGTCCACACATTGATAAGACCAACTATAATTCTCTGAATCAGATAGAAGCCATATACAAAACCATCTTTTGCATCATAGATGAAATTGTATTTATACTTATTGTCAATGCTGGTCGTATTGGTAACAGCAATTTCGGCAATACGGAATTGAGGCTCTTTGATGTAGATATCAATGGTGCTGTATTTCAGATCGTCTGTCATATTCAGACTCTGTAGTTTTTGAAGATTTCCTTCAGACATATTTTTGTCATCCAGCGTTACCTTATCTTTATTTGTTTTTAGCTTGCTGATATTCTCAGAAGTCTTTTGATTCCTTTTCCCTTCCAGTTCAGAATATTGGATGTTGGCTGTTACATCTTCTGCATTAATGGATCTTGAATTAAGAAATAACTTGTTTGTATTGATTGCTGTTAAAAGTTCCCCAAGTTTTTCCGTCGGAATACGCACCTGCATTCTGTTCTCTGTCTGGTATTTTTTAATCAGCATAGCCTCTTCGTCAGAAGTATTGTAGGTGTTTTCGGAAACCACATTGCTTTGCAGATTACTATTGGTAACAAAACCACCCAGTTCCTGCACAGATTTTTCAATAGCAATCGTTGCATTATACACATCTTTTACTTCCATATTCACATCTGCAGTTTTGATGAACTGTTTGTCTTTTACTTTCATCTCTGCAACAGATGAGATTCTGTCTGATACAATCGCTGCTGCTGAATCTGTAGCAGCATAAGCTTCAAGTTCTTTAGAGGAAACTTCTCCCTTTTTACATGAATAAATTCCTAATAAAAGAACAGCTGACAGAGATAACTGAATGTAAGTGGTTTTCATAGCGTTGATTTTTGTTGTTTTGCTTGAGTCAAAGTTCAGCCAGGATCTTTTGTAACGCTTGAAAATCAAAAGTAAAAAGCTTGTAAACGAAATTTTCGGTTTTAATGAATTGAAATGTAGTGTTTTGTAAAATAGGCTTAGGCTTTGGTCATTGCTTTCGGAGCAGTTTTTGCTTATCATTTACAAACCAAAACTACAATCTATCACTATGTCAAATACTTTTTCCAAAATCAGAAACGCAATAGAATTATTTAGATCCATAGATTTCGATCAGTTGAGCACCATCTCTCAAAAAGTAGACTTGCCAAAACTGATGCAAAATTTCTCAAAACTGGATGATAAACAGCTTTCCGGACTTATGAAAATGCTTGATCCGGAAAAGAAAAAGAAAGAATTACCACCTATTGATGGTGATTTTTATGATATCTACCATACCCTTACTCCAGAACAGCGTGAAATTCAGCTTAAAGTAAGAGCGTTCATGGAAAAAGAAGTCAAGCCTCTTGTTAATCACTATTGGCTCAGAGATGAATTTCCTTTTGAATTGATTCCAAAATTCCAGAAACTGGATATCTGCGGCGTTACTTATGAAGGATATGGCTGTCCGGGAATGCCTTTCCTGATGGAAGGTGTTATTGCGATGGAAATGGCAAGAGTAGATGCTTCTATTGCCACATTTTTTGGGGTACAATCCGGGCTGGCAATGGGTTCTATTTATATCTGCGGATCTGAAGAACAGAAACAAAAGTGGCTTCCGCAGATGCAGAAATTTGAAAAAATAGGAGCCTTTGGGCTTACAGAGCCGGAAGTTGGATCAGGAGCTGCGGGCGGACTTACAGTAACCTGTAAAAAAACACCGGAAGGCTGGATTCTTAATGGTCAGAAAAAATGGATTGGGAATGCTACTTTTGCTGATCTGGTTATTATCTGGGCAAGAGATCTGGACAGCGGAGAGGTGAAAGGATTTATTGTTGAAAAAGATAATCCGGGATATTCCGTAGAAAAAATTAAAGGAAAAATGGCTTTAAGGATTGTCCAGAACGGATTGATTACCTTAAAAGACTGTCTTGTAACCGAAGAAAACCGCCTGCAGAATGCCAATTCCTTTAAAGATACCGGGAAAGTACTGAGAATGACCAGAGCAGGAGTAGCATGGATGGCTACAGGCTGTGCCCGCGGAGCTTATGAAAGCGCATTGGATTATACCCGGAAAAGAGAGCAGTTTGGAAGACCTATTGCTTCATTCCAAATGATTCAGGGGCATCTGGTAGAAATGCTATCTAATCTTACTGCCATGCAGACGATGGTTTTCAGACTGTCTGAAATGCAGGATGAAGGAATTTTAAAAGATGAACATGCTTCTTTAGCTAAAGTCTTCTGTACCCTCAGAACAAGAGATATTGTTTCCAGAGCAAGAGAAGTAATGGGAGGAAATGGAATTCTCCTGGAATATGATGTAGCCCGATTTGTTGCCGATGCAGAAGCTATATATTCTTACGAAGGAACAAAAGAAATTAATTCGCTCATCGTAGGACGATCGATTACAGGTTTCAGTGCTTTTGTATGATACAGATAGCAGATGATAGGTTGTAGGTGCTGCAACCCGCAACCTATTATCTGCCACCTTAGGAAACTATGTGTTTATATTTTTCCTTGTTATCAATAATCATCCAAAGGTTGATCAGAAACATCACTCCGGCGATACCCATTCCCATGGGAGATTTATCCATTGTGAAAACATGGGTAACAATTCCTACCATAACAGGTAGGATAACAATAGCGCCCAAAGCTCTCGTTTTTGGGAAAATAAATAATAATCCGCCAATGACTTCTACAATCCCGACTAAAGGCATCAGCCAGCTGATTTCTCCAAAAGCAGCGAAAAGTTTCATCTGCTCAGGAGTAGGTTTTTCCATAGGCATATAATTAAAAAACTTGTTTAATCCGGCATTAATAAACATAAGCCCGAAAAGCAGACATAAGATGAGTTTTATTAATTTCATGATTGATGATTTTGTATCAAATGTAAAATAAAAATGATATATTCTGTATTTAATTTGATATAAAATATGAAATGGTTGTTAATGTGCGTTAATTAATGTTTTATGTGATTTTTATTCTATATCTTAGAGAGGTAAACTAATAATAAAAATCATGCTAAAAAATCTTAAAAAATTAAACCGTACGAGTTTAAGAGAAATTCATGGAGGAGTTGAAAAATGTGATATAGGACCAATAGGATGTCCGTGCAAGATTCCACCTGGAGATCCTTGTTTAGGAGGTCCCGGAGGAAATCCTGAAGGCCCGACTTATGGATACTGTCCGGATAACCCATCTTATATTCTCTGTACGGAAACCTGCCCAAATGGAACGAGTCCGTTGTGTCCTCTTCCATAATACAATAAAAAAAGACTGTCTCGAAAAAGGCAGTCTTTTTATTTAAAGTTAGGAGTATGTCAATTATTACTTATTGCTCATTACTCATTACTCATATTTAGTCTATTTCCTTCAACGTAATATTCTTGGAAATCTTATAGCTTTTTTTCTTCTTATGAGGTTTTGGTTCTTCGCCGAGTAATCTTCCCCAAGGTTTGAGATCGTCTACTCTTTCACAGATAATTTTTATAATAGCAATAGCTGGTATGCACAGGAACATGCCCGCAATTCCCCAAAGGTGTTCTCCTAAAAGGATTCCAATAAAAGAAAATAAAGCATTGATCTTTACTTTAGAACCCACTACAAATGGAAGAACAATATTGCCATCTACAGCATGAATAGCGATATAGCCCAAAGCAACATAAATACATGTTGAAGGCGTAGAAGTGGCAAACGCTATAAAACAGGAAATCAGAAGAGAAATAAAAATTCCCAGATAAGGAATGACGTTTAATAATCCCGTCAGAACTCCCAGAAGAATAGCATATTTCACTCCCAGAATCGTAAGAAGGATTGAGGTAAGAACAGATACAATAATCACCTGAAGGAAAAGACCAAAAATATATTTCTTGGTCATAACCCGGATTTCACTTACCGCTTCCTGTACACTGGCTTTATGTCTTTCGTTGAAAACTGTAACGATAAAATTGTTTAATAGTCTTCTGTAATTTAGAATAAAGATAAAAAACAGAGTGAAAAATATAATAAATCCAAATCCTGTTGAGAATACCCCAAATGTAAATCCTAAAATCACCCCTGAAGAAGACAGAAGTTTATTTAATCCCTGATTGATGTAATCTACCTGTTCATCTACTTTCACATTGAATGTTTTGGAAACCCAATGTTGAAGACCATTGAAAACAGTGGTGAACTGTTCTTTGAGATGTGGAAGATCTTTGCTAAAGTCAGAGAGCTGATTGGTAAAGAAGTAAATAATTCCGCCTAAAATCATCAGCATAATGAAGACTGAGGTCATTGTAGACATTGATCTTGGAAATCTCAGCTTTCTTTCCATAAAACTTGCCGCAGGTAAAAAAAGCATAGCCATCAGGAATGCCAGGAAAAACGGAGCTAAAATACTCTGTCCTAATGCCAGAAGATAGCCAAGTCCAATGATGGAAATCACCACGAGGGTAAGCTTGACAAGGAAAGGAAGTCTAAGAAAATTCATAATCTATAAATATGCAGTGTGGAATAAAAATAAGAAAACCCGTCTGAATTGAAAAAAAAATCATTCAATCCTTCGGAATTATCTAGTGTTCAGCAAATTTTATTCCACCTGATAGAACAATCTGCTTTTTTATAAAAAGAAAAACACGTACTGAATATCAGAACGTGTTTCATTATTGAGAAGTTAATATGTTATAAATTGTTTTTATTCTTCAATGGCGATGTCAATGACTTCCTCCATTCTGTTTACGTAGTGTACTCTCAGATTTTTCAGATAATCTTTTTTGATCTCTTCCACGTCTTTTCTGTTGGCTTCGCAAAGGATTACGTCTTTGATTCCTGCTCTTGTTGCTGCAAGAAGTTTTTCTTTGATTCCTCCCACCGGAAGCACTTTTCCTCTTAAAGTAATCTCTCCCGTCATCGCAAGGTGAGGTTTTACCTTCTTGTTTTTAAACGAAGAAACCATTGAAGTCAGCATGGCAATACCTGCAGACGGTCCATCTTTAGGGGTTGCTCCTTCAGGAACGTGCACGTGGATGTTTTTCTTTTCAATATCTTCCTGAGAAATCCCCAGTTCATCATGCTTAGCCTTAATGTATTCCAAAGCGATAGTTGCAGACTCTTTCATCACCGTTCCAAGATTTCCGGTCATTGTTAAAGTTCCTTTTCCGTTGCTCAAAATACTTTCAATATAAAGAATATCTCCTCCTACGCTTGTCCAGGCAAGACCTGTTACCACACCAGGAACTCCCGTAATCTCAGATAAGCTCTTCGGTCTTGGAACACCAAGAATTTCATCCACTTTTTCCAGTGAAATTTTGGGGTCATACTCCTTTACCAAAGCAGTCTGAAGAGCTACCCATCTCCCAATGGCTGCAATTCTTTTCTCCAGAGTTCTTACTCCACTTTCTGAAGTATGAGCTTCTATAATATGCTTAAGTTCTGCATTTCCGAGTTTGAATGATTTTGCATCCAGACCATTTTCTTCCTGTTGTTTCTTGATTAAATGTCTTTTGGCAATCTCAATCTTTTCTTCCAATGTATAACCGGCAATCTGAATGATCTCCGTTCTGTCCAAAAGAGGAGTCTGTATTGTTGAAAGTGAGTTGGCAGTAGCAATAAACATCACCTTTGAAAGGTCATAGCCCATCTCCAGGAAATTATCATAGAAAGACTTATTCTGTTCAGGATCAAGAACTTCTAAGAGTGCCGAGCTTGGATCTCCATGGAGACCCTGTCCGATTTTATCAATCTCATCAAGAACAATTACCGGGTTAGAAGTACCTGATTTTTTAATAGACTGTAAAATTCTTCCCGCCATAGCACCAATATATGTTTTCCTATGTCCGCGGATTTCACTCTCGTCATGAAGACCGCCTAATGATAATCTCACATATTTTCTTCCCAATGCATCAGCGATAGACTTTCCTAAAGATGTTTTACCAACACCCGGAGGCCCTACCAATAATAGGATGGGAGACTTCATATTGTTTTTTAGCTTTAAAACAGCCATGTGCTCCAGAATTCTTTTCTTGATATCTTCCAGTCCGAAGTGTGCTTTGTCAAGTACTTTTTCAGCTTTAGCAATGTCAAAAATATCTTTCGTGTAGGTTTCCCACGGAAGATCTGTAAAGAAATCCAGGTAGTTTCTCTGTACATTATAGTCCGGAGAATTAGGGTTCTGACGTTGAAGCCTGCCGATTTCTTTCTGGAAATGGTCTTCTACCTCCTGGCTCCATTTTTTTGTTTTAGCCTTAGCAATAAGGTCTTCCACATCACTTTCAGGTCCGCCACCCAGTTCTTCCTGGATCGTTCTGATCTGCTGATTCAGAAAATATTCTCTCTGCTGTTTATCAAGATCCTTCGATGTTTTCTGATGAATCTGATTTCTCAGTTCCAGTTTTCTGAAATCTTCATGCATCATTTCATAGCACTGGTTGGCTCTTGTCATCAGACTTTTTTCTTCAAGCAGTTTTTGTTTTGCTATTGAAGAGAAATTAGCATTCGTGCAGATGAAATTCAGAAGATCGTCATTATTGTTAATGTTTTTGATTGCGAAGTTTGCCGCATTTGGGATATTGGGATCCAGTTCAATAATCTTTAAAGCAAGATCCTTGATGTTCTCCAATAATGCTTCATACTCTTCCTGATCTTTAGGTCGGCTATCTTTTAATTTCGATATTTCCGCTTTAAAATAGGGTTGGTTATCGATGATTTTTTTAATCTTAAACCTGTGGAATCCTTTGGTAATAGCTGTAATATTGCCTTCCGGAAGCTTAATGATCTTAATGATCTTTGCCAGTGTACCGGTAGTATATATATCTTTTTCGGAAGGTTGTTCCATATCCGAGTTTTTCTGGCTTACAATTCCAATAAAATCTCCGTTCTTCTGTGCCTCTTCAAGAAGCTGTATGGAGGTTTTTCTCCCTGCAGTAATAGGAATTACAACATTAGGGAACATAACCATATTTCTTACTGGAAGTATCGGGAATATTTTCTGTTCGGAATTTTTATCAGTCTCTGCGAAGTCGGAAAGATTGATTTCTTCAGTTACGATATCAAATCCGTCACTGATCATTTCTTCTAAACTAATATCTTCAAATTCTGTCATAGTCAATCGAATGACAAATTGTCATTTTCGTTTTTTATCATTAAAGGAAATTTTTATAATATACTCTGAAAACGTGTGGCATATTATAATGTTTTAAAAATGCACAATACTTATGCCATTTGTTTTTTACTTAAAAATACGGTCAAAATTTCCTTTTTTAGTTAATCTTTGCATTAAAAATCAAAATAAAGCAGTTCTGTTTCTGTAATTTCTTAAAAATGTGTATTTTCGCAAACTGATAAAAAACTATAATTTATAAAATGGCAATTTTAGGACAGATTAGGAGTAAGCCTTGGCTTTTAATGGGAGTAATAGCCTTAGCGCTTTTGGCGTTCCTGGTAAACCCCGAGAGTATCGACAAGGTTTTTGGTAAGAATCCTGACGTTTTAGGAAAAGTAAACGGTGAGAAAATCACCCGCGAAGAGTTCAATGATCAGCTTTTCGTGTTGCAGCAGCAGGCTGAACAGCAGGGTCGTCCGAAAAACGGTCTTGAAGAGCAGGCATGGCAGTTACTTGTACAATCTAAACTTATCAAACAACAGTTTGAGAAATTGGGCTTTGAAATGACTGATGATTATTTCTGGAATCAAATCCAGTATGATCAGATGTTTGCTCAGAATCAACAATTCTTTGATGAGAAAGGTAATTTTAAAACTCAAGAGCTTAAAAAAGAAATTGAAACATTACAAAACACCAATCCCCAGGGATATACTCAATGGTTGAAAACAAGAAAGACAATTGAGTACAGACTAATGGCAAGACAGGTGTTTACCAATCTTTCAGCAGGTATTACTACAGGTAAGAAAGAAGCTGAAGAATTGATGAAGCAGAGAGATCAGCTTGCAGATATCGACTTTGTAAAAGTAGATTATGCGGCTTATCTTCAAAAAACAAAGATCAATGTTACCACACAGGATCTTGCTGATTACATCAAGAAGCATCCTGTTATGTTCAAAGCTGAGCCAAGCAGAAATATCGGTATTGTATTTTTCCCATCTAAACCTAGTGCAGCAGATGATGCGGCAGCCCTGAAAGAAATTACAAAATTATATTCAGGAGGTACAGATGCGAGTGGAGGAACTGAAAACTTCCAGAATACTAAAAACGATTCTATGTTTGTAGCAGCAAATTCTGATGCACCATTCAATCCTCAGTATTTGAATCCTGCTCAATTGCCTCCAACAATCAAAGATCAGATCACTACAGCAGCAGTAGGTCAGACTTTTGGTCCTTATAAAGAGCAAGATGTATATGTAGTCTCTAAATTGGTTGGTAAAAGACCTTCAGATTCTACTTTATCAAGACATATCCTTATTGCATTCAAAGGAAGCCCTGCAGGTGAAGGGGTAACAAGAACTAAAGAGCAGGCTAAGAAACTGGCAGACTCAATAGGTGCTATTGTAAAAGCTGCTCCTGCAAAATTCACAGAATTCCTTAAGCTTTCAAGCGATCCTAATTCTGCCGCTCAGGGAGGTAGCCTTGGATGGACAACACCAGAGACGCCTTTCGTTCCGGAATTCCTTGCTTACCTTGCCAATAATCCTAAAGGAGCTACAGGGGTGGTAGAAACACAGTTCGGTTACCATATCATCAATATTGAAGATAAAAAATCAGGATCAATGGGGTATAAAGTTGCGAACCTTGTGAAAGCAATCAAACCTTCAGATGCTACTGAGGCTGAAACAGACAAAAACTCAAGAAAATTCATTCAGCAGGTTCAGGGGAAATCTTTCAACGATTTCGTGAATATTGCTAAGAAAGGAAACTATCAGTTCTCTAATCCAAAAGCAGCGAAAAGATTTGAAGGTCAGCTTCAGGGCTTAGGTACTGAAAAAGATGGAGAAATCCTTGCATGGGCTTTTGATAAGAAAAGAGAAAAAGGAGATACTGAATTATTTACAGTAGAAGGAACAGGAGATAAAATTGTTGTGTATCTGAACGGAAAACAGGAAGCAGGTCTTGCTGATCCGGAATCTGTGAGAGATCAGATCGAAGTTATCGTTAAAAATAAATTGGCAGCAAAACAAATCTCTGATAAAATTGCAGCAGCAAAAGCTTCCAGCTTAGATCAGATTGCTAAATTGTTTGCCGCTCCAAAACAATCTGCTCAGGTGAATCTATTGAATCCTTCAGTAGCGGGTGCTATGGAACCTAAAGTTGCCGGTGCAGCATTCGGTGTTGCAAAAGGTAAACTTTCTAACCCGGTTGAAGGAGGAACAGGAGTTTATGTTTTGATCAAAAAATCAGAAACTGTAAACAAACAACCTGGAGATCTTAAGCAGTTTACAGAATCTCTTACCCAGAGAAGTGCCGGAATGTTCGGACAGGCCTGGATGAAGAGCCTTCAGGACAATGCAGATATCGAAGATTACAGAATTGAGATCTGGAACAAGCTGGGAAATCAGCAACAATAAGAAAATCATTTCAATGATATAAAAAGCGACAAAATTTTTTGTCGCTTTTTTTGTATTTAACGCAGAACAATAAAGGAAAACATTTATTTAAAATGTATTATATTTGCTTATTAGAAAAAAATTAGCAAGTGAAGTTCAGTAAAGAATTAAAAGCTGGTGTGATTGCACTTCTAGCTATCGTAGGCTTTGTGGTATTGTTTCAGTTTATGAAAGGGAAGAGCCTTTTTACTACCGATAATATATTTTACGCAAAATATGACAATGTAGAAGGCCTGGCGCAATCTTCTGCAGTTTCTATTAATGGTTTGAAAGTAGGACAGGTAGACAAGATTATTCCTATTACCGCAAAAGATGGAAAAATTAATTTTGTCGTAAAAATTACAGTAGACAACAAATTCGAATTTTCAAAAAACTCATCATTGGAGATCTTTGAACCTGGATTAATGTCTGGTAAAGAAATGAGAGTAAACCTTATGTATGGAGGGCCTACTGCAAAAGACGGTGACACTTTAAAAGGAACTTTCAAACTGGGAACGCTGGGAAGTCTTTCTTCTCAGGTGGGTCCGGTAAAAGATCAGCTACAGGTGGTTCTGCACAGAGTAGATTCTTTAATGGCGAATGCCAATCAGGTTTTTGATGCTCAGAACAGAGCTGAAATAAAAGCTTTATTGGCCAACCTTAATAAAACAGTAGGAGCATTACAGGCTACAGCAGGAAGTGTAAATACGCTTGTAGGGCATAATGATCCAAAACTGCAAAAGGTGCTGGATGATGCAAGCCTTACTATGCAGAGCGGAAAAGTTACCCTGGATAAATATGGAAATCTGGCGCAGAGCATAGATACTAAACAGTTAAATGCTACTATTGCTAATCTGGATGCTACAGTAGGAAAGTTGAATCAGGTGATTGGAGGTATTGATAAAGGAGAAGGAAGTTTAGGTAAACTGATGAAGGATGATCAGCTTTATAACAATCTGAATTCGGCTTCTACTAACTTGAATTCATTAATCGAAGATATGAAAGCGAATCCGAAGAGATATATCAACTTCTCGGTTTTCGGAAAAAATAACAAAGACTAATACGCCTTATGCAGTACATCGATAACATTATTTTCCTGATTTTATTAGTGGCGGGATTTGGGCTGTTTGCCAAAAGCCTGCAGAAAATTTATAGAAATATCAGGTTAGGTCGCGAAATCAATAGAAACGACAGAAAAGGAGAACGTTGGGAAACGATGGCCCGTGTAGCCATGGGACAGAGTAAAATGACAGCACGTCCTGTTGCAGGAGTTTTACACCTTTTTGTATATGTAGGTTTTGTGATTATTAATATTGAATTAATAGAAATTGTTGTTGATGGAATATTTGGTACTCACCGTTTTTTATCAAGCATTTTCGGTCACACATTTTATAACTTCTTTACGGCAACATTAGAAGTTCTGGCACTTTTAGTAGTGATTGGGGTTGTCATTTTCTTTATCCGTAGAAATTTTTACGGAGTGAAGAGATTGACGATGAAAGAACTTTTCGGCTGGCCAAAAAATGATGCCAACTGGATTTTGATTATTGAGTTCGCCTTAATGATGGCTTTCTTTATGATGAATGCTTCAGATTTTATTTTACAATCGAGAGGAGTTTTACCAGAGCATGGAAGCTTCCCGATCAGTGAGATGACATTTATTCCGTTCTTAGAAATTTTCAACTTTGATAGCGGATTCTTGATGTTCACAGAGAAAGCTGCGTGGTGGTTCCACTTTGTGGGGATTCTTTTCTTCATGAACTATCTTTATTACTCAAAACACCTGCATATTATCCTTGCATTTCCAAGTACATGGTATGCAAATCTTGATAAAAAAGGAAAATTCAATAACCTTGAGTCTGTAACAAAGGAGATCAAATTAATGATGGATCCTAATGCAGATCCATATGCTGCTCCGGCTGAAGGCGCTGAAACTGATGTCCCTTCCAAATTTGGAGCAGAAGATATTTTTGATCTGAACCAGGTACAATTGCTGAATGCGTATTCCTGTACAGAATGCGGACGTTGTACTTCTGTTTGTCCGGCGAATATTACCGGTAAAAAACTTTCTCCGAGACTGATACTGATGAAAACCAGAGACAGGCTGGAAGAAGTGGGTAGAAATATTGATCAAAACGGAAAATTCGTTGATGACGGTAAAAAACTGTTGAACGATTATATTACCAAAGAAGAACTTTGGGCTTGTACAACATGTAATGCATGTACAGATGCTTGTCCGGTATTGCTTGACCCGCTTTCCATTATTTTTGAAATGAGAAGATTCCTCGTAATGGAACAGTCTGCTGCTCCACAGGAACTGAACCTGATGATGACCAATGTGGAAAACAATGCAGCTCCTTGGCAGTATAATCAGGCTGACCGTCTGAACTGGGCATCGGAAAACTAGATAATTAATCAATTTGAAAATTTGAAATTGATTATTGTCTATATCACTTTCAAATTTCCAAATTCTCACATTTTCAAATTGAAAAAGAAATGGATTTCACTATAAAAACAATGGCAGAGTATGCTGCCGAAGGAAAAGCACCAGAAGTTTTATTCTGGGTTGGATGTGCGGGAAGTTTTGATGACCGTGCCAAAAAAATTACAAAAGCATTCTGCAAGATATTAAATAAAATAGGGGTAGAATTTGCCGTTCTGGGTCAGGAAGAAAGCTGTACCGGAGATCCTGCAAAAAGAGCCGGAAACGAATTCGTATTCCAGATGATGGCTCTTACCAATATCGAAGTGTTAAATGCTTACGAAGTAAAGAAAATCGTAACGGCTTGTCCACACTGTTTCAATACCCTGAAGAATGAATATCCAAGCCTTGGTGGACACTTTGAAGTAGTACACCATACTCAGTTCCTTAAAACCTTAATGGAAGAAGGAAGACTGAAAATTGAAGGTGGAGCATTCAGAGGGAAAAAAATTACTTTCCATGATCCATGTTATCTGGGACGTGCCAATGATGAATATGAAGCTCCAAGGATGCTTCTTGAAAAACTGGATGCAGAGCTTGTAGAAATGAAACGCTGTAAAACCAATGGGCTTTGCTGTGGAGCAGGAGGTGCACAGATGTTTAAAGAACCTGAAAAAGGAAATAAAGACATCAACATTGAAAGAACAGAAGAAGCGTTATCTTTTGAACCTAAGGTAATTGCAACTGGATGTCCTTTCTGTAATACCATGATGACGGATGGAGTAAAACATTTTAATAAAAATACTGAGGTAGCCGTAAAAGATATCGTAGAACTTCTTGCTGAAGCAGAAGACTTATAATTGTAATCTTATACAGGTTTATGAAGCTGAAATGGAGGCTATCCTTTTTGTTTATCATTTCTATACTTGCCCTTCTTACATTCTGGAATTATAAGAACAGAGTATATGATTGGGATATGCCCGGCTATATGGGATGTATGTATACTTCCGAGTTCCCGGATTCTCCGGATAAAGTCCGGATCATTACGTACGAAGACATAAAAAAAGAAGCTCCTGCAGAACATTATACAGACATCATCGGAATAAAGCAATGGGACATTCCAAGGCAGTATTTCGTAAAAAATACACAATCTTTTACAGAACAATTACCCTATTTTCAAATCAAAGTAGGGTATATTCTTGTAATAACTCTTTTTTATAAGCTTGGATTCACAGCGCCAATGGCAGTTCTGTTTACCAGCCTTATTTCTTACTTTTTTTCAGGAGTATTACTTTTTTATATCCTGAAACTTCTGTTCCCAAAGAAATATGGGCTTGCGATGATTGTAACGGTTGCCGCAATGCTTTTACCTCCAATGACTTATATGTCGAGAGTTTCTACGCCGGATATGTTTATTTTTCAGTTTATGCTGATCTTTATTATCGGTTTAATTAAAAAATGGAACAAATGGGGAATGTTTGTACTTTTATTCGGTATTACTTTTATTCGGCCGGATTATATTACATTCACGCTGACTTATATTATCGCTGTTTTCTTTTTCCATTATTTTCAGGAAAAGAAAATTGATGTTTCTTTTATTGTTCAGGGAACAGTGCTTCTGGCAATGTATCTCGCAATCATTAAGTTTTATCATTATCCTGGATGGAAAGATCTGTTTTATGATACTTTTATTGACCGAAGACCTATTATTTCAACACATCCCATCGATGTTACTTTAAAAGACTATCTAAGCATTATTTATATCAAAATCATTTATTTTAAAAAAGTAACTTTATCGTTAGCCATTATGATTGGAGTGATCTTCTGGCGTTCCAAAGACGTGTGGGTGAGGATGATTTCAGTTCTTTTTGTGGTGAATGTCTATATCAAATTCTTTTTCTTTCCACAGTCGGCAGCTTTAAGGTTCTTCTTCCCTTTTATCTTCCCGGTTTTTATTATGATGCTTTACGTACTGAGTATAAAATACAATGATCTTAAACTCGGGAAAATTGCGTAATTTTGTCTTTACAATGATACGGACATTCAATAGTAATTAAAATAAAAATTGATTGTTCAATGTATTGAAAAATAAATACTTACATTATGAAAATCGAAGAATCTAATATTGTAGAAACCAACGACTACAGAGTCATTATATATCCGGCTTCAAGACCTTTCGAAACCAAAGAAGCAAAAGCCGTTACCGAGAAACTATTTGATTTCCTTGCAACTTGGGCAGCTCATGGAAAACCACTTTCTTCTTCCTTTAAAATTGAGAAGAATCAGTTTATCATAGTATGTGTAGACGAAGAAAAGGAAATGGCTTCAGGATGCAGCATTGATGCTTTAGGAAAGGTGATGAGAGAAATTGATGAAGAATATCAATTGGGCCTTTTTGATAGGATGAAAGCAAGCTTTGTGGAGAATGGTGAAGTAAAGACTTTAAAATTAATTGATTTTAAAACAAAACTTAGAAATGGAGAGTTATCAGACGATATCCAGGTTTTTGACTTCTCCAAAAATACTTACCTTGACTTTTTAAGCCACTTTCTCCTTCCTTTGGAAAAGAGCTGGGCAGCTTCTATAAAATAATCGCTGTAGAGCTGATGCAAAAGAAATAATCATAAAGTGGAAAATATATTTCCACTTTTTTGTTTTAATGTATATTTGTACAGATTCGAGCAGATACTAATGCCTAAAGTACTTTTTTTAACGACATCACACAGCTATAATGATGACCGCATTTTTTATCATCAGGCAAAAGCTCTTAGAGATAACGGGTATAAAGTAAAAATATGCAGTTTATACACAGATTATAAAGGTGTTATGGATGGGATTGAAATAGAATCTTTCGCCGTTCTTGAAGAAAGTATAGGAACAAAAATGGAAACTTTCCAGAAAGTTTGTAACGATTTTCATCCTGAGTGTATCATTTGTTCTGAACCATTGGCTGTTGTGGCAGTAAAGAAGTTTGTAAAAGAACACAGGATAAGCTGCATCTATGATGTTACAGAATGGTATCCTTCCATGTCAATGCTTCAGAAGTACCGATTTCCGGCTACCATTTTTCAGGCCATAAAGTTTTCTCTTATTCAGCTGTGTGCAGGTTTTTTAAGTACCCATTTTATTTTTGGAGAAACTACAAAAAAGTTCCCTTTGGCCTATTTTTTTGGATTTAAAAAACAAATGATTCTGCCTTATTATCCGGATTCTGTTTATATTAATGAAAGTATAAAAGAACTCACTCCGGGAAACATCACATTATGTTACACGGGTCAGATTTCCAAAGATAAGGGAATTGAAAATTTCTTTAAAGCCGTAGATCTTCTCCGTCAAAAAGTTCCTGATCTTCATATTAAAATTCTGATCATAGGAGCAGCAATACACGAAAGTGATGATGTGTATTTTAGAACATTAGTAAAGAACTATTCTTTTGAAAATATAGATGTTAGAAAACCGACTGGTTTTGAGGAGTTTACAGAATCGTTTGCAGAGGCTGATCTTTGTTTTGATCTTCGGGAAATTAATTTTGAAAACAATCATTCGCTGCCGATAAAACTGTTTTATTTTATGGGAGCAGGAAAACCTGTGATTTATTCAGATTTGAAAGGGATCAGGGAGCATATGGGAGAGCTTTCGTTTGGAAGCCTTGTTGATCCTCATAATGCTGAAGCAATATCGGATGTTATTATCAATTATATCAGGAATCCTGAATGGTATCATTCCCATGCTCTCAATGCACGAAAAGAATTTAAAGAAAAATATAACTGGGAACTTATAAAAGATAAATTCGTTGATTTTGTAAAAAAATCTATGGATCCATAATCACCATGCAGCTTACTATTATTAAAACCTTTGTCTCACGCTTTCTTATTCTGATCCTCAGCTTCGGGCTGGTGATCTATTCAACGAATATGTGGGGAAGTGAAGGAAAGGGAACCATTTCGATTGTGGTGGCTAATGCTGCAGCAGTAAGTTTTTTCAGCAGTATCTTTTCCGGAAGCAGTGCTTCTTATTTCGCATCAAGGTTTAAAATAGAAAAGGTTTTATTGTTTGCCTATCTGTGGTCTCTTCTGACTGGTCTTTTAATCCCGTTTTTATTCAGTATTGCTTCTATTCAGGGTGAATATTTATATTATCTTATCGGAATTTCCGTTTTCTCTTCACTCTTATCCACCAATATCAGCTTGTTTATTGGAACACAGAATATTAAAAAGTTCAATCTTTATACTGTTTTACAACAGCTTGTTCATATTATATTTTTAGGAGTACTGGTGTATGTATTTGGGAAGAAAGATGTTTCAGTCTATTTTCTTGCGCAGATTGGCTGCCTGGCACTTCTTTTTATCACCAGTTTTTTTCAGATTATTAAAAAATGTAAGATTTCTGAGATATCATTCTGTAAAGACGTGGCCAGGAATATGTTTGAATATGGCTGGAAAACCCAATTAAGTGCTTTTGTTCAGTTTTTGAATTACAGGCTTTCATTTTATTTTTTAGAATATTTTGAAGGCATAGCCAGTGTTGGAATATTCTCCATCGGAGTTACTTTTTCGGAAGCGATATGGGCCATTACCCGCAGTATTGCTGTCATTTTATACTCGGATGTGGTCAATAGTAAAAGCAAGGAAGAATCTATAGGGAAAACCAAAGAATCTTTGAAACTGACTTTTTTTCTGATGATAGGTTTTGTATTGGGGATCATCATCATACCATCTCAGGCTTACGAGTTGATTTTCGGGAAAGAATTCAGAGATACCAAAGAAATAATGCTTCTTTTATCCCCGGGAATTTTTGCCATTGCGGTAAGTGATATGGTGGGACATTACTTTTCAGGAATACGGGAACTTAAGATCTTGAATATCAAGTCGATTGCGGGTCTTTTGGTTACCATTGTTTTTTCCTTCATTGCAATACCCAGATGGGGAATTTTGGGAGCATGTATTGCAACTACATCGTCTTATTTTGTTTCTGCGTTTCTGTTATTCAGAAAATTTTATAATTCCACTCCCTTTACTTTGAAAGATTATATCATTACAAAAGAAGAAATACAGGTTTTAAGGCAAAAATTTTTAAAGAAATAATTATTTCCGACACCTATATAAAATAAAGTCATTTTCCTATTTTTACAGATATATTAACTCATTACTATGTGCGGAATCAGCGGTTACTATTCATTTCATAAAAGTATTTCCTCAAAAAATATTCTGGAAATGAATAAGGCAATCAGACACCGTGGGCCGGATGATGAAGGATTCTGGATATATAGTAACGGAGAGGGAGTTTCTTTTTCAGGACATGATTCCACGCAAAAAATCAAAGAACAGTTTCCGGTTTTAAAAGATGAGAATTCTGCTATTGCTTTAGGTTTCCGAAGATTATCTATTATTGATCTGTCTGAAAAAGGGCATCAGCCTATGCTCTCGGAAGATGAAAAGATCATTATTACCTTTAACGGAGAGATTTATAATTTTAAAAAGTTAAGAACAGAACTTGAATCTTTAGGACTTTTCTTCCGCAGTAATTCTGATACTGAAGTTATTCTCAAAGCTTATCAGGAATGGGGAAATTCTGCCTTTGCAAAATTAGATGGGATGTTTTCCATTTGTATTGTGGATCTTATCTCGCAAAGACTTACCCTGGCAAGAGACAGGGTAGGGATGAAGCCGCTTTTTTACCATTACAGTAAGGAAGGTCTGGTTTGGGCATCAGAAATAAAAGCATTGCTTAAGAATGAACTGGTAAAGCCTGAAATCAATTGGAATGGAGTCTATACTAATTTTCTTTTTCAGACAACGTTGGCTCCGCAAACCTGTTTTCAGCATATTTTCTCTCTGGAATCTGCTTCTTTTATGACTGTTGATTTAAACAATCATAAAATCATCAAGGAGAAATTCTGGGAGATGCCTTCGCCGTCTGAAAAAAATATTTCTGAAGAAGAAGCTGTAAGAACAATAGATAAGCTGCTTTCCGAAAGTATTTCAGAACAATTGTATGCAGATGTTCCCGTAGCAGTAATGATGAGTGGCGGGATTGATTCTACCTTAATTGCTTCAAAATCAAAACCTTTTAACGCAGATATTAATACCTATACCATATCCTATCCATTTTCTGAAGAAGAAGTGAAAAATGCATCGTTAGCTGCCAGATATTTTGGTGTTTCACATGAGATAAAAAAAATATGTGATGATGAAGCGCTGAAAGATCTTAAAGAAAATATCCAGCACTTTGAAGAACCTTACAGCAGCTTTGAAGTCTTGATCAATGCTGCCAAATATGCACATGACAAAGATTTTAAAGTCGTATTAAGCGGAAATGGTGCCGATGAACTTTTTGCCGGCTATTCCCATACACTGAAGCTGAACAGATGGCTTCTGATGAGGAATTTTAATTTTATGAGTCCTTTTATCTTCACGAAAGGTAAGTTTTCACAGCGTGTAAAAAATTATTTCTCTCAGGATGATATGTTTGATTTCTTCCGGCAGAGCCAGATCAGTATGATGCCTTTGGAAGCTAAAAGTCTTATAAAATCGGATATTTATAGTAAAATTGATTCAAATCTTTCAAAATATCATCTTTCAGAAACAAAAAACTATTCCGGATACTTTGAATATGATATGAAATATTCCCTTTCATCCCATCATGTTTTCCGGGATGATCTGAGTGCCATGAAATACAGTGTTGAATTTCGTTATCCCTATTTAAGTAACAGTTTAATAGACTATGTTTCATCACTGCCTCAGAACATCAGATTTAATGGAACTCAGAATAAACCTTTATTGCGTAAAACAGCTGAGAAATATCTCCCCCAGGAAGTATTGAATATGCCTAAAAAAGGATTTTCATTTCCTGTCAATTATTTCATTAAAAACGAAAAAAGAGTAAGAGACTTTATCACGGAAAATCTTGAATGTTTAAAAAAGAGAAACTTCTTCAATGCTGAAGTAATTGACCAGTGGTGGAATCATCAGGAACATGAGTATGACTGGGTAAAAATATGGCAGCTGGTTACATTTGAGTTATGGTATCAGAAATATTTTGAAAAATAAAGCAGGAGTCTATAGATTAATATTTTACCTTTGTATTTATGATGAAATATTTTTGCGGCATTTTTGTAGCGTTTTTTGCACTCATCAGTTGTAAAAATGATGATGATTCTTTGCAGAGAATAGATCAGGCACTTAATATCTATATGAAAAACAGTGCGGGTCAGGATCTTCTGAACAGTAAAAAACCCGGATCTTTTACAGGATATTCGGTGAATGATATTTTTGGAAATAAAGATAATTCTCCGGTAAATATATCATTAAGAATGACAACCGATTCATTGTTTTATATGGATTATCTGGCAGGAGCTAAAAGAAGAAAGCTGGATTCGATAAGCCCGGACAATCCGGGGACAGGAACTTCCTATCATTCCAAAATGTTGATTACTTTTACAAAAAGCACCAACGTAAATGAAAATGTAACAGGGATTTTGGAAATTCAATATCGGAATACTCCTACTGTATTTCAGGTTTCAAAGGTATTGTATGACGGAAATGAAGTGTTTTCAAAAAATGCTGATGCACCAACTTCGATAAATACCGTTACGATCACAAAATAATTTTTAAATTTGTACAATTGTTAGCTGATTTTAAGCTAAACATCTAATATTTAACATCTAAATAAAATGTTACAAGTCAATTTTTTGCGCGACAATAAGGAACGCGTTTTAGAAGGTCTTAAGAAAAGACAGTTCAAAAATCTTGAGTTGGTAGACGAGGCTATCGCTGCCGACGACGAAAGAAAAAGAATCCAGTTTGAGCTAGATTCCCAGCTTTCCGAAATCAACAAAATTTCGAAAGAAATCGGTCTTTTGATGAAAGAAGGGAAAAAAGAAGAAGCGGAATCTGCAAAATCTAAAACAGCACAATACAAAGAGTCGAGCTCAGAATTGAAATCCCAGTTAGAAGTTAAAGAAAACGACTTGCTGAATATTCTGTACCAGCTTCCGAACATTCCAAATGAATTGGTAAAAAGCGGGGCTTCTGCTGATGATAACGAAATTATTTTCCAGTCTCATCCGGTGGAAGGTCTTGGTGATGGGGCTATTCCTCACTGGGAACTGGCAAAAAAATACAACCTTATCGATTTTGAATTGGGAGTTAAAATTGCCGGAGCCGGTTTCCCTGTCTATTTAGGGAAAGGAGCAAGATTGCAGAGAGCTTTGGTTCAGTATTTCTTAGACAAAAACGTAGAAAAAGGATACACAGAAGTGAATCCTCCTCACGTAGTAAATGAAGCATCTGGTTTTGGAACCGGGCAGCTGCCGGATAAAGAAGGACAGATGTATTATATCAACGAAGATAAATTATATTTGATTCCTACGGCAGAAGTTCCTGTAACAAATCTTTACCGTGACGTTTTGCTTGAGGAAAAGGATCTTCCTATCAAAAATACGGCATTCTCTCAGTGCTACAGAAGGGAAGCGGGAAGCTACGGAGCTCACGTAAGAGGATTGAACCGTCTTCACCAGTTTGAAAAGGTTGAAATCGTAAGAATTGAAAAACCTGAAAATTCTTATGCTGTTTTGGAGGAAATGGTAGAGCATATCAAAGAGATCCTTACAGATCTTGAGCTTCCATTCAGAGTATTAAGACTTTGCGGTGGTGATACAGGTTTTGCCTCTGCAATGACATATGACTTCGAAGTCTGGAGTGCGGCTCAGGAGATGTGGCTGGAAGTAAGCTCAGTGTCTAACTTTGAGACATTCCAGGCCAACAGATTGAAATGCCGTTATAAAGGAGACGGTAAATCTCAGCTGGTTCATACCTTAAATGGTTCAGCAATGGCATTACCAAGAATTATGGCAGCTTTGCTGGAAAACAACCAGACAGCGGAAGGAATCAAGCTTCCTAAGAAGATCGCAGAATACGCAAGATTTGATCTGATCAACTAAACGACTTTAGTTACCATAAAAAAGCCACCGGATTCCGGTGGCTTTTTGCTTTACTCAGTAACGATGATGATCTTCTTATCTTCGTTTTTGAGTTTTACATACTTATCATATAAGGCTTTCAGATCATATTCTATTCTTACAGAATAATCGTCAACCTGTTTTAACCAGTCATGTTTACCTGTAATTGACTTTATTTTATTTTCAAACTTTAATGTCGTTCCTATATTTTTGAAAAACATTATCATCATGCCGGCAATTTTTTCACTTTCTTCCTTTGAACTTTTGGTTTTGATAGCCTCTTCAATACTTTTAAGATTAAAATTATCTGTATTGATAGTGAGGGTTTTTCCATCCCAGCTATTGTATATATTTTGATCTAAAGGGATTTTTTCAGTCTTTGTAAAACTTTTCAAAACCAAATGATCTTCTGGAGTAAAATGTTCCATTTTAAAAGAAAATCCTGCCAGCTTGTTGTCTTCTTTTGTGGATTTCATGAAAACTTTTTTCATGATTCTGATGGAATCCGGATTTTCAGTTTTTAATTTTCCTTCCTGTTTGGCAAGGTCATACATACTTGTCCAGGCAGTCGGAAGCTTATCCATTTCTCCGAATTCCTTCTGCTTTAATGAGTCCGGTGTCATAGCCATCATTTCAGACATAAACTCTCTTGTATCGATATCGGTGATAGAAGAGGAGGCTGCATCTTTATGATAGACAATTTCAGAATTGACACTGCACGACTGCAATGTGAAAAGACTTATCAGAAATAAGATGATGGTTTTCTTCATGGTTTATTTAAAATACTAATTTAATGACAGTTTACAGCTCCGTTTGGATCTTTAATAATCTTCATAGCTTCTGCTTTTGGAGAAACATATGGAATTCCGAGTTCAAGACCTCTTAGAATAAATAATCCTCCCAGAATAATCATGATTACCGGAACTGCTTTTAAGACTTTTACTCTGAAAGCCTGATTCATGAGATTTCCGGCTAAAACTATGGCGAACATGAACGGAAGGGTTCCCAAACCAAATAACGCCATATATAAAGCTCCCTGCCATATTCCTCCGCCTGCAAGGCTTGCTGTAAGCGCCATATACACCATTCCGCAAGGTAAAAATCCATTAAGAAGCCCAGTGGTAAATCTTGAACGGTAATCTGCTTTCTGAAGTAATTTTCCCAGATTCATTTTCACACTGTACAGAAACCTGGATAGAAAAGGAATTTTTGAAGCAAAGTCTTTTCCACCAAAAGAAAATACAGCCATAATGATCAGAAGAACCCCGGCAGTAATGGTAAGATATTTTTGAAATCCTGCCATTTCAAATCCCTGCCCGATAATTCCCAGAAGCGCACCTAATAAGGAATAGGTAAAAATTCTTCCGAATTGATAGGTGAGGTTCTGAAGATAGAAGTTGGCAGCCTGTTTTTTGGTTAATCCCATCGATAAAGCAATAGGTCCGCACATTCCGATACAATGAAAACCGGAAGCAAAGCCTAAAGCAATAGCCGATACAATAAGTCCTATTTCCATATCACATCATAATCCATTCGGTAGTCTGTTTTATCTTTTGTCCAGCTTAGTCTTAACGTATAATTACCCATTTTCAATACCTGTGCAGGGATTGTAAAAGACTGGCCGGCATCAAGCTGTACAGATTTTTTAATGTCTAAATTCTGGTCGTCGGTTCTGTTTAAAACAAATTTTACCGTAGTATTTGAGTTATTATATTCTTTTGGAAAAGTAATTTTAATTCCCTTAATATCCTGGCTGTATACAGGTTTTTCCTGCAGATCATCTGCTTTTTTCTTAGCATCAATTACATCCTGGTATTTCAGCTCTTCTTCGTAATAGTTATCTGTTACCATTTCAGAGTTTTTTTGCCCGTTCGGGAAAAGAAACATCATGGATAATATAAAAACTATAAATGCTAATAATGCAATTACAACACCGTGTCCCCAACTAAAGTTCTTCATTTTTTTCTAATTAAAATTGCAGTTTGAAAGGTCCTTCAAAATAAGTCTGGTATGAATCAATCAGTTTACCTTTCATATCGTAAACACCAATGGTGATATTCTGCTTAGAGAGTTTCATATCACCTTCAGGGAAACTGATATTGATTGTTCCTTTTGAAATTTTATCTCTGTCTACCTGAATCTTACTTGATGCACTATACGTAATTTCCCCATGTGCCGGATTAATTACTTTAATGGTAACGATTTTTTTATCGTTTGTTTTATTAAGGAAAGTATAATTATAAGTATTGGTAATTTTACCGTCTCTTACAAAGAAAGTGCTACCTGCCGGTTTAATGAACTTGGCCTCCATTTCACCGCGGCTATACAGAAGATATCCTAGGAATCCTACAAGAAGGAACAGGAATATTGAAAAACCTTTCATTCTTCCTGTAAACTTGAACTGAGTTTCTTTTTCAATTTCATTTTCAGAAGCATATCGGATCAGTCCTTTTGGAAGGCCTACTTTTTCCATGACTTCATCACAAGCATCAATACACGCCGTACAGTTAATACATTCCAGCTGCTGTCCGTCCCTGATATCAATTCCTGTAGGACAAACTACGACGCATTGATGACAGTCTATACAGTCTCCTTTACCTGCCGCTTTTCTGTTTTCTCCTTTTCTCCATTTTGATCTGTTTTCTCCCCTTTTGAAATCGTAGAAAACATTGATGGTATCTTTATCAATCAATACACCCTGAAGTCTTCCGTAAGGACAAACCAATGTACAAACCTGTTCTCTGAACCATGCAAATACAAAGTAAAATGCTGCGGTAAGAAGAATCATTACAATAAAATTGGTAGGGTGTGCAAATGGTCCTTCACCAACAATTTTAAATACTTCTTCATATCCTACGATATACATGAACATGAAGTGAGTGATGATTAATGAAATGATAATGTAAACAGACCATTTTAAGCTTCTTTTCCAGATTTTTTCACTGTTCCACTCCTGTCTGTCCAGCTTCATTTGCTTGTTTCTGTCACCTTCAATCAGATATTCGATTTTACGGAAGATAGATTCCATAAAAATTGTCTGAGGGCAAATCCACCCGCAGAAAATTCTTCCGAACGCAATCGTAAAAACAATAATAAAGATTAAAGAGGCAATAGCACCTAAAGTGAGGATAAAAAAGTCCTGTGGATAGAAGGGCTGTCCAAAGATGAAAAACTCCCTGTCTATAACATTAAACATCAATAATGGGTTACCATTGATTTTGATGAATGGTAATGTAAAATAAACAATTAATAGTAAATAGCTTACAATATTTCTATAGTTGGTGTACTTTCCTTTAGGTTTTCTTGGAAAGACCCATCTTCTTTTTCCGGATTGCTCCATTGTCCCTATAGAATCTCTGTAAGTCTCAGGGTCCAGAACCTGTCCCTGTCCGCCGCGTACTTCTATTTCTTCTATGTCTGACATATGTAATAGGTTTTAAAAAAGAAAAAACATAATTCGTTACTATTTTAATCTAATAACAAATTATGTTTTTTTCATATATTTTCTAATTTTTTAAATTATTCTTTTTCCCAATGTGCTTCAGTTCCTTGAGGAGCTGCTCCTCCCTGAGCCGGAGTCACTGGTGGTTGTTCCTGGTTGATATGATATACATACGCTGCAATCTTCTCAATCTCTGCACCTGAAACTTCTCCGTTTTTACCGAATGCTCTCATCGAAGGGTTAGTAGGAGAACCGTTCCAGTCCATATGGAATACGTTTTTGAATAACGTTTTCTCAGGCTGGTTGATCCAGTAGTTATCAGTAAGGTTTGGTCCGATACCTCCACTACCGTCTTCTTTGTGACAAGATGCACAGTTTGTTTTGAATAATTCTTTACCTTCCGCAATGTTATCAGCTGAATATTTTGCTGTTTCAATTGTTACAGGAGGCTGAGATTTCTGGTATTCTTCAATACTAGCTAGCTGCTCTTTATATTCTTTTTCATATTCGCTTAACGGGTGAGCGAAGTCTGTGAAAGAGTAGGCTGCAATATATACAATACAAAAAGCGGTCCCAAAATAGAATAAACCTACCCACCATTTCGGTAACTGGTTATCCAACTCCATGATCCCGTCGAAACCATGGTCGATAAGGATATCCTTTTCTTCAGAAGCAGATTGCTTTTTGAATGCACTTTGGTACAATCTTTTGAAATAAGGAACTTTCTTTTCAGCTAAATAAGCTGCCTTTTCTTCAGGAGATAATTTCTTGAATTTGTTGTTCTCAATAAGGTCTCCGATAGCTGCATGAATATAAGCAAGGATCCCAGCGATTACAACAGTTCCCCAGAAGTAAGGTGAAGAAAGGAACGCGTAGCTCTGTACAAATAAATAATAAAAAACTATTAAAAGTCCGATTATTATTAAGATGTTTATAACAACAGGTGTTCTTTGTTTCATAAAAAATAGTTTAATTTTTTAAATTAAAATCGTCATCTTCATCATCCCCAAGCGGTGCCTCTTCTTCTTCTTTGTAATATTTTTTAGGTCTGCTAAAAACATAGATTACCAATGCGACGAAGAACAGCATAAAGAAAATCAGAGCCAGTGTCTGGTAGAAGCCAGCATTTTCAGTATTGGATAATATATCTTTAAAGTTCTGAGGAATCATAGTATGAACTTTTTAATGTTTTTTAGTTATTACTTGCTGTTTTGATTTCAGTTGTTTTGATATCTGTACCTAATCTCTGAAGATAAGAAATAAGAGCTACAATTTCTTTTTTCTCTAATTCTCCCTGAGGTCTCTTCGCGTAAGCCTGCTTAAGGTCATTCGCTTCAGAGAAGATATCTTTCACAATTTTTGCCGATTGGTTATTAGCCCACTTGTCTGCAGAATCAATTTCAGCCTTAGTATAAGGTACATCGAATACATTCTTCATCAGCTTCATTTTGTCTACCATCTTAGTTCTGTCTAAGTCAGTAGCAATTAACCAAGGGTAACGAGGCATGATAGAACCTGCAGAAGTTGATCTTGGGTTATACATGTGCTTGTAGTGCCAAGAACTTGGGTTTTTACCACCTTCTCTATGTAAATCCGGTCCTGTTCTCTTAGAACCCCATAGGAATGGTCTGTCGTATACGAATTCTCCAGCTTTGGAGTATTGTCCGTTTTTACCGTTGAATCTTGTAATCTCGTCTCTGAATGGTCTGATCATCTGAGAGTGACAAGCGTTACATCCTTCACGGATATAGATATCTCTACCTTCAAGTTCCAGTGGTGAATAAGGCTTCACTGCAGAAATCGTAGGTACACTTTTCTTAAGAGATAGTGTAGGGATAATTTCAATTGAACTACCGATAGATATCGTGATGAAAGATAGGATACCTAATAATACCGGAGTTCTTTCCAGCCAAAGGTGAGTGCCTTCTCCTTCTTTTCTGTTTTTGCTGATGTTTGCTAACGCAGGAGCTTCAGCAGGAACTTCTTTCTGGAATGATCCTTTTCTTACTGTAGCGATTACGTTTACAATCATTAATATAGATCCTGAGATATAGAATAAACCTCCTACGAATCTCATTTTGAAGTAAGGAATAATTGCCGTTACTGTATCCAACCAGTTTTTCCATAATAAGGTTCCGTCCGGGTTGAACTGCTTCCACATTAATCCTTGTGTAAATCCTGAAATATACATTGGAACTGCATAGAAAATAATTCCTAAAGTACCTAACCAGAAATGCCAGTTAGCTAATTTTACAGACCAAAGTTTTGTTCTCCACATGATTGGTACCAAATAATAGATAACTCCGAATGCCATGAAACCATTCCACCCAAGAGCTCCTAAGTGTACGTGACCGATAACCCAGTCTGTAAAGTGACCAATTTTGTTGATGTTTTTAGTTGCCAAAAGCGGTCCTTCAAACGTTGCCATACCATAACAGGTAACAGCTACTACGAAGAACTTAAGGATAGGGTTTTCTCTTACTTTATCCCAAGCTCCTCTTAGTGTAAGAAGACCATTTAACATACCTCCCCAAGATGGTGCAATAAGCATGATAGAGAAACCTGTTCCTACCGCCTGAGCCCAAGCTGGAAGAGCTGTATACTGAAGGTGGTGAGGACCAGCCCAGATATATACGAAAATTAATGACCAGAAGTGAATAATAGACAATTTATACGAGAATACCGGTCTGTCTGCAGCCTTCGGAAGGAAGTAATACATTAAACCTAGAACCGGAGTCGTCAATACGAATGCAACCGCATTGTGACCATACCACCACTGTACAATAGCATCTTTTACCCCAGCGTATGCTGAATAAGATTTCCAGCCTGTGAAAGATAAAGGTACTTCAAGGTTGTTGAAGATGTGAAGCATTGCTACTGCAATCCATGTACCAATGTAGAACCAGATGGCTACGTAAAGGTGTCTCACTCTTCTCTTAGAAATAGTCAGGAACATATTGATACCAAAAATGATCCATGAGAATGCGATCAATATGTCGATCGGCCACTCATGTTCAGCATATTCCTTAGAGGTATTGATTCCCATAAAGAACGTAACGAACGTAGCAACGATCATAAACTGCCAGGTCCAGAAATGTAACCAAGACAAGGTGTCACTGTACATTCTTGTTTTTAATAATCTCTGTAATGAGTAATAAATACCCGTGTAAACGATGTTACAAACGAATGCAAAGATTACGGTGTTGGTGTGCAGCATTCTGATTCTACCAAAACCAAACGCACCATGAGTGTTTATTAACCCTTCAATGTTACCCGATGCCAAACTTTTAATGGTTGTGTCATCCGTCCCGAAAAAGAATTCAGGTAATTCCGGGTAGAAAAGCATTAATGCCGCCGTAAGCCCGAACGTAAATCCAATGAGACCGAAAACTAAGGTCGCATAAAGGAACGCACGGACAATACTATTGTCATAACTAAACTTCTGTGTTTCCATATCAACTATTCACTATTTTTCTCAATTTTTATTATTTTCTCCTATTTCTTTCTCGTCTTTATTTTTGTCGCCGGTTTCATCTTTTTCTTTGACTTTTTCGTCATCAAAAAGGATTCTGACAGCAGGAGATTCATCATCTTCAAACTGTCCTTTTCGGGCATACACTATAAATACGACCAAGAAAATCGCAGCTAAAGAAACACTGCAGAGGATCATTAAATATAGAATATCCATTGGACAACAAAATTAACCTATTTTCGGGTTTCAAATTTAGTGAAAAA
The DNA here is from genome assembly GCF_057809135.1 of Chryseobacterium sp. FG46. Lineage (NCBI taxonomy): Bacteria > Pseudomonadati > Bacteroidota > Flavobacteriia > Flavobacteriales > Weeksellaceae > Chryseobacterium > Chryseobacterium sp. FG46. The sequence goes on along the minus strand of NZ_JBMDJJ010000004.1, from coordinate 97,130 downwards.
TAATGACATTCATCACGAAATGCCGATTTCAGCTAATTTAAAATCAGTCTAAATAAGGGCTTTTACGCCTGTTTTTTGAAATATTTACGACCTAAAATCCAGGTAGAAACTGTGGTAAAGGTAACCACCGTAATCGAACTGATTGGCATAATGATTGCTGCGAAGAGCGGATGCATATGTCCTGTAACAGCGTAACTTAAACCAACAATATTGTATAAAAAACTGATTATAAATGTCATTTTCACAATCGTGATGGAGCCCTTACAGACGTTCAGATAATTGTCAAGAGTAACTACTTTATCTCCGTTCATAATGACATCAGAAGATGGGGTAAAGCTGTTTGTATCATCAGCAATAGCAATTCCTACATTACTTTGTTTTAACGCTCCAGCATCATTAAGTCCGTCTCCAAGCATTGCTACTTTTAAGTGCTGATCCTGAAGGGATTTGATGTAGTTTAGCTTATCTTCCGGACTTTGATTAAAGGCCATTCCTTTGTAGTTTGGAATAAGCTCTTTAAGCTGGTTTTCTTCTGAGGAATTGTCTCCACTCAGGATAAATATTTTGTAGTGGGTAAGCTTTGTGAAAAGCTCTCTCAGTTTCGGACGATATTCATTCTTAAAGATAAATTTACCTAAGTATTCCCCATTTTTGCTGATGTAAACTGCTGTTTCGAGATTTTTAGGCTCCTGGTTGTTGTAGCGGGCAGATCCGATTTTATACAGATTTCCCCTTATGCTGGCTTCATATCCCTTCCCTGAAATTTCAATAAATTTCTCTACAGGGAAATATTCATCTTTCACTTCAATGAATTCGTACAATGATTTTGAAAGCGGGTGGTTGGAGTTCTTCAATAACGTCTTAATGTTCAGAGTATCAAATTCGTTGATCTCAGATCCTTCGTACTTGATATTGGATTTTTTCCTGTGAGTGATCGTTCCTGTTTTATCGAAAACAATCGTATCAAGTCTCGCGATTTTTTCAATCGTTAAAGTATCTTTTACATAAAACTTGTTTCGGCCTAAAATCCTCATAATGTGTCCAAAAGTGAACGGTGCAGACAGGGCAAGTGCACAGGGACATGCAATGATCAGAATGGCAGAAATAACCTGGAACATCTTCTCTAAATCAATAAATGCCCAATAAATTCCTGCAACAAGAGCAATGCCTAAAATGATGAATGTGAAATATTTACTGATGTTGTTAGTCAACGTGTCAAGTCCGGTTTCATGTTTCTTGAATGCTTCTTTATTCCAAAGCTGAGTAAGGTAGCTCTGGTCAACATCTTTGATAACTTCCAGTTCCAGAGACGATCCTATCTGCTTTCCTCCGGCAAAAATCTTATCACCAGGCTGTTTGCTGATACTTTCACTTTCTCCGGTGATGAAACTGTTGTCGATGTTTCCCTCTCCGTTGATCAGAATAGCATCTACCGGGATAATTTCCTGATTTCTAACCAGAATTCTATCACCCACTTTTATTTCAGACAATAGAATATTGTCCTGTTTTCCCTCGAAATCAACTTTGGTTACGGCAATCGGGTAGAAAGATTTGTAATCCCGGTCATAGGAAAGGGCACTGTATGTTCGTTTTTGGAAAATTTTCCCAAGAAGCATGAAGAACAATAACCCGCAAAGAGTATCGAAATATCCTGGACCATAATCTGTTACTACTTCGTAGATACTTCTTCCGTAGAGAACAAAAATTCCTAAGACAATCGGAACATCAATGTTGACGATCTTATTTTTTAAACCGTACCATGCAGATTTATAATAGTCTGAAGCTGAATAAAATACAACAGGTGTTGCCAAAAGGAATATCAAGGTTCTGAATAATCCCTTATAATGGTCCATCCAATAATCTTCTCCACCTATGTACTCAGGAAAGGCAAGGAACATTCCGTTACCAAAAGCAAAAGCAGCGATGGCAAACTTTACCAATAAAGATTTGTCAAGATGATCTTCATTTTTATCAGCAGTTTCGAGGCTGATGACCGGTTTATATCCTAGATTGGTTAAGAATTTAGCCAGTTCGCTTAATTTCAGATCGTTATGATTGAATGAAATCTGTAAGGTCTTTCTTGTGAAATTGACCTGCGAATATTTAATATGCTTATTTAACGTATGAAGGCTTTCCAATAGCCAGATACAAGAAGAGCAGTGAATAACAGGGATTTTGAACGTAACAAGACTGGTGCTTCCTTCAGAAAAATCAGTCACTTTTTCAAAGATTTCAGGTGTGTCCAGGTAGTCAAATTGAGAAGAATTTTCATCATTCGGACGAATTCCCGCTCCTTTATTAAGCTCATAGAAGTTGCCTAAATGATTTAAATTTAGAATCTCGTAAACAGACTTACATCCGTTACAGCAGAAAGTCTTTTCGTCAAATAAAATTCTTTCTTTTTCTATCCCTTGACCACAATGAAAACAGTTCTCGCTCACCCCATAAAATATTGAACTACAAAATTATAACAATTTTTTTTGTTTATCGCGTTAAAAAGTTCTATTTTTGTGATAAATATCATATAAAATGCCGCAGGAACAACAGATAGCAATTGAAGAGAGGTTCGCCAGAGTTTTTAATGATAAATCATTTAAAGAAAGACTTTCTAGCGCAGATTTTGAAAAATATATTAATGGCAAAAAGAAACTGAGTTTTCAGAAACATGATACCATTTTCGAGGATGGCGAAACTCCGAAAGGAGTGTTTGTTCTGGAGAAAGGTGCTGCCAAGCTTTCGAAATCAGGTGCGTTCGGTAAAGATCAGATTTTAAGATTTATCAAAGAAGGAGATATCATCGGCTATCGTTCTTTGCTTTGCGGGGAAAACTTCCAGGCCAAAGCAGAAGCCATGACAGATATTGAATGTGTATTCTTACCTGCGGATATCTTTATGTATCTGCTTGAAGTAGATCCACAGCTGTCTTTCGTAATGCTTCAGAAAATCTCCTACGAATTAGGAGAATCTTCCAATACCATTACTTTCCTTGCTCAGAAAACGGTAAGAGAAAGACTGGCAGAAATTCTTTTGCTGCTGGAACAGAAACTGGGGGTAGACCCTGAAGGCTTTATTAAGATCTCATTAACGAGAGAAGAAATTGCCAATATTATCGGTACTGCTACGGAAAGTGCCATCCGTCTGATCTCCGAATTCAAACAGGATAGTCTCATTGAAGTTGACGGAAGAAATATCAAGATTTTAAATCACGACAAACTCATGAAACTCGGTCACGTAGTTTTATAAATCATACAAAAACTTAAGTCGGCTCAAGGCCGACTTTTTAACTTTTAAAAATAGATAAATTATGTCTGTTCACTCTGAAATTAAAAAAGTTACGACTGAAACCTTGCGTAAAATGAAATTCGACAAGGAAAAAATAACAATGCTTACCGCCTATGATTTTACCACTGCAAAGATGGTAGATGCAGGGGGAGTAGATGCTATTTTAATTGGAGACTCTGCGGCGAATGTAATGGCTGGTTTTGAAACTACATTGCCCATTACGCTGGATCAAATGATCTATCATGCTCAAAGTGTGGTAAGAGGAACCGACAGAGCTTTGGTGGTAGCAGATTTACCTTTCGGAACTTATCAGAGTAATCCTGAAAAAGCATTGGAATCTGCGGTAAGAATGATGAAGGAAGGTGGAGCGCATGCGGTGAAAATTGAAGGTGGAAAAGAAATCTCTAAATCTATCAAGAAAATTATCAATGCCGGAATTCCGGTAATGGGACATTTGGGATTAACACCACAGTCTATCTATAAATTCGGAACGTATAAAGTAAGAGCAAAGGAAGAGGCAGAAGCTGAAAAACTGATTGCTGATGCTCAACTTTTGGAAGAATTAGGCTGTTTTTCTGTAGTACTGGAAAAAATACCTGCGGAATTGGCGAAAAAAGTGACAGAAAGTATTTCTATTCCTACTATCGGAATCGGTGCCGGAGCAGATTGTGACGGGCAGGTTTTGGTGTATCATGATATGGTAGGAATGAACAAAGGCTTCAGTCCGAAATTCTTAAGAAGATATCTTGACCTTTATACAGAAATTACAGGAGCTGTTGCTCAATATGTAAAAGATGTGAAAAGTGTAGAGTTTCCCAACGAAAACGAAAGCTATTAATCTATGCAGAATCAACAATCTATTCAGGGAATATTATCTATTGCAGCACTGATTTGTCTTGCTGTAGGGTGGTTTAATTTATTCTCTCCGGAAATCAATCATTTACTTTCAAGAAAAGTATTTTATGTGCTGATAGGAGCGAGCTTCTTTATTCAGGCTCCGCTACTTACGAATAAGAATTTTGTTTATGCTATGTATGCTGCTGCAGCAATCTGTGTATTCGGAGCATTTATTCCGGAAGGCTCAAAACTTTCGGCTGTAAAAACTGTGGGGCTTTTGGCGGGAATTATCCTGTCATTATCCAACAGAAGAAGATAGACTGAAAAAGTATGAAGGAGCAGATTATATATGAGGACAACCATCTTCTGGTGATTAATAAAAAGGTGGGTCAGCTTGTTCAGGGTGATAAAACCGGAGATGAATCACTATTAGAATCCATCAAGAACTTTATAAAAATAAGAGATGCTAAGCCGGGAAATGTTTTTCTCGGCTTGGTTCATCGTATAGACCGCCCAACCTCCGGGCTGGTAATCTATGCAAAAACTTCCAAAGCGCTTTCCCGTCTTACGCAAATGGTGAAAAACCGTGAAGTGAAAAAGACATATTGGGCAGTTGTGGGAAAAGAAATGATTCCTCAAAGCCAGAGACTGGTTCATTATTTAAAGAAAAACGAAAAGAATAATAAAGCCATTGTTTTTCCCAAAGCTACCGAAGGAGCAAAAGAAGCTATTCTTACCTATCATGTGGTCAAAACACTGGATAATTACCTTCTCTTGGAAATAGATCTTGAAACCGGAAGACATCACCAGATCAGAGCGCAGCTATCTAAAACCGGAGTTCCGATTAAGGGTGATCTGAAATATGGAGCACCACGCTCTAACCCTGATGGAGGAATCAATCTTCATGCAAGAAAACTGGAATTTATTCATCCGGTAACCAAAGAAAACATTGAAATCATAGCTCCTGTTCCACAGAATGATGCGATCTGGAGGGCTTGTGAAGAATAAGCAAATAATTTTTACGATCTATAATATGAAATTTAAATCACTTTTCTTAGTCACAGTGTTGGTTATGGGATCTTGTTCAGACAATAATGAAATACCTGTTGATAATTCAGAACAAACTGTTATTGATAATACAAATAAAGTATCGTGGAATTATCCTGTTTTATCTCCTGCTTTTAACGGTTTGGAACAAAACTATATTTTTGAATATGATTCTCAGGGAAGAGTTTATAAAAAAAATGGAGGGATTTTGAAGTCTGCAGGAGCGTCAGGAGCTCCGGACCGATTTACAAATCTGATTTATACTAAAATATCTTATACAGGGAATACTGCTGTAGTAGGAAGTTATAGCTCTGATCCATCATTTAATGTTCAATTAAATGAAAGGAAATTTGAGTTTGACAGTCAAGGAAAAATTACTAAATCAACTATTCCTTCAATTTATAATATACAACAGGAAAAACGTTTGACATACAATTATGATACCTCAGGAAAGCTCGTTGATGTTTTGACAGAATTCCCTAATATAACTTATGATCCTACAGATCCTGATGATTATATTTTAACATTTTTAGAAAAATTTACTTATAACACTGCTGGAAATCTGGAAAAAACGGTTACTATAGAAAAACATAATAATGTTGATTTTAAAACCATTCAGGAGCTGCAGTTTAGTAATTTTGATGCAGTCCAGAATCCATTTAAAAACCTGGGAATTTTCACTGACTATTTTTACATGTCATTATCTAAAAATAATTTTCAAAAGATGATTATAAAAGAGTTTAATTACTCAGGACAGATAAGCTCTACAAATGAATTATCCTGGGCTAATCAATATAATACCAATGGCTGCTTAAAGCTTTTTTATTAACGCATTTTGAATAAATATCAATAAGATCCATCTCCAAAGTTGAGATGGATTTTTTGTTGAATATCATCTGAAATTTTGTCCATTCTGAAAAAATGTCTAACTTCGTTGCCAACTTTAGGGGTGTCTGTTACCAACAGACTGAGACTTTACCCTTTGAACCTGATCTGGATCATACCAGCGTAGGGAAAAGTAGATGACTTTTGCTGTACATTCTATTGTACAATAATGGCCATTCCTAAAGTATATGTAAAATATTAGGAATGGAACTTATAATCAACCACACCCGAAAAACATTTAATGTACTTCCCGCAAACCTGGAAGCATTACTGGCTATTGAGCTGCCTGGAAAGAAAAAAGGTATTGCTGTAGCTCTCAACAATCGCATTATTCCCCTGTCAGTCTGGGCGGAAACCATCCTTAACCACAACGATTCAGTTTTAATCATTACTGCCACTCAAGGCGGTTAATTCTCATAATTAATACCAATACTTATGGCTCACTCCATTACATGTTCGCCATTTCCGAACTCAAAGAAAATCTATGTTGAAGGAACATTACATCCTATCAATGTAGCCATGCGTGAAATACAGCTTAGTCCGACCAAATTGACCAATGGCGGCTTTGAATATAATGCTCCGGTGACGATTTACGACACTTCAGGACCTTATACCGATGAAAATGCAGTCATTGATATCCAGAAAGGACTTCCGAGAATCAGAGAAAAATGGATTCTGGACAGAAATGATGTAAATATCCTTGATGGAATTACGTCTGAATATGGAAAGGCACGTTTAGCAGATCCTCGTCTTAATGAATTAAGATTCTCTTATGATCATAAGCCTAAAGTTGCGCAGCAAGGAAAAGAAGTTACACAGCTTTATTATGCAAAACAGGGAATCATTACTCCGGAAATGGAATATGTGGCGATCAGGGAAAATCAAAGAATAGAACAGCTTGATTCTGTATCTAAAGAAATGGCTTTTCAACATCCGGGACACAGCTTTGGAGCCAATACCCCAAAAAGTAAAATTACACCAGAGTTTGTAAGAGACGAAATTGCTGCCGGAAGAGCCATTATTCCCAATAACATCAACCATCCGGAAAGCGAACCGATGATCATCGGAAGAAATTTCCTGGTGAAAATCAATGCAAATATCGGAAACAGTGCCGTTTCATCCAGTATTGAAGAAGAAGTAGAAAAAGCGGTGTGGGCCTGCCGATGGGGTGCTGATACTATTATGGATCTTTCAACCGGAAAAAATATTCACGAAACAAGAGAGTGGATCATCAGAAACAGTCCGGTTCCTATTGGTACAGTTCCTATTTATCAGGCCCTGGAAAAAGTGAAAGGTGTTCCGGAAGACCTGACGTGGGAAATCTTCAGAGATACCCTTATTGAACAGGCAGAGCAGGGAGTTTCCTATTTCACGATCCATGCCGGAGTTCTGTTGAGATATATCCATTTAACCGCAAAAAGAGTGACCGGAATTGTCTCCAGAGGAGGATCTATTATGGCAAAATGGTGTTTATTCCATCATGAAGAAAGTTTCTTATACACTCATTTTGAGGAGATTTGCGAGATCATGAAGAAGTATGACGTAGCTTTCTCTTTAGGAGATGGTCTTCGTCCCGGATCTATTGCAGATGCTAATGATGCCGCTCAGTTTGCAGAACTGGAAACTTTAGGTGAACTGACAAAAATTGCCTGGAAACATAATGTGCAGGTGATGATTGAAGGACCCGGCCATGTTCCGATGCACATGATCAAAGAAAATATGGAAAAGCAATTGGAAGAATGCCATGAAGCTCCTTTCTATACTTTAGGGCCGTTAACAACGGATATTGCTCCAGGTTATGATCATATTACTTCAGGAATCGGGGCAGCTATGATTGGTTGGTTTGGTTGTGCCATGCTTTGCTATGTAACACCGAAAGAACATTTAGGTCTTCCGAATAAAGATGATGTAAAAGTTGGGGTAATCACTTATAAACTGGCAGCCCACGCAGCGGATTTAGCAAAAGGTCATCCGGGCGCACAGTACAGAGACAACGCATTAAGTAAAGCCAGGTTTGAATTCAGATGGGAAGATCAGTTTAACCTTTCGTTAGATCCTGAGACGGCAAGAGCTTATCACGATGAAACATTACCAGCGGAAGGTGCAAAAATTGCCCATTTCTGTTCCATGTGCGGACCGAAATTCTGTTCCATGAAAATTACTCAGGAAATTCGTGAATCTGCAGAACAGGGTATGCTGGATAAATCACAGGAATTTATTGAAAAAGGGAAAGAAATCTATATATGATCATCGTTATCACTCCTGAATGGATTGTCCCGAATGAAACTGATATTATTAACCAAATGTTTCAGGAGGGTCTTGATCTGCTTCACATCCGGAAACCATGGATCAGCCGGAATGAAATGACTGAATTCATCACACAGATTGATGAAGTTTTTCGTTCACAGCTGGTGCTGCATACGCATTACGACCCGGGGAAGGAATTTACTATTTCAAGATTTCATTTCAGGGAGATTGATCGAAAGGAAGGAACATATAAACCTTTTGCGGAAGAAAATACCATTTCAACTTCGGTACACGATATCGCAACGTACAATATTTTGGATAAAGAATGGGAATATGCTTTCATAAGCCCGTTCTTTCCAAGTATCTCCAAAAAAGGATATGGATTGGATTCCACTATTAAAGATGAAATAAAACATAGAAAGCATTCGGATGTAAAATTGATTGCTCTTGGAGGAATTGATCAGGATAATATCCATGAAGTTTTCGAAACAGGAGCAGATGGAGCGGCCTTATTAGGTGCTGTCTGGGAAAGTGAAGAACCCTTAAAAGTATTCAAAAAATGCAGGAACGTCCTTATGTCATAAGTATCGCAGGCTTCGATCCCAGTGGTGGAGCGGGCTTGCTGTCAGATAGTAAAACTTTTGAACAATCGAAAGTGATGGGATTGGGAATATGTACCGCATTGACATTGCAAACGGCTTCCAAATGCTTGAGCTTAGAATGGCGGCCTATAGATGAAGTAACCAAAGCAATTCAGGTGTTGAGGGAAAACTATACCATTTCAGCAGTGAAAATCGGAATTGTGAAAGATGCGGAATTTCTGGGTAAAATTATAAAAGCAGTAAAGGCTGGTAACTCTGAAGCAAAAATCGTTTGGGATCCGGTTATGAAAAGTACTTCTGAATTTACCTTTTTTGACCTTGAAACACTTTCACAGCTGAAGGATATTGTAAACGACATCAGTTTAATGACTCCCAATTACAATGAATATGTGGTTTTAAAAGAAAATAATCTTTTGCCGGATACCAATAAATGTTCATTACTGATCAAAGGAGGACATAGAAAAGACCTTTTGGGAACGGATGTTTTAGTTGAAAATGGAACAGAAACTCTTTTAAAACCAAAAGATGATAGTGAGATCTATTTTCCCAAGCATGGTTCGGGCTGTGTTTTATCTTCAGCCATCACAGCTGAACTTGCCAAAGGGAAAAGTATGGAAACGGCCTGCAAGCAGGGAAAACGATACATCGAAAAATTTTTACAAAGCAATCCCTCTTTACTGGGAACGCATTCATCATAAACATGGAAAAATTACAATACATATCACAGGGAAATACTCTGCAGGAACAGGACCTTTATATCCGAAAAGCCTTAGATAATGGGATCAAATGGGTACAGGTTCGATGGAAAAATGCTCCTGAAAACGAATTAATCAAACTCTGTGAAATTTCAAAACAACTTTGTTCAGAATATCAGGCGGTTTGTATCATCAATGATCATGTACAAATAGCCAGAGAAATAGATGCAGACGGCGTTCATTTAGGATTGGACGACAGTGCCATTAAAGACGCAAGGTTGATCTTGGGCGAAAATAAAATGATTGGCGGAACGGCTAATACCCTTTCAGATGTCATTCAGAGAATCAACGAATCTTGTGATTATATCGGTTTAGGACCATTGAGATTTACCACAACCAAAGAAAAACTCAGTCCTGTTCTTGGATTTGAAGGATATCAGCATATCATTGATGGATTAAGGGAAAAATTAATAGATGTCCCTAAGATATTTGCCATCGGAAGTGTTACTCTCGAAGATATTTTACCGTTACAGGAGATCGGGATTTATGGTATTGCAGTTTCCGGACTGATTACAAAACAGCCATCAATTATTAATGAACTAAAAAAAGTAATGATATGAACCATCAGAAATTAGAAATCGCAGGAAGAATTTTTGAATCAAGACTGTTTTTAGGAACAGGAAAATTCGGAAGTATGGGAGATATGGTACAATCTGTCATCGCATCTGAAACCAATATGGTAACAATGGCGCTCAAAAGAATTGATGCGAAATCCAGTGAAGACAGCCTGCTTGATTCATTAAAAGAAACCAACGTTCACCTTCTGCCGAATACTTCCGGAGCAAGAACTGCCAAAGAAGCTGTATTGGCCGCACAGTTAGCCAGAGAAGCACTGGAAACGAACTGGGTAAAACTGGAAATTCATCCGGATCCAAAATATTTACTGCCGGATCCTATTGAAACCTTATATGCAACGGAAGAATTAGCCAAATTAGGATTTGTTGTAATGCCTTACATTCATGCCGATCCTGTTTTATGCAAACGTCTGGAAGACGCCGGAACTGCAGTGGTAATGCCTTTGGGAGCACCTATCGGGACGAATAAAGGATTAAGAACACAAGACTTTCTGGAAATCATCATCAGTCAGAGTAATGTTCCTGTCGTAGTAGATGCAGGTATCGGGGCACCATCAGATGCAGCAAAAGCTATGGAAATGGGAGCAGACGCCGTTTTGGTGAACACAGCCATTGCCGTTGCCGGAAACCCGCTGAATATGGCTTTAGCTTTTAAAGAAGGTGTGATTGCAGGAAGAAGAGCCTTTGAATCTGGATTGGGAGCCATTGCTAACCATGCTGAAGCTTCAAGTCCGCTGACTTCATTTTTATTTGAATAAAGCAGACTCATGAAAAGCTTTAAAGATGTTTTTGAACACTATCGATGGGACGAGGTAAAGGATAAACTTGAAAAAGTAAGCCTGGCTGATGTAAGGTACAGTCTTCAGAAAAAGAATAAAACCCTTGATGATTTCCTGAACCTTTTGTCACCAGCGGCTTCTCAGGAACTTGAGCTGATGGCAGGAATGACGCAGGCTCTTACCCAAAAAAGATTTGGAAAAACCATTCAGCTCTATGCTCCGCTGTATCTCAGTAATGAATGTCAGAATATCTGTACCTATTGCGGATTCAGTCTGGACAATCACCTGAAAAGGAAAACACTTTCCGATATGGAGCTGATGATTGAAGCATCAGTCCTGAAATCTATGGGAGTGAATCATGTGTTACTGGTAAGCGGTGAAGCCAATAAAATTGTGGGTGTACCTTATTTTCAGAACGCTGTCCGTAAGCTAAAGCCTCATTTTTCCAACATTTCCATTGAAGTGCAGCCATTACTGGAAGAAGAATATAAGCTGCTCCATGAAGAAGGAGTACATTCTGTTCTGGTATATCAGGAAACCTACCATCAGGATGTGTACAGGGAATATCATCCGAAAGGCAAAAAATCAAATTTTCATTTTCGCCTTGAAACTCCTGACAGAATTGGAAGGGCAGGCATTCATAAAATAGGGCTGGGAGTTCTTCTTGGGCTTGAAGATTGGAGAATAGACAGCTTTTTCAATGCCTTACACATCGATTACCTCCAGAAACAGTACTGGAAAAGCAAGTTTTCTGTTTCATTTCCCAGGCTCAGACCCGCTGAAGGGATTATTGAACCGAATTTCATTATGGAAGATAAAGACCTTCTTCAGCTCATTTGTGCCTACAGAATCTGGAATGAAGACCTTGAAATCTCCATTTCTACCAGGGAAAATGAAATTTTTAGGAATAATATTGTATCTCTGGGAGCAACTGCTATGAGTGCAGGTTCCAAAACAAACCCCGGAGGATATGCTGTGGATAAAGAATCTCTGGAACAGTTTGAAACCAGTGATGAACGAAGTATGGAGGAGATTAAAATGATGATTAAAAAAGCAGGTTATGATCCTGTGATGAAAGATTGGGATTCCGTATACAGTGGATTTTAAAATTTTAAACCATTAAGAACTTTAAAAACCTTAATGGTTCTATGATAATTATGAAACAAGACCAGTTTGCACGGTACAGCCGGCAGATATTTATCGAAGAAATCGGATTGGAAGGGCAAAAGAAAATAAAGTCATCCAAAGTTCTTGTCATTGGGGCAGGAGGCTTGGGAAGTCCCGTTATTCAATATCTGGCGGCTGCAGGAGTAGGAACTTTAGGTGTTATCGATTTTGACCATGTAGAACTTCATAACCTGAACCGCCAGATCATTCATACTGAAAATAGGGTAGGATTATCCAAAGTGAAGAGCGCAGAAACATTTGTAAAAGAACTCAATCATCAGGTTAAACTGATAGGAATTGATGAAAAACTCAATAGAAATAATGCCGAAGAAATCATTTCTCAGTACGATATTATTGTTGATGGCTCAGACAACTTCTCTACACGATATCTGGTGAATGATACCTGTGTACAATTAAAAAAAGCTCTGGTTTACGGAAGTATTTTAGGATTTTCAGGACAGGTAGCTATATTTAATCTTAACGGAAGTAAAAACTTACGGGATGTTTTCCCTGAGCCACCTTTCGATGATGATGTACCGGATTGTGACAGCCTTGGTGTTTTGGGAGCCCTTCCAGGGATCATAGGCAGCATGATGGCACTGCAGACGTTGAAGATTATAACAGATCTTCCGGTAAGTGTCAATCAACTCACATTGGTAGATACGCTGAGCTGGAGATTTCAGACGATAGATTTCTGATGTAAATGTAAACACTAATGTTACTAATATTTTCATCAATAACACGAATTCAATATCAATAGGAACGGGCTGGTCATCCTGAGTGTAAACGAAGGAAGCCCGTTTTGCTTTTATAAAAAACAGGTGGTAAAATGATTACCACCTGTTTTTATTATTAAAAAAAATGAATTACTGTGCCTGCTGCATTACCCCTCCGGTATCCTCTTTTTTCGTCTGGTTAAGGATGCTCGGATCCTCTTTTGCCAGTTTATTCCTTGTTGGAATTTTATAGTTGATGGAAAGCCCGAAATTTCTGGTGTCATATTTACTGTAGATCATCACCGGGTTTCCTGATGGTGGATTAGAGCGTACCTGCATCATCTGCCCGTTGAAAATGTCATTCGCAAAAACAGAAAGTGTCAGGCGGTTATTCATAAACTTCTTCGTCAGCGTAATATCAAGAGAGTTGTTAAACGGTTTTTCTGCCGTAAAGTAGAAATATCCGGCCTTTGGAGTCAGATAGCTGTAGTTGGCTGTCAGTTTGATGTCCTTAGGTAAAATAATCTGGGTCATGATATTGAAGATCCAGAATCCTTTATTATTCAAATTGTCGATTTCATGTTTCTGATAACCAGCATACAGGTACATGAAATTAATTTTATCAGGATTGAAATTAAATTTCATGATTTCACTAAACGGCTTGCTGAAAATCATAAAAGGAACAGGTAATCCCACGTTGAAATTGTGAATTTTCATATTCGAAATATTCACTTGCTCGTTGAATAGTTTTCTTCCGTCTTTTCGGATGATCTGTGCCACCTGGTTGCTTGCTGAACTTACACTATATCCGATGAATGCATAATCAAAAGCTGAAATTTTCAACTCATAATTATCAAAAATAGTAGGCTGTAGATTCGGGTTACCGTTTACTTCCGTACTTGGTCCGGAGAATGTTACGTTGTTTGGGTTCAAAGCAGAAATACTTGGCAGGCTGATTTTCCTGTTGTAATTCGCAGCAATATAAACCTGATTCATCATGTTATATTGTACACTTGCATTCGGGAAAAATTTAAACTTATTGAAAGGAATCAAATCAGCTTCAACCACCTTTTTATCTTTAATATATCTTGTTACGCCGGAAATATCATAGTTTTCAGCACGGGTGCCCAAAGTGAAATCAAACTTTTTCAGTTTAGCCTGAAACTCCAAGTAGGTTGAAGCAGTCTGTCTCTGATATTCAAGATTAGTCAGTCCAAAGCTTTCCGTATCATAGTCCTGTCTTTCATACAATCCCCCAAAGCTTACCTTTCCACCGTCAAGAAGTTTGATAGGCTGGGCATAATCTACTTTAAGATTCGCAATATTCATTACAGATTTATTGTTAAGAATATCTTTTAATCCATTAGTAGGGCTATCGAGAGGTTCATTGGGATAAGCTACAAATGTTCCATCTTGAAAATAATTATCCTGAGAAAACTTGCTGTCTGATCTTGTATAGCCAAACTGAAAATCCAGTTTTTGAGATTTGTCAGCAAAACGCTTCTGATACGTTACAACGGCTTCCTGTCTCAAATTATTGGTATGCGCAACATCGGAAGAAGTATAAAAAGCTTCTTTTAAATCCTCCGGATTTCTCTTGAAAGGCAAATCTCCATGACCATTACTTAAAGTGTAGTTGTCGTTATTGTTATGATAAATATCGTAGTTTAATAATAATCTGTCTTGACCAAGATCAAAAGTTAATCCGGATTTTGCAAAATATCCACGGCCGTATCTGTCGGTATGGCTGTTCAAAAGCTCATCCTGTTGCCCGTTAAGCATACTTTCACGGTAATTTTGCCCCACATTCAGCTGCCATCCGAAATATTTATTTCTGGCGTTTAAGTTAACAGAGTTTGTGGTTCTGCTTCTGTATTTATCATAATTCGTGAAAGAATAATTTCCAGAATAAGTAGCCGTTAAATATTTATTAGCGTTTTTGTTCGTGATGATATTCATGATTGCTCCTCCGGAAGTTGCCGGAAACTCCGCGCCGGGCTGAGTAATCACTTCAATTCTTTCTACAGAATTGGCAGGCATTCCTTCCAGAAAGGAGTTTAATTCATTGGATGTGATGTTCAAAGGTCTTCCATTCAGGTATACTTCCAGCATTTTTCCCTGATACATCATTCCTGCGATGTCCGTAGATACAAGTCCCGGAAGTTTTTTAATTCCTTCCAGTACGTTTCCGTTATTCAGCTGAGGTTGCTCGGAAAAGTCAAAAATAGTACGGTCTGCCTTTTGTTCAACGGCTTTTTTAGTTTTGGTGATGACTACACCTTCAATTTGTTTTTCCTGAGGTTTATTATTTTTTTCTTGTGAAAAAACAAAAACAGAGGTTAATAAGGATAAAGCGAAAATCGTTTTTTTCATGATGTTTTTTACTGATATCTGGTTAGACGACGAAAAATAAATTTTGTTACAATCATTACAATAATTTTAATTATTTGAATGAAGAAAATTATTACAATCGTATTTCACTGAAGAATTGACAGATGTTTCCTGATATCAAAAGCTATTTCAATATCCATGCGGAAAATAAGGAGTTCATTGTTCCGGATACTCTTGAGTCTATGGAAAACCAACTTTCTGAAAGGTCTCTAAGAATTCATAAATCTTTCATCACCAATCTGGATAGAATTAAAAGTATCGGAGCTGAAAAGTATTTCTTCATGAGTATGAAATTCCTATTGGAAAAAGTTACAGAGCAAGTCTTATGTATAAATTAAAACAAAAAAGACGACTTCTGATGAAGCCGCCTTTCTATTAATTAGTCTAACAATTAATCTTATTTTTCCTGTTGTTTGATAAGGTTCAGAGCAGAACCAGCCTTAAACCAGTCAATTTGCTGATCATTGTAAGTATGGTTGGCCATGATGATATCTTTAGTTCCGTCCGCATGAACGAACTCTAATGTCAGTTGTTTTCCTGGTGCAAACTGATCAAGATCTAAGAAGTTAACAGTGTCATCTTCCTGGATTTTGTCATAGTCAGCCTCATTAGCGAAAGTGATGCCAAGCATTCCTTGTTTTTTAAGGTTCGTTTCGTGAATTCTCGCGAATGATTTTACCAATACCGCTTTTACACCAAGATGTCTAGGCTCCATGGCAGCGTGTTCTCTTGAAGAACCTTCACCGTAGTTCTGGTCTCCTACAACGATTGTTGGAATGCCTGCTGCTTTGTAAGCTCTTTGTACAGCCGGAACTTCACCGTATTCACCGGTTAATTCGTTTTTAACTTTATTGGTTTCCATGTTGTAAGCATTCACTGCACCAATCAACATGTTGTTTGAAATATTATCCAGGTGTCCTCTGTATTTCAACCATGGTCCTGCCATAGAAATGTGGTCTGTAGTACATTTTCCAAAAGCTTTGATCAATACTTTAGCGCCTTCAATATTTTTACCATCCCAAGCCGGGAATTCTTCCAATAACTGAAGTCTGTCTGAAGTAGGGCTTACGTTAACAACAACGCTTGAGCCATCTTCTGATGGTGCCTGATATCCGTTGTCATCTACCGCAAATCCTTTTGAAGGAAGTTCGAAACCTCTAGGCTCGTTAAGTTTTACCTGTTCACCTGCTTCGTTAGTTAAAGTATCCGTAATCGGGTTAAAGTCTAATCTACCTGAGATCGCCACAGCAGCTACCATTTCCGGAGAAGCTACAAAGGCGTGAGTATTCGGGTTGCCGTCAGCTCTTTTGGCAAAGTTTCTGTTGAAAGAGTGAATAATAGAGTTTTTCTCTCCTTTTTCAGCACCTTCTCTGTCCCACTGTCCAATACATGGTCCACAAGCATTGGTAAAGATTCTTGCGTTTTCAAATTTTCTGAAAGAATCTAAGAAACCGTCTCTTTCCGCGGTGAATTTCACCTGCTCAGAACCTGGATTGATTCCTAAGATTGCTTTAGGCTTTACTCCTTTTGATACCGCGTCCTCTACGATGGAAGCTGCTCTTGATAAATCTTCATAAGAAGAGTTGGTACAAGAACCGATAAGTGCCCATTCCACTTCTATCGGCCATCCGTTTGCTTCAGCTTTAGCTTTGAATTCCGCAACTGGCGTCGCTAAATCCGGAGTGAAAGGTCCGTTTAAGTGAGGAGTCAGTTCAGAAAGGTTGATTTCTATTAATTGATCGAAATATTGTTCAGGGTTGGCATATACTTCAGCATCACCTGTTAAATGTTCAGCAATTTTATCAGCGGCATCTACTACGTCCTGTCTTCCTGTTGCGGAAAGATATCTTCTCATAGAATCATCATATCCGAAAGTAGACGTTGTAGCTCCGATTTCAGCACCCATGTTGCAGATAGTTCCTTTACCGGTTGCAGAAAGAGATTCTGCCCCTTCACCGAAATATTCTACGATGCATCCCGTACCTCCTTTTACAGTCAGGATTCCTGCTACTTTTAAGATGACGTCTTTTGCAGAAGTCCATCCGTTCATTTTACCGGTTAATTTTACTCCGATAAGTTTTGGCATTTTAAGCTCCCAGGCCATTCCTGCCATTACGTCTACGGCATCAGCTCCTCCTACACCAATAGCTACCATTCCTAATCCACCTGCGTTTACCGTGTGAGAATCAGTACCAATCATCATTCCTCCGGGGAAGGCATAATTTTCCAGTACAACCTGGTGAATGATACCAGCACCTGGTTTCCAGAATCCGATTCCGTATTTATCACATACAGAACTTAAGAAGTTGAATACTTCGGAGTTTTTGTTGATTCCTTCCTGTAAATCTTTGTCAGCACCTACTTTTGCCTGGATCAGGTGATCAGCATGTGCCGTGGAAGGAACCGCTACTTTAGCTTTTCCTGCCTGCATAAACTGTAAAAGGGCCATCTGTGCGGTAGCATCCTGCATCGCTACTCTGTCCGGTGCAAAGTCCACATAAGAGTTTCCTCTTTCATACGCTTGTGTAGCATTTCCTTCCCAAAGGTGGGTGTAAAGAATTTTTTCTGAAAGGGTAAGAGGTTTTCCCACGATTTGTCTTGCGGCTGCAATTCTTTCCGGGTAACGCTCGTACACTTTTTTGATCATATCAATATCAAAAGTCATATCGTATTTTAGTTTTGTTCTTGTTCTTTTAATGCTTCTTTCTCTGATGTTGAAAAAGAAAAATCATTTATCTATGCATCAAAAAACGTTCCTATAATCTATCAACAGGGTATTTTTGATTCTAAAATCAATAGATTTTATAACTTTCAATTTAAGAAAAATTAGAATTTATTTTCCTGATTTTATCAGAAAAAAAATGTAATTATCTTAAAATAGAAACATTCTAAACAAAAAAATGGAAGATTTTAAATCCTAAAGGACCAAAATCTTCCAATTATATAGTTTTTCAATAGGTCTTTCGACGTATTTGTTATTCTCTTAGTGAGCGCTTGTACTTGTTAATTCTTTAATAGAAGGAACAAAAGTAGTAAGGTCAATTCCCTCAACAGCAGCTTTGTACTCCTCAATACTAGGAATTCTTCCGATGATTGCAGAAAGAACAACAACCGGAGTTGAAGCAAGCAGAGATTCTCCTTTTTTACGTTCAGAATCTTCCACTACTCTTCCCTGGAAAAGACGCGTAGAAGTAGCTAAAACAGTATCTCCTTTAGCTGCTTTTTCCTGGTTACCCATACAAAGGTTGCATCCAGGACGCTCAAGATACATTACGTTTTTGTATTCAACACGAGCTTCTCCTTTTGGAGCGTTATCATCAAATTCAAAAGCTGAATATTTTTCTAATAATTCCCAGTCTCCTTCTGCCTTTAATTCATCAATGATGTTGTAAGTAGGAGCAGCTACGACAAGAGGGGCGCTAAATTCTACCTTACCTTGTTGCTTTTCAATATTTCTAAGCATTTGAGAAACAATCTTAAGGTCTCCTTTGTGAACCATACAAGATCCTACGAAACCAAGGTCTACTTTTTTCTCACCTCCATAGTAAGAAAGATCTCTGATGGTATCGTGAGTATATCTCTTAGATACATCTTCGTTGTTTACATCCGGGTCAGCAATCATAGGTTCTACGATTACATCAAGATCTACAACTACTTCAGCATAATATTTAGCGTTTGAATCCGGAGTTAAAGCAGGTTTTTCCCCTGATCTGATTTCTTCGATTCTCTTGTTTGCTTTGTCAATTAATCCCTGAAGAACTTTATTGTGGTTATCCATTCCCTTGTCGATCATGATCTGGATTCTGCCTTTTGCAATTTCCAGTGATTCAATCAGTGTATTATCTTCAGAAATGTTGATAGAAGCTTTTGCTTTCATTTCGGCAGTCCAGTCTGTAAAGGTAAATGCCTGGTCAGCAGGAAGTGTACCGATGTGAACCTCAATGATTCTACCCTGGAATACGTTTTCTCCTCCAAACTGCTTCAACATCTGAGCCTGTGTAGCATGAACCACATCACGGAAATCCATGTGTTCTTTCATGTTTCCTTTGAAGGTTACTTTTACAGATTCAGGAATCGGCATTGATGCTTCACCGGTAGCTAATGCAAGAGCCACAGTTCCAGAGTCAGCTCCGAAAGCTACTCCTTTAGACATTCTTGTGTGAGAATCTCCACCAATAATGATAGCCCACTCGTCTACAGTGATGTCGTTAAGAACTTTGTGGATAACGTCAGTCATTGCGTGGTATTCACCTTTCGGATCGCGGGCTGTAATCAGACCGAACTCGTTCATGAACTTCATTAGCTTAGGAATGTTTGCCTGAGCTTTTTTATCCCAAACTGAAGCCGTGTGACATCCTGACTGGTAAGCTCCGTCTACAGTAGGGGAGATTACAGTTGCAGCCATAGATTCAAGCTCCTGGGCAGTCATAAGACCTGTGGTATCCTGTGAACCTACGATATTAACTTTTACACGAACGTCTGATCCGGCGTGCAGAACTTTTCCTGGTGTAGTTCCAACAGCATTTCTGTTGAAAATCTTTTCTACAGCGGTAAGTCCCTGTCCTTCATGAGAAATTTCTTTTGAAGGAGCAAAAACTGCTGGCGCCTCAACTCCTAAAAGCTGAGCGGCAAATGTCTGCAGTTTCTTACCAAATACAATCGCGTAAGATCCTCCCGCTTTGATGAATTCCATCTTTTGCGGAGTGAAAGATTTGGTAAGGTCGATCAATTCTTTGTCGCCGTTATATAATTTCTTTTCTTTTGTATTAATCGTTAAAACAGTTCCTGTTGCTACTGAATATGCTTCTTCAAGAACGATGTCTCCATTTTCGTTACGAATTGGATTTCCGTTTTCGTCAACTTTCTTTACCCAGTTTTTAAGGTCGATACCAATACCTCCGGTAACGTCTACTGTAGTAAGGAAGATTGGAGAAATACCGTTTGTTCCTCCTACAATTGGAGCAATGTTTACGAATGGCACATATGGACTAGCCTGCTTTCCTGTCCAAAGTGCAACGTTGTTTACTCCGGACATTCTTGATGAGCCTACCCCCATTGTTCCTTTTTCTGCGATAAGCATAACGCTTGCATCAGGATGTTTTGCCTGTAAAGCTTTGATCTCTTCCTGAGCCTCAGGAGTGATCATACATTTACCGTGAAGTTCACGGTCTGATCTTGAGTGAGCCTGGTTACCCGGAGAAAGTAAATCTGTAGAGATGTCTCCTTCACCAGCGATATAGGTAACTACTTTGATTTCTTCAGCCACTTCAGGAAGTTTAGTGAAGAATTCAGCTTTAGCGTAGCTTTCAATGATTTCTTTTGCAATTTCGTTACCGCTGTTGAATGCTTCTTTCAGACGGTTAGTATCTGCTTCATAAAGGAAAACCTGAGTTTTAAGAACATTGGCAGCTTCTTGAGCAATAGCTGCATCACTACCTAAAGCAAGGTCCAGCAGCACCTCAATGGAAGGTCCGCCTTTCATATGAGACAATAGTTCAAAGGCGAAAGCCGGGGAAATTTCTTCTACTACGGATTCACCCAGAATAATTTCTTTTAAAAATTTGGCTTTTACTCCCGCTGCACTTGTTGTTCCGGGTAGTGTGTTATAAATGAAAAATTGAAGAGAATCGGTTCGGTCAGCATTACCTGAATCTTTAATTTGCTTAATGATTTCGCTTAGTAATTCAGCACCATCAATTGGCTTTGGATGAAGCCCCTGGGTTTTTCTTTCTTCAATCTCTTTGATGTAATCCTTATAAATACTCATAATAGAAGGTCTTTCAAAATTAAAGGTAGGCCTGCTTTTTCTTTACCGGTGTGTATAAATACAATTAATGACATTTTGAGTTCTCGCATTTTGATGCAACATTAACCGAATAAAGTCAGCATAATCTACACTTTTTCAAAAGTTTTTTAAAATTATCAAACAATTCAAAATGTTCCCAAAATTACGAAATTTTACAATTTTATAAGAATTAAATTATTTAGATTCTTTATAAATATGATTTTTATAATATCTATTTTTGGTCGTATTTTTGAACCCAAATGGAGAATATGAAAAATATCCTGAATGTTTTATGTGTTTTCATTTC
Source organism: Chryseobacterium sp. FG46 (assembly GCF_057809135.1). NCBI lineage: Bacteria > Pseudomonadati > Bacteroidota > Flavobacteriia > Flavobacteriales > Weeksellaceae > Chryseobacterium > Chryseobacterium sp. FG46. Next base: position 75,755 of record NZ_JBMDJJ010000004.1, on the reverse strand, counting down.
GATTTTCGTTTTCTCACAGACCCAATCTGTGAAGAAAAATCCAGCGAAAAAAGGAACGAAAACTACCGTTAAAAAAACACTTTCAGCCAGCAAACCTAATGCTGATCTGGTAGTGATTAATAAAGATCTTCCTGTTTTGATTCCCAAGAAGAGAGGAGATCAGTTCGGGTATGTCAATCAGAACGGGAAATTTATTATTCAGCCGGAATATCATATTGCCGTATTTTTTTATGAAGACTGCAACCTTCTGAATTCACCTAATGAAAAAGTGAGAAAATTTGGAACAAAAGACTATGCCACGGTAGAGAAAAATATGATTTCTTACCGTATAGATCAGTCTGGGAAGAGAGTATATCAGTTCAAAGAAACAGATTTTGGAAAATGTAAATTCGAAGAATATAAACAACAGCTATTTCAGGCTTACATCCTCAATGGTTTTTACGGAATCATTGAAAAATCAAAATTTGTAAATGCAGCAGATTACAGACAATTCCAGATCTATCCTCAATATCAGTATCTGTTCATTCTTGAAGGTGATGATGTCGCTAATCCAATGATTGTAGCTTCCAATAATGATAAATTTGGAATCATTGATGTTAATAACAGGATTATCATTCCGTTTGAATATTCCAATATTAAACGAAATTTCAGCTGGAAACTGGGGAAGATGTTTGAAGTGACAAAAGACGGCTCGAATTACTACTATATCGACGCCAACAACAAAACTTACTAAATAATTATTAATGATGAATGATGAATGATGAATGATGAATGATGAATGATGAATGATGAATGATTCATTTGATAGCTCCTGTTTTCGTAGTATTTTTTCCATTGCGTAACCCGCAACCTAACACCCCGAATCTCGCACCTCGTAACCCACTATCCTGCATCTCGAAACCTGAATTCCAATTCATATATTTTTTGTAATTTTGCGGCTGAAATAAAGGGGTGCTTTAACAGGCTGAGATTATACCCAATGAACCTGGAACAGGTAATGCTGTTTAGGGAACCATTTAAATAATTGATAGATGATTAGCGATAAATGATCGATAAACATTCATTATCATTTGCTATTTGTCAATTATCTCGTAATCACCCCTTTTATTCATTAAATGTTAAAGATTTATAGAATGAAAGGATTATTTTTTTTAGGACTTACCATAGGAGCTGCATCTTTTATACAGGCTCAGAATAAAGATTCATTAAAGGTCAGAGAAATTGAAGCCGTCAGCTTTACCAAAAGACTTCCGGTTGCAAAGGAAATTATCAATGTACAGAAAGATCTGGACAGTAAAAATCTGGGACAGGATCTTCCTATTCTTTTGAAAAACCAAACCTCCATTATTTCTACTTCTGATGCCGGAAATGGAGTAGGATATACAGGTTTCAGAATCCGTGGTGTTTCGGGAAGTGCCATCAATGTTATGATGAATGGTGTTCCATATAACGACTCTGAAAGCCAGGGAACCTTTTTTGTCAACGTTCCGGATTTGACAAGTTCTGCGTCACAGATTGTCATCCAGAGAGGAGTAGGAACTTCCAATAACGGAGTTTCTGCCTTCGGAGCTAGTATTAATGTACTTTCTAAAGATCCGGAAGAGAAGTTTTATTTTAAAACGGACGATAGCTACGGATCATTTAATACTTATAAATATTCAGCTGAAATAGGCTCGGGGAAGTTCTGGAAAAACAGGCTTTCTGTAATGGGAAGATATACCCATATTCACTCTGATGGCTATATAGACAGAGCTTCATCCAATTTGCATTCTTATAATTTCACTGCTTTATTTGAAGAAGGAAATACAAAGCTGCGTTTAATGGCTTTTGGTGGAAAAGAGAAAACCTATCAGGCATGGAACGGGATTGACCGTAAAACCTGGGAAACCGATCCGAAATTCAATATTTCCGGAGCGATCTATGATGCCAATTGGGAGAATATTGTAAGTTTCTATGATAATGAAACGGATAACTACAGACAGAATCATTATCAGTTGCTGTGGGAACAAAAATTCAGCGACCGCTGGAACCTTGAAACCACATTTCACTATACAAAAGGAAAAGGATATTACGAAAATTACAAGCAGGGAGACCCTTTTTCAAGATATAACCTTCCCAATATAACAGAAGGAGGACAAACGGTAAAATATTCAGACTTTATCAGAAAAAAATGGCTGAACAACGATTTCTACGGAATGGTTTCAACGCTTTACGGGAAATTTGAAAATCTTGATCTGAACTTTGGTGCTGTGGTCAATCAGTATTACGGAAGACACTATGGAAATGTAACAGGAGTATTTTTTCCTCAGATTGATGAAAGTGAATACTACAGAAACCGCTCTGTAAAGAATGAGGTGTCTGGTTTTGCAAAAGCTTTACTAAGATTGGATAATTTTGAATTCTTTGGTGATTTGCAGCTCAGAAAAATCAATTACAACACAAAGATTCTGACGGCTGGTGATGGTGAAGGAGCAGATTTAAGTAAAAACTGGCTGTTTTTTAATCCAAAAGCCGGAGTAAATTACAAAATTGACGGAGGTAAAATATTCCTTTCCTACGCTCATGCTCACCGTGAGCCTAACAGAGATGATCTGATGGCCAATAATGATGTGAAAGCTGAAAAACTTCATGACATTGAAGCCGGTTTTGAAAAACAGTTCGGAATTGTTTCTTTGACAGCGAATGTTTATTATATGTATTATGTGAATCAATTGGTTTTGAATGGAGAGCTTAATAACGTAGGAGCATTTATCAGAACCAACTCAGGAAAGAGCTACAGAAGAGGGATTGAGGTAGGTGCTTTGGCGAAACTATCCCAACAATGGGAGGTTTCAGGAAATGTAACCTTAAGCCAGAACAGAAACCAGGATTTCAATATTCAGAATGGTGATGTGGCTAAAAGCCTTGGAAATACCCAGATTTCATTTTCTCCGAATGTAATTGCCAATCTAAGCCTGAGATTCAATCCTACCAAAAACTTCCAGTTTGCTTTAATGAATCAGTATGTTGGAAAACAATATCTGGATAACACAGAGGATGCCAATCTGCAGCTTAAAGATTATTTCCTGACAGATTTCAATGCTCAATACCAATTTAAAATTGCTAATAACGAAATTGCATTAAAGCTATTGGTGAATAACCTGTTCAATAAAAAATACGTCAACAATGGTTCTGTTTATGAAGGACAGCCTTACTATTTTTCACAGGCAGGAACAAACTTTATGTTTGGAGTAAGCTGGAAAATTCAATAATTGACCAATATATCTTTTTTGCTTTTTAGCAGATTTGATCTTTTTAAGCTTAAAAAAAGCAGTTTGAACAACGGTATATCTGTTTTAATACAGAATAATTAAAAGGCAGCTCCGGCAGTCTTTTTTATATCCGTTAAATATTACAAAAAGTCCCGAAAAAGTTATAAATTTGCTGCCAAATGAATATTTCAGCATATATTTTAGAATACTTAAAACAATTTGGAACTGCCACAGTTCCAGGCTTTGGGGTGTTTTCACTGAAAAATTCTAAGGCAATTATTAATTCTGAAAACGGAAGCATCTTACCTCCGGCCAGTCAGATTGAATTTGCAATAGATTATGAAGTACGGACTGAAGACCTTACTGCTTTTATTGCAGAACAAAAACAGATGTCTCTGGAAGCTTCAAGAAGCGATCTTAAAATTCAGACTGATTTTTGGAAGAAAAAACTTCAGGCCGAACAGGTTCTTGAAATTCAAAACCTTGGAACCGTCTTTATTGAAGAAGGGCATACTCATTTCAAGGGAAAAAGAATAGAATCCGGACGTCCGGACTTTTATGGATTGGAAGAAATCAGATTTTCAGATATCAATAACGGAGAAAAAGTGAATACCACAGTGAATCGCGAAAAGGATTTTAAATTCAAAAAAACAATTCTTTGGATTTTCCTTCTGGTTATTCCGGTTCTTGGAATTGTATACCTGGCGTTTACCCAGCAGGAATTTCTTTTTGGAAAAAAATCTTTCAATAATGTTTCTGTACAAACTTCTACCCACAGAATTGTAAAAGATACTGTGAAAGTGATGGTACATACCCCGGAAACACCCGTTTCGGATTCTTTGAAAAAAGATTCATTAGTAAAACCTGTCGGAAAAGAAATGAAAACTGCTCCGGCCGTTCCAAACAACACTAAGACTAGATGGCAAAAATAAAAAAAGCGTCAGAATCTCTGACTATTATGACCAATATCGTTCTTCCGAACGAAACCAACTCTTTAAGAAACCTTTTCGGGGGTGAACTTCTGGCAAAAATGGACCGTTGTGCGTCTATTTCAGCAGCAAGACACTGTGAGAGAAGAGTAGTAACGGCTTCTGTAAACCATGTATCTTTTAACCATCCGATTCCGGAAGGAGGAGTCGTGGTATTGGAATCCAAAGTTTCTAGAGCATTCTCTACTTCCATGGAAGTGTATGTAGATGTGTGGTTGGATGACCCGATTAATCAGAAGAAGATTCATACGAATGCTGGGATTTATACTTTCGTTGCGGTGGATGAGTTCAACCGTCCGATTCCTATTCCTGAAATGATTCCTGAAACAGAGGAAGAGAAAGAAAGATTTGCAGCGGCATTCCGTAGAAAAGAACTTTCATTAATCCTTTCCGGAAGAATGAAACCATTGGAATCTGTAGAGCTTAAAAAGTTATTCCAGGAACCACAGGAATCTAAGAAAGATAAAAAGTAAGCTTATATACTTTATCAATAAAAATGCTTTTAAACTTTGCTGAGTGCTAACGCCTTTGCGAGCTTAAAAGCATTTGTTTTTTCAGAAATTTGCGAACTTTGCGGTAGAATAAAATTGTAATCATTTAGGAATCTGTTCCTATCTCTAAAATCATTTATAAAAAATGAAAATACTTCTTTTAGATAAAAATCATCCTCTTATCACTGATCAGCTGCTTGCTAAGAACTTTATATTGGAAGAGGATTTCACGTCAACTTATGATGAGGTTTGTGAGAAAATTGAAAATTATGACGGAATCATCATCAGAAGCCGTATTCCATTAGATCAGAATTTTCTGGAAAAAGGTAAAAACCTGAAGTTCATTGCAAGAGTAGGGGCCGGAATGGAAAATATTGACATTCCTGTTGCTGAAAAACTGGGAATTCAGCTGATTAATTCTCCGGAGGGAAACAGAGATTCTGTGGCAGAACACGTTGTGGGGATGCTTCTGGTGATCATGAACAGACTTTTTATTGCTTCCCAGGAAGTGAAAAACGCGATCTGGAAGCGTGAAGAAAACAGAGGAGATGAATTGTTGGGAAAAACAGTAGGGCTTATCGGATATGGAAATATGGGAAAAGCTACTGCGAAAAGACTTTCAGGATTCGGATGTAAGGTGATTTTCCATGATATACTTCCTGGTCTTTCAGATGAATATGCAACACAGGTTTCATTGCAGGAATTAAAACAATCTTCTGAGGTTCTAAGTTTACACATTCCACTGACGTCAGAAACTCATTACCTTATTGATAAAACATTCATTCAGGAAATGGAAAATGACTTTTATTTCGTGAATACAGCAAGAGGAAAGAATGTTGAAACTAAAAGTTTAGTAGAAGGATTGAAATCAGGAAAGGTGAAAGGTGCTTGTCTGGATGTTTTGGAATATGAAAAGTCTTCTTTCGAGAACATTGAATCAGAAAATGAAGATTTAAAATATCTTCTGGAATCAGAGAAAGCGATTGTCACGCCCCATATTGCCGGATGGACGCATCAGAGCAAAGAAAAGCTGGCTCAGTTTATTGTAGATAAAATTGTAGCATCTTATTGCTAAGGCTGGATTACGAAGTTATATAAAGAGTGAAAAAAAGAATTACACAAGTGTGAATTTGCCCTTTCATATTTTTGTTCTTTTCACTCATTTATGTTAAATTATTCATAATATCCACCTCATATTTATTATTTATTTTGAGTTTTATTAAATTGCCGCTCATTTTTGAATCTCATGACGACGCGTAATTTTGTACTTATCTTAACTGTTCTTTTATCGATATTTTCATGTAAAAAAAAGGCTGAAGCTAAAGAAGTTTCAGCAGAAAATACAACCAACCTGCCCAACTATGGAAATGTAGATCTGGGTGATATTTTCACAAAAGGAGATGGGCAGCTCCTGAACAGACAAACTACCGTTAGCTATATAGATCAGTATTACAAAAAAATATGGGAAGCAGGAGATCTTAGCGGGGGGATTCTTGTTGCCAAAGGTGATGAAATCCTGTATGAAAATTACAGAGGTTTCGGAAGAGAAGGAAACCAGATGCCTATCGATAAAAATACACCTTTACATGTTGCTTCAGTTTCGAAGACTTTAACGGCAATGGCCATGATGAAGCTGATAGAAGCCGGGAAAATAAAACTGACTGATCACCTTACTCAGTTTTTTCCGGGGTTTCCCTATCCGAATGTTACCGTTCAGACTTTATTGGATCAAAGAAGCGGTCTTCCAAAATATGAATATTTTATTACCAGGATACAACCTGCTCCGGCAGAACTTTCCAAGCCATTTATTACGAATGAGGATGTATTGAACATGATCATTAAATATAAACCTGATCTGGCAAGAGATACGGATACTGGATTTATGTATTGCAATACGAACTTTGCTTTATTGGCCTTATTAATTGAGAAAGTGACCCGAACTCCTTTTCCACAGGCGATGAAAGAAATGGTTTTCACACCATTGAAAATGAATAATACTTACATCTTTCAGGAAAAAGATATTCCAACAGCATCACAGTCTTTTTATTATGGAGGAAATAAGCTCTATCCTTTAGACAGGCTTGATCTTATTTATGGAGATAAAAATGTGTACACCACGCCGAGAGATCTATACAATTTCTCAAAAGCCATGTTTTCGAAAGATTTCCTGAAGCCGGAACTCATGCAGATGGTATTCACTCCTTATAGTAATGAAAAAGCAGGAATGAATAATTATGGATTGGGATTCAGAATGAAAATATTCGATAACGGTGAAAAGCTTACTTATCACAACGGATGGTGGCATGGTACCAACTCTGTATTTGCCCACCTTTTAAAATCTAAGGTTACCATTGTAGCTATTGGAAATAAATACTCAAACAAAGTATATACAGCTCTTGCATTATCCGGATTATTTGAGGATTTCCCTTTGCAGAAGGAGAAGCTTCATACCGTTATGCATGACAATAAAGATACTTTGAATTCCGGACAGGAAGTTTTTGGAGAATAATGTTTACTTTTGCCTAAACATTTTCATGAAAAGGTTTCTTTTATTATTCGTTATCTGTTTTCTTGTACATTCATGTGCGAGAGTAGGATCGCCTGTTGGTGGGCCTAAAGATACCCTGGCACCGAAGTTTTTAAGCTCAAACATTGATACAACAAGAATTAATGTCAAAAGAGATATTCGTGAACTCCGTCTGGATTTTGATGAATATGTGACATTGAAGGATATCAATAAGAACCTGATTATTTCACCTCCTATCAAAGGGATAACGAGGATTCTTCCCTCCAATATTGCCAATAAATTTGTTCTGATTCAATGGTCAGATACCCTTCAGGCTAATACAACCTATAACTTCAATTTTGGAAACTCAATTGTTGATAATAATGAATCCAATATATTAAAGTATTTCAATTTTGCTTTTTCTACAGGAGATAAACTGGATGACCTTTATATCAGCGGTGAAATAAGGGATGCACTGGATACTAAAAAGAAAACAGGAACTACATCAACTGAAAATAAACTTGTGGTAGGATTGTATCAGGTAAAAGATACAATGGATTACAAGAAAAAGCCTTACTACATCACTAAGGTAGATGAAGATGGATATTACGAATTAAACTATCTTACCCCTGGAAAATATAAAATTATTGCTTTTGAAGACGAGAATGGAAACTCTATGTATGATCCGGGAAAAGAGAAAGTAGGATTTCAGAAAGATCCGATCCATTTTGAGAAATCTATTTCAGGACTGAATCTAAAGGTGTATCCTTCCAAAAAACCTGTGAAATATCAGGAAATGAAGGAAATTGCAGGAGGAGTTTTGATGACATTTGAAGGAAATCCTGATGATGTAAAAGTTCAGTCGCTGAACGAGAAATTAAAGGATGTCAAGATAACACACAATCCGAAATCAGACTCTGTAAGAATCTGGTTTGATGCCGTAAAAGATAATGTAGGGCAGGAAGCAAATGAAAAGCTGATCTTCACCCATAATAGAGGTCCGAAAAAAGACAGTGCTTACAGTGTATCTTTATTTTACAGATACAATAAAAAGAATGCAATGGACATCAACAGTGATAATGGAGGTGAATCATTAGCTCCGAAGTCAGATTTTAAAATATCTTCCAACTATATTGTTGATAAAATAGATCCTTCAAAATGGACACTGAAGATTAAAGGAGATAGTTTAACAACCTTACCATTTACTGCTAAAATTTCAGAAACAAATCCATACCAGATTCAGGTTCAGTCAGATTTTGTGATGGGTAAAAGTTACGAGCTTACTGTACCTAAGGAGACGATATCTTCTTTCTATGCAAAAAATGCACAATCTAAGCGTTTCGATTTTGATATTGCCAAAATAGACCAGTTTGGAAGTGTTGAGTTCTCCATTTCAAATGCACCAGAGACAAATTATTGGATTCAGCTGCTGGATTCTTCAGATAAGGTTGCATATCAGAGGTACATAAAAGGTGATAAAGTGAAATTTGATATCCTTAAGCCGGGAGAATATATTGTGAGAATTCTGGTGGATAATAATGGGAATAAATACTGGGATGAAGCCGATTTTGCGAATGATATTTTTGCTGAAGATGCCTATATTTTCTATAAGAAGGTTATTGTCAGAGGTTTATGGGAAACAAGAGAGGATTGGGATCTGAAGGATACCAGAACTCTTGATAGTCCGAAATCTCCAACTGTAACAACGCCTGCTCCGGCATCTTCCACTTCTTCTCCATCAGAAACGCCTGTGTCTGCTCAATCTGTAACAACGAAGCAAGTGCAGAAAAAAGAATTCAAATCGGATAATGCGGTTTTAACTCCAGCCAAGTAAGCAGATGAAGATGACTAAAAAAATAGTATTCTGGACGCTGGTGGCATTTGCCCTGATTCAGTTCTTTCCTATCGATAGAACCAATCAGCCTGTGGATAGGAAGGTGAACTTTGTGGATACAAGGAATTCGCCGGAAAAGATCAGAACACTGCTTAAAAATGCCTGTTATGACTGTCACTCCAATGAAACGGTTTATCCGAAATATGCATTTATAGCACCCATTTCATGGTCCGTAAAAAGCCATGTGAATGAAGGCAGAGAACATCTTAATTTTTCTACCTGGGGAAATTATAATAAGGATTTGAAGGAGAATATGTTGACTAAATCCATTCAGACCATTCAGAACAAAACAATGCCGATGCCCGGTTATATTGTTTATCATAAGGAAGCTAATCTTTCAGAAGCAGAAAGAGCATTGCTGATTCAGTATTTTGTAGAAATGCTGAAGACTAAAACGTATTAGTTTCTATCATAAAAAACTCCCGCAGATTTTGGAAATCAGGCAGATAATTGTGTTATACAATCTGCTTAACATGCAAAATCTACGGGAGAATATTTTACAAAAATTATTTCTTTACATAGCTCTCGAAAAATCTCTTCTGAGAATCGAAAGCGATATCTTCAAGATCCAGATCCCGTAAAGGAATCCAGACTGCTTCCGAGATCTCGGAGATTTCAAGACTTACCTCAAACTTTTCCGAAACATTGTATTCATAAAAGAGATCAATTGTATTGTAATCAATTTCTTTGTATTGATAGATGTTGGGAAGGCTCGTAAGGTATTTCAGATTAGAAATATCGATATCAAGCTGAAGTTCTTCAAAAAGTTCTCTTTTACAGGTTTCTTCCGCACTTTCTTTAGGGTCGACAAATCCTCCCGCAAGATCCAGTTTCCCTTTTTTAGGATCTCTGTTTCTTCTGGTAAGATAAATTTCGTCTCCACATCTGATGACAACCGCTACAGCGCCCGCCACATTATTGTACAAAGTAAAACCACATTCCGGACAGCTCCATTTCTTTTCACCATCCCAGTGTAAGGACTCTTTGCCACAGCTTGGGCAATATTTCAATAGTTTCATTGAGTAATATTAATATTTCTCGGGTGATAACTCAAAATAACATCCCTTAATTCTTCCGTTTTCAGGTGTGTATAGATCTCCGTTGTTGTAATACTGGAATGTCCCAGCATCTCCTGAATATAACGTAAATCTGCTCCATTCTGTAATAAATGGGTCGCAAATGAATGTCTGAAGGTGTGTGGTGATATTTTTTTGTTAACCCCAGCTTTATCTGTAAGTTCTTTAATAATAAGAAATACGATTACTCTGGACATAGATGTCCCACGGCTGTTCAAAAACAGAGTATCTTCATACTTTTTATTGACCTTACCTTTAGAACGTACCTCTTTGATATAACTTTCAAGCATATCTGCGGTATAATCAGCTAAAGGGACAAAACGGGTTTTGTTTCCTTTTCCGTGTACCTTGATGTATTGTTCTTTAAAGTTGATATTGGAGATCTTAAGATCTATCAGTTCAGAAACACGAAGTCCACACCCATATAGTACCTCTATAATGGAGTGGTTTCTTTTTCCGATATCTGTATTAACCTCAATAGCCGCAATAATTTTGTTGATATCAGTGAGGCTTAATGTATCAGGTAAATATAATCCCAGTTTAGGGCCTTCAAGTAACGCCGCAGGATTGTCTTCACGATATTCATCTTCAAGCAGAAATTTAAAGAAAGCTTTAATGGAAGATATCCATCTTGCTTGTGATCTCTCACTGAATTTCTGTTTGGAAAGATTGAAAATGTATTCCTGCAGGTTTTCGTAACCGATGGAGTCTGGACCGACGTTTTCCAGATCCTCTTCTGCGTAATCTTTTAATTTCTTAATGTCCCGAACGTAGGCGTCGAGTGTGTTTTCTGAAAAATTTCTTTCAAAACGAAGAAATATTTCAAAATCTTTGATCTTTTCATCCCAAGTCATTTGTGCTTATTTTTTTAGTTCACAGTCCGATATTTGTTCTATTTCAATGTTATGGTTTCTCAGAAACGATATTCCATCGTCATCCGAATACTCATTAATATACACCAGTCTCGTAATCCCTGCCTGAAGAATCAGTTTGCTACATTCTTTACAGGGAGAGAGCGTTAAATATAACGTTGCTCCTTTTGCAGATTGGGTAGAGCCAGCCAGCTTTAATATAGCGTTGGCCTCCGCATGCAATACGTACCAGTGTGTTTTTCCTTCTCCATCTTCACAGCAGTTTTCAAATCCCGAAGGAGTTCCGTTGTAACCATCTGAAATAATCATCCTATCTTTTACGATAAGAGCTCCCACCTGTTTTCTCTTACAGTAGGAGAGTTTTGCCCATTCCTGAGCCATTTTTAGATAAGCTTTATCAAACTTATTCATACCGCAGCATTGTTTTTTTTCGAAATAATTTGGATTAAAATCTTTTAGAAAGATTTAGAAGTTGGGCTTTCTCTTCTCTAGAAACGCGGTAACTCCTTCTTTCTTATCTTCCATTTCAAAAAGTTCTCCGAAACATTTGATTTCAGTTTCAAAACCTTTCTCCGTGTCAGATAAATTCACGGCGTTTATAGCCTTGGATATTGCCATTGGTGAATTATGGGCAATCGTGTTTGCTAATTCTTTTGTTTTAGTTAATAATTCTTCAATAGGGTATACTTCATTCACCAGTCCGATCTCTTTTGCTTTTTGAGCAGGGATCATTTTGGCAGAGAAGATCATTTCATTGGCAATACCTTTTCCTACAAGCTTTGGAAGCCTCTGGGTTCCTCCATATCCCGGAATTAATCCAAGAGTTACTTCAGGAAGTCCTAATCTGGCATTCTCTGATGCATATCTGATGTGGCATGCCATGGCAAGCTCTAAACCTCCTCCTAATGCAAAACCATTTACGGCTGCTATGACAGGTTTAGACATGTTTTCAATTTTGTTGAACAATATATTTTGTCCGTTTCTTGCAAGTTCTTCAGCTTTTTCCTGCCCGAAGTCACTGAATTCCTTGATATCAGCTCCCGCTACAAAAGATTTTTCGCCACTTCCGGTAAGAATAATTACTCTGCATGAAGTGTCAGCGTTAAGCTCATCAAGCGCGGTACTCATTTCCTGAATTGTTTTTGCATTCAAAGCATTTAAACTTTCAGGTCTATTTATGGTAATAATAGATAATTTATCTTCTTTTTTTAATAATATGTTCTCGTAACTCATTTTTCCACTTTAAAATATCATCCTTTGCAAATTATGAATTTTTTACAAAAAAAAGGAAAAAATATTATTTTTTTTTCCTTTTTTTTAATTTATCATTCAAAATGATTATTTGGAATGATTCATCATATTTGCATCAATATTGACGTTTAGTTGAGATGCCACTTTCATGCCAAGTTCAATGTTAGCACGGAAAAAGTGACATAGCTGTCGGTTGATAATCTCATCTCTTTTCGGCCCTGTAATACCATTCATGCTGCCTACAATATTTTTGATCAAATGATCTCTGTCCTCTGCATTCATTGCTTTTGAATATAAAAGTCCCGGTTGAGTATAGTGATCACTGTCGTTATCATTTCTGTTGTAACTGGCAACATGAGCACTGTCTAGCTCATATTCGTAGTTCTTATAAGATGAATCCGGCTTGATGTCATCAAAACTGTTCGGGTGGTAATTCGGTTTGTCCTGATAGTGACTTGAGTCTGCCATAAAACCATCTCTTTGGTAATTGTTCACCGCAAAAGGACATCTGTTTACTTCCAGCTGATGAGCGTTAACTCCCACTCTGTAACGGTGAGCATCAGGATAGGAGAATAACCTTCCCTGCAGCATTTTGTCCGGTGAGAAGCTAATTCCGTTAATTAAGCTGCTTGGTGAAAAAGTAGACTGTTCCACGTGGGCAAAATAATTTACGGGTACTTCGTTCAGTTCCATTTCTCCTACCTCAATCAGAGGAAAGTCATCATGGAACCATACTTTGGTTACATCAAACGGATTCCATCTGAAGTCTTTTGCCTGTTCCTCCGTCATTACTTGTATATATAATGTCCATTTCGGGAAGTTGCCATTTTCAATAGCATTGCAAAGATCTTCCTGTGCAAAGTCCGGGTTTTCTCCGGCCATTTTTACTGCTTCTTCATCTGTAAAGTTTTTTACTCCCTGCTTGGTTTTAAAATGGAATTTCACCCATACTCTTTCATCTTTATCATTGATCATAGAGAAAGTATGAGATCCGAAACCATGCATATGTCTGTAGCCATACGGAGTTCCTCTGTCTGACATTAATATAAGAACCTGATGAAGTGATTCAGGGTTTAAGCTCCAGAAATCCCACATCATTGTGGCGCTTTTTAAATTGGTTTTCGGAACTCTTTTCTGAGTATGAATAAAATCCGGAAATTTTTTTGCATCCTTAATAAAGAATACGGGAGTATTATTTCCTACAAGATCCCAGTTCCCGTCTTCGGTATAAAATTTTAAGGCAAATCCTCTTGGGTCTCTCGCGGTATCTGCGCTTCCTTTTTCACCTCCCACTGTAGAAAATCTTGCAAACATTCTGCATGAGTTCCCTACTTTTGAAAACAGTTTCGCTTTCGTGTACTGGCTGATGTCATGTGTTACGGTGAAAGTTCCGTACGCTCCGCTTCCTTTGGCGTGCACAATCCTTTCAGGAATTCTTTCCCTAACGAAATGCGCAAGATTTTCCTGAAGAATAAAGTCCTGCAGCAATACCGGGCCTCTTGGTCCTACCGTCTGTGAATCCTGATGTTCATAATAAGGTGATCCGTTACTTAACGTTAATTTTTTAGAATCCATATCTATATAATGATTTGTAATTGTTTTTCTTTTTTTTAAATCCAAGTGTAAAGGTAATGAATATCAAATTTACTTGAATTTTTAATTGCTAATAGCAAAAACGTTATATCTTTGTAATAGATAATATTAATCAAATGAACATTCAGCAACTGGAGTATCTTATCGCTGTTGATAAGTATAAACATTTTGGTAAGGCCGCTCAGGCGTGTTTTATTACCCAACCTACGTTAAGTGCCATGATACAGAAATTTGAGGATGAACTGGATGTAAAGGTTTTCGACAGAACTACTCACCCGATTCGTACCACGGATGTAGGGCTTCAGATTATTGATCAGGCAAAGGTAATTATCGAATCTGTCAATGAGCTGAAGAACAAAGCGAACCTTTTGAATAATATTTTAGGAGGTACCATCAATCTGGGAATCATTCCTACCGTTTCTTCTTTCATTCTGCCAACGGAGATTTTCAAATTTCTGGAGGATAATCCGAAGATTCAGATGAATGTAAAAGAAATGACAACTGATAATATTATTAAAGCTTTAAAAGCAGGAGAGTTGGATGCGGGAATTATTTCTACTCCTTACGATACTGCTGATGAGTTCTACCAGGATTTCCTTTTCAACGAAGAGCTGATGATTTACAGCTCCAATACTGAAGCTAATAAAAAGAATTCCTACATCATTCCGGAAGATCTGAATGTAGAGAAAGTATGGCTGCTTGAAGAAGGAAACTGTCTGAGAAATCAGTTTGAAAATATCTGTCACCTGAAAGAAAATACCCTGAAACCTAAAAATCTGGATTTCTTAGCTTCCAATATCCAGACGTTGGTACACATGGTAGATAAAGTAGGAGGAATCAGTATTTTGCCGGAATTGGCGCTGAGTCAGCTTTCTGAAGAACAGAAGAAAAATGTTTTCAGATTCAAAAAACCTTTCCCTTATAGAGAAATCAGTATTATTTATTATAAACCCACTTTTAAACAAAAAATTATTGATGAATTATCACACTCTATCAAAGCCTCTTTAGAACTTAAGCTGAATTATCACGAAAGTCCGAAAGAATTTGTAAGCATTAAGCCTCAGTAATGGAAATGCTTTAAAGTGATAGAAATCATCAATTTAAATAAAAGTATAATTAATAAACAAAATTTTTGAGTATTAGGAAAATAGTACTTAAATTTGCTGACGTTTATTACGAGGAAAAATTTGACCTGATTGCAACCTCTATAAAAAAATGCTAAAACAGTATTCTTTTTTCGGGCAATTTCATTCATATTTTTCGCAAACATTATTTTTTTTAATTTTAAAAACAAAAGAATTATATGTCTTATTTATTTACATCTGAATCAGTTTCAGAAGGACATCCGGATAAAATTGCCGATCAAATTTCCGATGCTTTAATCGACCATTTCTTAGCATATGATAAAGATTCAAAAGTAGCATGTGAAACTCTTGTAACTACCGGGCAGGTGGTATTGGCAGGAGAAGTAAAATCAGATGCTTACCTTGATGTACAGACTATTGCCAGAGAAGTAATCAACGGAATCGGGTACACGAAAGGAGAGTATATGTTCAATGGAGATTCTTGCGGAGTTATTTCTGCGATCCATGAACAGTCGCCTGATATCAACCAGGGAGTTGACAGAGCGGTAAATGACGAGTCTTTCGAGGCTAAAGCAAATGCACAGGGAGCCGGAGACCAGGGAATGATGTTCGGGTATGCTACCAATGAGACGGCTAACTATATGCCTCTTGCATTGGATCTTGCCCACACGATTCTGAAAGAACTTTCTGCTATCAGAAGAGAAAATAAGGAGATTACTTATCTTCGTCCGGATGCAAAAAGCCAGGTAACCATTGAGTATTCTGATGATCATAAACCAATCAGAATTGACTCTATTGTAGTTTCTACTCAACATGACGACTTTGGAAGCGAAGAAGAAATGCTGAATAAGATCCGTGAGGATATCAAAAATATTCTGGTTCCAAGAGTGGTTGCACAGCAAACTGAAGAAATCAAAGCCTTATTTAACGATCAGATCAAATATCACATCAATCCTACTGGGAAATTTGTAATCGGAGGACCTCACGGAGATACAGGTCTTACAGGTAGAAAAATCATCGTTGATACATACGGAGGTAAAGGAGCTCACGGTGGTGGTGCTTTCTCTGGAAAAGATCCTTCTAAAGTTGACAGAAGTGCTGCTTATGCAACAAGACATATTGCTAAAAACTTAGTAGCTGCAGGTGTAGCTGATGAAGTTTTAGTGCAGGTTTCTTATGCCATTGGGGTAGCTGAACCTTGTGGTTTATATATCAATACTTACGGAACGGCAAAAGTGGATCTTCATGATGGGGATATTGCGAAAAAAGTTTCTGCTATTTTTGATTTAAGACCTTATGCTATCGAACAGAACTTAAAATTAAGAAACCCTATTTATCAGGAAACAGCTTCTTACGGACACATGGGTAAAGAGCATTATGTAGCTGATAAAACTTTCAATAAGGGACATAAAAACGAACTTACATTGAAAGATCTTGAATTTTTCACCTGGGAAAAACTTGACAAAGTAGAGGAGATTAAAGCCGCTTTTGGAATTTAATTTCTCTTTAAACCATAATAAATGAACTGCTTTATCTCAGGATAAGGCAGTTTTTTTTAATTTTACACCTTAATAATATAGAAAGATGATGAATTTTCGAACTGTAGCTGCCGCCCTGTCACTGTTTGTACTAAGTACAATAGCAAAAGCTCAATATACCATGCATAAAATGATTAGTGTGGGATATACTTACCAGAACCAGAGTTTCGGAGAAGTAGGAGGTAAATTGCTTTTTCTTAAAAATGATGACGTAATTTACAGACTGGGAGGTGCTGCAATGATGGGTTCTGTAGATTCTAAATTTGCTGTTATGCCGAAACTGCAGGCAGATGTACTTCTTAATTTTGAAAAGAACGTGGATTTCTATCACTCATATTACTTTTTAGCCGGAGTGGAAGGAACCAATAAATATGTTGCCCCTAAGATAGGAGTTACTTTATTCGGGATGCTGGATCTTACAGGTGGATATGCTTTTCCTATAGGAAACACCCGACTGAATGGAAAAGAAATGAAAGGGCTTAATGTTAATTTTACATTAAATATTCCTACAGTATTCATTCATGATATGTTTAAGTGATTTTTTTTAGATTTTTCTCTATAAAATTTAATAATAGATTAACAGTTATTAAAAAATTATTATATTTACATCATAATAATTGTACTAACGCCTATAGAAGAGACTCTACTCTAGAACTGTTTTGTTTATACAGCAAAGGCCAGAAGAAATATCTGGTAGAATGCCTGTCTGCAAATATTTATATTGAGAAGAGTTATGAAATCAAAATCGGATAGTTTACTAATTTCCCTTTACCAAAAAGGAGACGAGGGTGCATTGTCAACCCTTATTCATCGACATCAGAGAGAACTGTTTACATTCATTTTTTACAAAATTAATGATGAAGATTTGGCTAATGATATCTTTCAGGATACATTCATGAAGATTATTGTAATGCTAAAAGAAGGGCGCTATAACGAAGAAGGTAAATTTATTCTTTGGGCAAAAAGAATTTCTCACAATTTAATCATTGATCATTTTAGATCAAAAGCAAAGAATATCAAAGTTTCAGAAACTACTTTTGAAACAGATGAGTATTCTATTTTTGATTTGATCAGAGAACCATCAGAAAATATTGAAGACCAGCTGGTAACCAATCAGATTCAGGAGGATCTTCTGAGAATGCTGCAGTTTTTGCCGCAAAACCAACAGGAAGTAATCAAACTGAGGTTTTTCGATGGTTTAAGCTTCAAAGAAATTGCAGATCATACAGAGATGAGTATTAATACAACTTTAGGAAGAGTAAGATATGCACTCATAAACCTGAGAAAAATCATGGATGAAAACAACATAATATTAACCAGATAGATAATATTTAGTGAAATTTCACGTTTTAAGGAAAACATACTTCGCTTATGAAAAAAAATGACTCCTTAAAAGTGAAAACTTTGAAACCTAAGAAACAAACCATTGATTTTTTGCTGAATTTTTCTAAAAGCCTTGAGATTGTGAAAAGCAAGAGCAAAAATTATCCTATTACAAAAAATTAAAATTATTAACTTTGTGCTGTATGAAAATGCAGCACGTTTTTTTTGACCTGGATAATACACTCTGGGATCACCGCAGAAATGCCTATCTTACCATCAAAGATCTTTTTGAAAAACAGGAAATTACTTCAAAGTATCATATAGATTTTGAAGAGTTTCACTCTGTATATCACGATATCAACGAAGAGTTGTGGGAAAAGATCAGAGACGGTATTATCGGCAAAGAGTACCTGAGAGAACACCGTTTTTATGATTCATTTAAACATTTTGGAGTAGATGATAAAGAGCTTGCCCTTTATTTTGAAGAAAATTTCCTTGATAATATTGTGAGTTATAACGAATTGGTGGAAGGAGCTGAAGATGTTTTGGAATATCTGAAAGCTAAGAATTATACATTACATATTATTTCCAACGGATTTCAGGAAGTGACAGAAAGAAAATGTACACTTTCCGGAATTGCCCCTTATTTTAAAACCATTACCAGTGCAGATGCTGTAGGAGTAAGAAAACCTAATCCAAGAATCTTTGAATACTCACTAAGCCTTTCCAAAGCAAAAAAAGAAGAAAGTATCCTGATTGGTGACGACTGGATTGCAGATGCCATGGGAGCTACGGATTTCGGAATGGATGCTATTTTCTTTGATGTATATAAAGAAGACAAACAGAAGGAAGGTTTAAAAGCCATTACCCATCTTCAGCAGATTAAAGAATATTTATAGAGTATAAGATCATAGAATCTGATAAAAGCCACTAAGACCACCTTAGTGGCTTTTCTGTTTTCAATACACTTCGGAAATCAATACAAACATTTGTGATCATCCGTGGTTAAATTAAATATTTTCCACCAAAATCATTTTTCCCAATTCTTTCCCAAATTGATCAGGAACTTTGCTCCATAATAATAACAGAAAATGTAATAGTATGAAAAATGTAAAGAAAATCACAGGAGTATTAATGATTATTTTTTTATTAATTGGAGGCTTAATTTCTGCGCAGGACAGAGCAATCCATGCTAATCAGTTACCCAAAACAGCTAAAAACTTTCTTGCAGCTCATTTTAAAGGCATCCCTGTAAACTCAGCCATCGAAGACAGAGAAATCTATGGAGTAGATGAGTATAAAGTATACCTGACTAATGGAATGAAAATGGAGTTCGACAGTAATGGAAACTGGAAAGAAGTAGATGGAAAACATCAGAAAATTCCTTATGGCTTCATTCCTGCGTCCATCAGAAATTACAGTACAAAGAATTTTCCTAATACTTATATCATCAAGATTGAAAAGAAAAGATGGTCTTATAAAGCAGAACTTTCCAATGGATTGGAACTTGAATTTGACAGGAATGGAAATTTTAAAAGAATCGATGATTAACATTTAACCGAATACAAACACTAAATATTAATATTATGGTCAACTGGAATTTAATAAACAGTAGCGGAAGAAAGGTTTCTTCTGCTAAGATTAGAAAAGTATGGTGTCTTTTATGACAAAGTATCACCCTGGTAGCGTGATTGATTCTATTGAGAAAAAATATAATGCCTATAAAATCAATCTGATGAATGGCTTATGCCTTGTTTTTGATGCAGACGGCCGATATGTCAAATCGAATTAATTTTAGGGATGGAAGGTGGAGGCTGGAAGAGGGAAGTGATATAAAATTTCAAAGATTGATGGAGTTTGAATAGCTTCCAGCTTCCCTCTTCAATTCTTCCAGCTTTTAATTTCATATATTTGATATACATTAATGAAGTAGCAAAATATACAGATCCAGAATATGAAGATTTTAATAGTAGAAGATGAACCCGAACTGAAAGATACCGTACAGAAGTTTCTGGAAGCAGAACATTTCATTGTAGAATATGCGGAGAACTACAGTGGAGGGCTGGACAAAATTATTTCCTATGAATACGATTGTATTTTGCTGGATATTATGCTGCCTGACGGAAACGGAATAGATCTTCTGAAAGAGATCAAAAAAATGCATAAGAAAGACCCTGTAATCATTCTTTCAGCCAAAGACTCAGTAGATGATAAGGTGGCCGGACTGGAAATAGGAGCAGATGATTATCTTGCTAAACCTTTCCATCTTGCAGAGCTGATGGCGAGAATCAAATCTGTGATCAGAAGAAAAAATCAGGATGGAGAAAACATCATCCGCTACAAAAATATCAGCATTGATCCGGAAAACAGAACAGTGAAAGTAGGGAATGATGAGCTTGTTCTTAACCGAAAAGAATATGACCTTCTGTATTATTTTGTCATTCATCCGGAGAAAACCTTACAGAAAACCACATTGGCAGAAGCAATCTGGGGAGATTATATCGACCAGGCAGACAGTCTGGATTTTATTTATTCCCAGATTAAAAATCTTCGTAAAAAATTGAAAACCCTCAATGCAGAAGCTGATTTCCAGGCTGTATACGGAATAGGATATAAATTCATCTGATGAAAACCTCATTAAAATATTACACGATAAAATATCTGATCATGATACTGCTGTTTATTATAGCAGTGTGGGCAGGTCTTTTTTATGCCTATATCCTGGATGAAGTGCATGATAATGTGGATGATGGTTTAAGAGATAGAAAGATTCAGATTATTAAAGCGGTTTATCTTAATCCCCAGCTGTTGAAGAATAATGAGTTTGGATTCAATGAATTTAAAATCAACCCGATCAAAGCTGGAGATTATCAAAACAAAAGCAGGCTCTACAATAAGATGTACTATATGGAGTATGATGACAAAGATCAGCCTTACCGGGTTCTTGAGGCCGACTTTATTGATCAGTTCAAAGGTCATCAGCGGCTTGTTATCAGAACATCAACGGTAGAAGAGGATGAATTGATATATGATCTCACAACAGCGCTGATTGTGCTTTATATCCTTTTGGTGATAAGTATCGTAGCTGTTAACGGATATCTGCTTAATAAAGCCATGAGGCCGTTCTATCTGATTTTGGATAAACTTAAAAAATATCAGTTTGGAATTCCTTTTTCTCAGGAAAAGCAGAATTATAAGATCACCGAATTTGAAGAGTTAAATGTGGAGATCAATGAAATGATTGAACGTAATGAATTGGTTTTCTATCAGCAAAAACAGTTTATTGAAAACGCTTCCCATGAGCTTCAGACTCCTTTGGCTATTGTGATTAATAAGATTGATCTGATGATCCAGAATGACGATCTTGATAAAAAGAATCTTACCTTCCTTACTGAAGTGAAGAACGACCTGAGAAGAATGGTTGGCCTTAATAAATCCTTACTCATGCTTTCCAGGATTGAAAACAGCCAGTTTAATAAAACTTCAGATGTTGATTTTAACGGAATGATTACCCAGCTTGTTCAGAATTATGAAGATTTTATTGCCTTTAAAAAAGTAGAGGTCAGTATTATAGAGAAAGGAAAATTTGTTGCAGATTTCAATCAGGATCTTGCCGATATTTTGTTGTCTAATCTTCTTAAAAATGCAGTAAAATATAATAACGAAGAAGGAACTCTGAACATTATCATTGAAAATAACAGAATCGCATTTCAAAACAGTGGAAATCCTGTGTCTTTAGATCAATCGAGGATATTTAACCGCTTTTATAAACAAGGATCAGATCATACGTCTACCGGATTGGGATTGTCTATCATTAAGACCATTATCAAACAATATCCTGGCTGGGATGTTAGTTATGAATATGGAGATCAGATGCATTACTTTATCCTGACAAAGAATAATACCCATTAAAAGTAACAATTTACATCAATAGAAAAAGCCTTTCAAACGAAAGGCTTTCTTATGTTTAAAACTCAGAATTAAAATCCTAAGCTTTTTCTTACTCTGTTAAGTGTTTCCAACGCAATAGGTCTGGTTTTCTCAGCACCCTGTTGCAGTTTTGCTTCCAGATCATCAAGATTGTTCATATAATAAGCAAACATTTCTCTTTCTTTCTCAAAACGTACCAGGATAAGATCTAAAAGTTCTTTCTTAGCATGTCCGTATCCGAAGTTTCCGGCAAGATATTTTGCTCTTAATTCTTCAGTCTGTTCAGGCGTAGCAACAAGCTGATAAATCTGGAACGTTTTATCCGTTTCAGGATCCTTAGGTTCCTCCAGGGATTTCGAATCCGACTCAATACTCATTACCTGTTTTTTCAATTCCTTTTCAGGTAAGAAAATATTGATAATGTTTCCCATTGATTTAGACATTTTCCGCCCATCAGTTCCAGGAACATATTTCGTATCCTGCTGAAGTTCTGCTTGTGGTAATACAAGAACTTCTCCCATTTGGTTGTTAAACCTGGAAGCTACATCTCTTGCAATTTCCAGATGCTGAAGCTGATCCTTTCCTACAGGTACAATCTCTGCATCATACAGTAAAATATCTGCAGCCATCAGAATAGGGTAGGTAAACAAACCTGCATTCACATCCTGAAGTCTGTCTGCCTTATCCTTAAATGAATGAGCCAATGTTAATCTTTGATAAGGAAAAAAACATGATAAATGCCAAGAAAGTTCACAGGTTTCAGCGATATCACTTTGTCTGTAGAAATATGTTTTTTCGGTATCTAATCCACAAGCAAGCCAAGCCGCAGCTATCTCGTAGGTATTTTGTCTTAAAGTCTGCGCGTCTTTAATCTGGGTAAGTGAATGAAGATTCGCAATAAATAAAAATGATTCGTTTCCTTCCTGCTTGGATAGTTCGATAGCAGGGAGAATTGCCCCTAATAAGTTTCCAAGATGGGGTGTTCCGGTGGCTTGAATGCCGGTAAGAATTCTTGACATTTGTTTAAAATTTATATTAAAAAATTAATGAATAGCAAATTTACGAGGTTTGGCGGGAATAATGAAAGATAAAAGATAAAAGATAAAAGATAAAAGATAAAAGATAAAAGATAAAAGATGTTGTTATTAAAATTCAATAGGGGTGGACAATAATTCTGAGCGGAGCCGAAGAAAGCCCGGCCAGCTTAAAATTCAACATCCATCCATCGGCTTTATCCAAAACCTATCAACTCACCAATCATCCGTGAAGATCTGTGTAATCCGCGGGAAAAATATCAGGGAATCACAATCTTCTCTCCTCCAAATTTCGGATCCACACCAAAAAGAAGATCCCAATAGGCTTTAGCTTTTGCAAGGTACTCTCTCAAATTCGTCTTTAAGCCTGCATACTTATTCACATCCGCTGCATTATACCCGAAAGCTTCCATCCCGTTTTTTCTGGCCAGAAAAACAGCTCTTTCATTGTGGAATTTCTGAGAGATAATGACCAGTTTTGTCTGGCTGAAAATATCTTTTGCCCTCACCACAGAATCCAGCGTTCTGAATCCGGCATGGTCTAAAATAATTTTATCCTGTGGAATTCCCTCCTGCATCAATGCCAGCTGCATATCTTCAGGTTCATTATAATCTTTGGTACTGTTATCACCACTAACGATGATGTATTGTATTTTCCCGCTTTTGTATAAATCACTTGCAGCCTTAATTCTGTTGTAGAAATAAGCATTCGGGGTTCCGTTGCTCAGAAGTTTCCCTGTTCCCAGTAATAATGCAGTCTTTGATTCCGGTACATCAGCAATAGTGTAGGAAACAAATGGTGCGCTGTCTTTTTTGATGCTGTAATTCGCCCAGGCAATAAAAATAATTCCTGCAACCAGAAGAAGCAGGAAAAATTTAAAAATATTTTTGATTATTTTTTTCATCCGAAAATATATATTTAAAACTCCAGTCCGTTCGGGAAAGCTTTTTTTCTGAATATTAATAAGAATGCTGCCCCTACGGTAATAGCAGAATCGGCAACATTGAAAATATATTTGAAGAACTCAATATGTTTTCCTCCAATTAAAGGCCAGCTTTCAGGAACGTACCAGTCTACCACAGGAAAATGAAGCATATCTACTACACATCCTTTCATAAAGGTGGAATATCCGTGTCCGAAAGGAACAAGCTTAGAAATTCCGCCGTAGCCAATCCATCGGTCAGTGCTGGCATCATAAACAGTACCGCTGTCGAAGATCATTCCGTAGAACATTCCGTCAATAAGATTTCCGATAGCTCCGGCAAAAATGACAGCCATTGGAACCAAAAGATAATTAGATGCTCCTTCTTTCAGCCATTTTTTGAACATATAGATCATCCCTCCGATCAGGAAAACTCTAAGGATAACCAGAAAATATTTCCCGATAATTCCTCCGAAGTGAAATCCATAAGCCATTCCCGGGTTTTCAACAAAAGTTTTGTTAAAGAAACCGTTGATGACAGGAATACTCTCATTCAGTTCAAAATGAGTTTTGATATAAATTTTTGAAGCCTGGTCAATGAGCAACACTAAAAATGTTATTGCTAAGATCTTTTTCATTACTGTCCTTTAGGTTTTGATGGCTTTGATGCCGGCTTTATATTGTTGTTGTCGCTTGCTTTCTTAACCACTTTCTGTCCATTGAATGAGCTTTTAACATGAGCTTTTTCAAATTTAATACCCATTTCCTTCAGAACAGTTTTCAGTGCACTCAGCTCCATAGAATTTTTAGGATGTACTATGATAGATTCCATTTCTTATATTTATTTTTTTACATTTTGGACAGTTCATCAAGTCTTTTCCTGTCTTTTTCAGACAGATCATTCACTCCGTTTTTGCCCATCTTACTCAAAAGTCTGTCGATTTCTTTCTCCCGTTCCCGTTTATCAGAATTGAATCGGTCATCAATAGTGTAATTCTTTTTCTGATCAGGGAAGAATCTGTTTTTGATCCATTCTCTGTTGACAAATAATACAACTACGGTGATGATGAGTCCCAAAATTAATAATTCGCTCATGGGTATACATTAAAAATTAGGTTTATAAAGTATCCGTAAATACGATATAAACCCAATGTTATTTTACAACCCTTACGGTTATTTTTGCATGTTTTTCGCTTCGATGCTCAGCGTAGCGTGAGGAACGGCCAAAAGTCTTTCCTTAGGAATCAGTTTTCCTGTTACTCTGCAAACACCATACGTTTTATTTTCGATTCTGATCAAAGCATTTTTAAGATCACGCACGAATTTTTCCTGTCTTCCTGCCAAAATAGAGTTTTGCTCTTTGCTTAGCGTTTCAGCTCCTTCCTCAAAGGCTTTGAAAGTAGGAGAAGTATCATCAGTACCATTAT
Source organism: Chryseobacterium sp. FG46 (assembly GCF_057809135.1). Taxonomy (NCBI): domain Bacteria; kingdom Pseudomonadati; phylum Bacteroidota; class Flavobacteriia; order Flavobacteriales; family Weeksellaceae; genus Chryseobacterium; species Chryseobacterium sp. FG46. The sequence continues at coordinate 50,572 of NZ_JBMDJJ010000004.1, read as the reverse complement.
TCTGGTCGTTGATAAAACTTTCTCTGATAAGCTGAAGATCTTTTTCTGCTTTTTCTATTTTTTCTTTAATGATCGCTTTAAATTCCTGTAAATCAGCATCGCTGTATCTTACTCTTTCGTCTGACATATTCTTTCTCTTTTTTAATAAAATTATGAAATGGAATTTGAAATATAATAACTATAGATTAATTTTTTTCAACATTTATCTTAAAATTAACCTCATCTATTTCGATTTCGTTAAAATTTGAAAGTGAAGATACAATTTCTATTTTATTTGACAAGACTTCGGAAGAAATATATTCCTCATTTTTCTTAATCTCATTCAGGAAAGGAGAACTTTCTTCCAATGTGATTGAAATTCTGTCTGTCAGTTCAAAGTCTTTATCTTTTCGCAGGTTTTGAATTCTGTTGATGAATTCTCTTGCGATACCTTCAGATTTTAATTCATCGGTTAACGTCAAATCTAATGCCACAGTTGTTTTTCCATCGGAAGTAACGGTCCATCCCGGGATATCTTTTGTAGAAATTTCCACATCATCAAGGGTAATTTCATATCCCTGAACGTCCAGTTTTCCTTCTTTTTCAAGAGCGGAAATCTGTTCTGCAGTAAGATTTGCAATCTCGGCACCTACCACTTTCATGTCTTTTCCTAATTTAGGACCAAGAGCTTTGAAGTTAGGTTTTATCTGTTTTACAATTAAGTGTGATGCTTCTTCGGCATTAATTAACTGTAATTCTTTCACGTTGACTTCCTGCTTGATTAAGTCTGCAACAGCAATAATCTGTTCTTCTGTTTTAGAATCCAATACAGGAATCAATACTTTTTGTAACGGTTGACGAACTTTTACATTTTCTTTCTTTCTCAAAGAGAAAACCATACTTGTAATGTTCTGTGCCAAATGCGTTTTTTCCACCAGATCCTGATCAATTAAGCTTTCATCAGCTATCGGGAAGTCTGTAAGGTGTACAGATTCACAGTTTTCTTTTCCTGTTACCCTGTTCAAATCCTGATATAACTGATCCATGAAGAACGGAGCAATAGGAGCGGAAAGCTTAGCTACTGTTTCAAGACAAGTGTATAACGTCTGGTAAGCAGAGATTTTGTCATCAGAATAATCTCCTTTCCAGAAACGTCTTCTGCATAATCTTACATACCAGTTACTCAGGTTGTCGTTCACAAAAGTACTGATCGCTCTTGCAACTCTTGTTGGCTCATAATCTTCATAGAAAGCTTTTACGTCCTTGATCAGAAGATTAAGTTCAGAAAGGATCCATCTGTCGATTTCAGGACGGTTCTCCACTTCTTTTTCTGAATATTTGAAGCCGTCCACATTTGCATATAGAGCAAAGAATGAATAGGTATTGTAAAGTGTTCCGAAGAACTTTCTTCTTACCTCGTCAATTCCTTCAATGTCAAACTTCAGGTTTTCCCATGGATTTGCGTTAGATATCATATACCAACGCGTTGCATCCGGTCCGTATACAGAAAGGGTTTCGAACGGATCGACAGCATTTCCTAAACGTTTTGACATCTTCTGTCCGTTCTTATCCAGAACAAGACCGTTACTCATTACATTTTTATAAGCAACAGAATCAAACACAGCCGTACCAATAGCGTGAAGCGTATAGAACCATCCACGCGTCTGGTCAACACCCTCTGCGATGAAATCAGCAGGGAATGCTTTATTATTGTCGATTAATTCTTTGTTTTCGAAAGGATAATGCAACTGTGCATAAGGCATAGAACCTGAATCGAACCAAACGTCGATCAGGTCGCTTTCACGCTTCATTGCTTTTCCTGAATCAGAAACCAATACCACTTTGTCTACTACGTTTTTGTGAAGATCCACAAGTTCATAATTAGACTCAGACATATTCCCGATGATGAAACCTTTGAACGGGTTTTCAGTCATCAATCCAGCCGCAATTGATTTCTCGATTTCGTTATATAATTCTTCTACAGAACCGATAATTTTTTCTTCTTTCAAATCATCTGTTCTCCAGATTGGCAACGGAATGCCCCAATATCTTGAACGGGAAAGGTTCCAGTCGTTTACATTTTCCAACCAGTTCGCAAAACGTCCTTCTCCGGTAGCTTTTGGCTTCCAGTTGATGTCTTTGTTTAAATTAACCAGTCTCTCTTTTACAGCAGTCATTTTCACAAACCATGAATCAAGCGGATAGTACAATACCGGCTTATCTGTTCTCCAGCAGTGTGGATAAGAGTGGACATATTTTTCTACTTTGAAAGCCTTGTTCTCCGTTTTCAACAGGATCGCAAGTTCTACATCCCATGATTTCTCAGGAGCAGTTCCTTCATCGTAGTATTCATTTTTGATATAAGTTCCGGAAAATACCGCAGGAACATTTTCTCCTTTGATGAATCTACCCTGTAAATCTACCAATGGTACAAGGTTGTCATTTTCATCTTTTACCAACATTGGCGGAATTTCTGGCTGAGCCATTTTAGCTACTCTCGCATCATCAGCACCAAAAGTAGGAGCCGTGTGAACGATACCTGTACCATCCTCAGTCGTTACGAAATCCCCTAAGATTACTCTGAATGCATTCTCAGGATTGTCGTTGGGTGTAAACCAGGGAACTAATTGCTCATATCTTGTATCAACAAGCTTTTCTCCAGTAAATTCTTTTAGTATTCTGAAAGGAATTACTTTCGTTTCCGGAGTATAGTTGGCAAAATCTTCATCCGTACCTTCTGCAAATTTTTTACCGAAAACCTTAGGTAAAAGAACGCTTGATAATACTACTGTTACAGGTTCAAATGTATATTGATTGAAGGTTTTCACTACAACATATTCTATATCTCTGCCTACGGTAAGAGCAGTATTGGATGGAAGCGTCCATGGAGTTGTCGTCCATGCAAGGATATGTACATCTCCGTCAACATCATTGAACAATGTTGAAGAGTCTTTCTTTACTTTAAACTGAGCTACAACCGTTGTGTCTGAGACATCACGATAGGTCCCGGGCTGATTCAGCTCGTGAGAAGAAAGTCCTGTTCCTGCTTTTGGAGAGTAAGGCTGGATGGTGTAACCTTTGTACAACAAGTCTTTGCTGTACAACTGCTTCAATAACCACCAAACGGTTTCCATATATTTTGACTTGTATGTGATGTACGGATCATCAAGGTCTACCCAATATCCGATTTTCTCCGTAAGGTTATTCCATACGTCGGTATAACGCATTACCGCTTCACGACAAGCTTTGTTATAGTCTTCAATAGAGATTTTTTTGCCAATATCTTCTTTTGTGATTCCTAATTCTTTTTCCACACCCAGTTCCACAGGAAGACCATGCGTATCCCAGCCTGCTTTACGGAAAACCTGCTTTCCGTTTTGAGTCTGGTAACGGCAGAAAATATCTTTCAATGCTCTTGCCATTACGTGGTGAATTCCAGGCATACCGTTTGCTGAAGGCGGACCTTCATAAAAAACAAACTCAGGATTTCCCTGACGAATCTCAACACTCTTATTGAAAGTTTTATTTTGTTTCCAAAATTCCGCTACATTCTCTGCTACGTCAATAAGGTTGAGGTTTTTGTATTCTTTAAATTGGCTCATTGTAAATATCTCAATATCGTTGATTAATTAAGTCTGCAAATTTACTAAAATTTGTCGGTTTATAATATATGTTTTATGTAGGTAATTTCTATTAAAAAGTTCAATTTCAGAAATATAAATGGGAAAGGTGAGAAAAAGTGAATAGTGAATCGTCAATACGTGAATTTTTCTGGGTGTTTTTTATATAAAAATTAATGCGATTTATTCAATTTTATTCAATAGGAGTGGGCTATTATCCTGAGCATAGTCGAAGGAAGCCCATTTAAATAATAAAAATATATCCAACGGCTTTAGAGCCAAAACCTACAACATAATCATCTGTGAAATCTGCGGTCAAAAAAATAAGCATAACTTAAAAATTCGTATATTTAATTAGACGTATAAATCCAAATGCTGTATGAAAATCTTTTATTACCTGATGCTTTTTGTTTGTTTTATCAACACAGGCATTGTACAAGCTCAAAATAATTACCCCCAGAATTATTTCAGAAATCCTTTAAATATTCCCATGCAGCTGGCAGCTAACTTTGGAGCTATCCGGACCAATCACTTTCATATGGGGCTGGATTTAAGAACCAATAGCCAGGAAAATCTTCCTGTTCTTGCGGCGGCTGATGGCTATGTGAGCAGAATAAAAGTAGAGCGCTACGGATTTGGAAATGCAGTGTACATTACTCATCCCAATGGCTATACAACGGTATATGCTCACCTGAACAAATATTTTAATGCACTTGATGAATATGTAAAGGAAAGACAATACAAAAACGAAAAATGGGAACAGGATATTACTTTTCAATCTGGGCAGTTTCCGGTAGAAAAAGGACAACAGATTGCACTGAGCGGAAATACAGGAGGATCTGCAGGGCCGCATCTGCATTTCGAAATAAGAGATACCCAAACAGAAGAATGCCTTAATCCTTTACTTTTCGGTTTTGCTATTTCGGACAATATAGCACCCATTATCAGTGGTCTTTATTGGTATGACCGGCGTTTCAGTACGTATGAACCAGGAGCGAATAGTATTGCAGTAAAAAAAGCAGGAAGTATTTATACTGCTGGTCTCGTTCAGGTCAATTCTCCGGAAATAAGTTTGGGCATTAAAGCTGTAGATAAGGCCAATCAAGGGTTTAATCTGGGGATTTATAATGCAGAGTTATTGATGGATGACAAGCTGATTTACAGTTTTAAAATTGACAAAATCCACTATGATGATACCCGATACATCAACGGCTGTATAGATTATACCAAATTCATCAGAGATAAAATAGGAATTCAGCACCTGTCCGATTTACCGGGAATGAAACTGCAGAATTATAGCCTTCCAAATTTAACAGGAATGATCAAACTTCATGATGAAAATGTGCATACCATTGAAATTGTTCTAAAAGATGTCAAAGGAAACACAAGCCGGTTAACAACCAAACTTCAGTTAAGCAAAACCTCAGACAAAATATCTTCTACAGCAAAAACGATAATGGCTAACGAAGCCAAAACCATTACCACAGAAAATACAGAGATTAATTTCAGCAAAAATGCAGTGTATGATGCCATAAATTTCAATGCCTATGAAAAACCTGATACAGATCCGAATGCTGTTTCAAATACGATTGTTTTACAAAGTCCATACATTCCCATTCAGGATGAGTATACTTTGAAAATAAAACCGAATAGAAAATTAACCAATACAGAAAAAGATAAAGCTGTTATTCTTCTTGACTATGGCAGTGATAAGAATGTAGTCAAGGTGAAATGGAATGGTGATTGGGCAGAAGGAAAATTCAACAGATTGGGTACTGCAAAACTCTTAATAGACAATTACCTGCCATCTGTTTCATCAGCTTGGACAGAAGGAGCAATGGTTAATAACAGCTCTTTGCTGTTGAAAGGAACTTCTAAAATAGGAGATATTGTTTCATTTCGTGCCGAACTGGATGGTAAATGGCTGCGTTTTGCCCGTGTAAAAGATAATTTCATCTACACTTTTGATGAAAAATGTCCTAAAGGAAGCGGTTCTCATACTTTAAAAGTGACAACCATCAATACTGCCGGGAATACCAATACACAAACTTTTACGTTTCAAAGATAAAACTGTAGCTGCAATCATGAATACATTTTACATGAATACATCTTTACAATCATGTAATTTTAAATAAATTTGCCTTTTAAAAATTAAAATCATTGGAATTTCATCCGTCAATCGAGAAAGCAGGGATTCAGGAAATCAAATTGTTTCAGGAAGAAAAACTTCGTGAACTTTTGATCTATCTTGAAACTCATTCGCCGTTTTATCAGAAACTGTTCAAAGAAAATAATATTACTATTGAGGATATTCATACTTTGGAAGATCTTCAGAAGATTCCTACCACCACAAAGAATGATCTTCAGCAGTATAACCATGATTTTTTCTGCATAACACCGGATAAAATTGTGGATTACAGTACCACTTCCGGAACATTGGGAGATCCGGTAACTTTCGGATTGTCTGACAATGATCTTGAGAGGCTTGCGTACAATGAAGCAATCTCTTTTGCCTGTGCGGGAATTCAGAAAGGTGATGTTGTGCAGATGATTACCACCATAGATAAAAGGTTTATGGCTGGGCTTGCTTATTTTCTTGGTTTAAGAAAAATGGGGGCAAGCGTGGTGAGAATGGGACCTGGAATTCCGGAACTTCAGTGGGATTCTATTTTCAGATACAAACCAAAATATCTGATTACCGTACCTTCTTTTCTGCTGAAAATGATTGATTATGCCGAAAAACACGGATTGGATTATAAAAACTCCAGTGTTTATGGGGCTGTATGTATTGGAGAAAGCATCAAAAATCAAGATTTTACAGATAATATTCTTTCACAGAAAATCAAAGAAAAGTTGGATATCAAACTCTTTTCTACTTACGCGTCTACCGAAATGAGTACCGCTTTTACAGAGTGTGAATTTCAAATCGGAGGACATCACCATCCGGAACTCATCATTACAGAAATTCTTGATGATGAAGGAAATCCGGTAAAAGAAGGAGGAATTGGTGAACTGACGATTACAACATTGGGAGTAGAAGCCATTCCTTTGTTGAGATTTAAAACCGGAGATCTTGTAAAAGCTCACTATGAGCCGTGCCAGTGTGGAAGAAATACGATGAGGTTGGGACCTGTAGTCGGAAGAAAACAACAGATGATCAAATACAAAGGAACAACGCTGTATCCACCTGCTATGAACGATATTCTGAATGATTTCAACAAAATCTTATGCTACCAGATCGTTATTCAGGCTAACGAAATCGGGCTTGACGAAATTATTATTAAACTGAGCACAGAAGAAGAGCACGACAGCTTTGTGAATGAAGTAAGAGACCATTTCCGTGCAAAATTGAGAGTAAGTCCCAAAATTGAAATCATAGACTTTGGCATTCTTTCTAAAGCAGTTTTTAATCCAAACAGCAGAAAACCAATTAATTTTATTGATTTACGGTGACCTGCCTTTCTTTAAAATTAATGTTATTCTTTTTATTTTACACTTATTCTGGCTAAAATTACCGGGATTTTTTTCTTATCATGTAAATAAAATGTCTTTTTTACAAAAACCTGTTATTTAGAGTCTTATTGAGTAATTTTACTGGAATTAAACATAAAAAAATGAAAAAGAATTTAATTCTGATGGCTGGCTTAACTGTAGGCCTTGTATTAGCATCCTGTAAAAAATCAGGTACTGAACTTGAAAAAGAACTTTCGGCAGCACATGCTAAATTGCAATCTGATCATAGCAAATTAGAAGCAGCTCATTCGGTAATGGAAAAAGAACATGCTGCTTTTACCAGTATTCATCACCTGCAGAATGAACCTGCTACCAGTGAGCATAACAAAATCGAGGCTTTGCATAAGGATATTCTGCAGCAGCATGCAGACCTGCTTACCAGGCATTCTGAAATTATGAAAAAACATGATGAACTGGAGAAAAAGCATGCTACTGAAAATTTTGATATCAATCAATTGAAAGCTGATCATGATCAAATGATGAAAGAGGATGAAGAACTGATACAGGAACATACAAAAATGACAGCAGATCATACAAAAATGATGGCAGAAGATGCTAAGATAAAAAAAGAAGATAAATTGAAATAATTTTGTAAAAAAACGGTCTGAACTTTCAGACTGTTTTTTTACGGTTACTTATCAATAAAAGTAAATATCTTTGGGTGTTTAAGTAAAAACTAATTTAAAAATATGAGAAAATTAATGTTGTTGCTCTTCATGGCAATTGGAGTGGTAGCCTTTGCACAAAATCAAATTAATGTTGAATCCGGAAATTTTGATTTTTTAAAAGATCAAAACGAAGTGAATGTTCAGTTGGTGTTTGATAATGCAGTCTATCAGGAGAAGAACATGACGGAAGCTCAATACCTGGAAAACAGGAAAGCGGATATTACAGCCAAAAAAAGCGAAGCTGTATGGAAAAACTGGATTTATCAGTGGGGACAGTTTAAAAATTCTGAATATTTGGACTATTTCCTTAAAGGCATAAATGGGAAATCCAAAAAAGTAGTTTTCAAAAAGGATGCAAAGACAAAATACACGCTGATTATTGATGCAAAATGGATTTATGCCGGCTGGTATGGCGGAATGATAGGTTCTCAGGAAGCAAAATTAACAGCAGATATGAAGTTTGTGGAAACTGATGATCCTTCGAAAGTAGTGATGAGATTACAAGCAGATAAAATAGGAGGCAAGCAAATGAATAAAGAATTTGCATGGGAATACGGAAGAATAGCTGCGGCCTATGAAGTTACCGGAAAAAAATTGGGAAAGGAAATCAAAGAAGTTATAAAATAAACAAAAAACGGTCTGAAAAATTCAGACCGTTTTTTATGCTTGATTTTGCTGTTCCTGTTTTTCTAGCTTGATCAGGTTCGCAAGATTTTTAATGACAGTATCATGCTTTTTCACAAAAGGATTGTCCTTATTCCAGACATATCCGGCTAAGACCGCACAGATCTTTTTCTTTACATCAGGATTTTCCGGCTGATGGAAAAATAACTCCTGAAGATTTCCGGTGTACCATTCTTTTACATAGGTGGTGAAAACGTCAACACCATATAAGATATAATCTGAGTATTCTTTCTGCCAATCAATTTTTTCTCCGTTTAGTTGTCTTAAAGCCAGTTTTGCGGCCAGCATTCCGGATTCTGTGGCAAAAGCCATTCCTGAAGAGAAAACCGGATCAAGGAATTCTGAAGCATTTCCTGTTAAAGCAAATCCGTCACCGAATAAACTTTTAACCGAGCATGAATAATCTTTCAGGTGTTTAGGTTCAAAAATAAATTCTACATCCCCAAAACGTTTTACATAATAATCAGAAAGAGAAATGGCTTTTCTCAAAGCTTCTGTGGGATCTCCGTTTTCAGATAATTTGTCAATGTATTCAGTAGGGCCTACAATTCCTAAACTGGTATTTCCATTGGAAAAAGGAATTACCCAAAGCCATACTTCTGTTTCAATGATGTCAAAAGAAATTAAAGTTCCTTCCTCTCCCGGTGCTCTGTTGATATCGTTTACATGAGAGAAAATAGCAGAGTGAGGAGAAAGTTTTGAAGGTTTTTCCAAATCAAGAAGACGAGGTAATACTCTTCCGTAGCCGCTGGAATCGATAACGAATTTGGCATGGATTTCTTTTGTTTCTCCATCCTTGCTTTTTACCGTAGTTACAGAATCTGTTCCGTCAAATTGAATGTCAATAACCTCAGTTTCAAATTCAAGATCAATTCCTTTGTTAATGACTTCCTGAGCAAGCGTATTATCAAAATCAGCTCTTGGAATCTGCCAGGTCCAGTCCCAACCTTCCCCGAATTTGTTGCTGAAATCAAAAATGCAGACTTCCTCACCACGAAGGAAACGAGCCCCAAGCTTTTTTTCAAAGCCCATTTTGTCTAATGCAGGGAAAAGCCCAGCCTCATCAAAGTGGTCCATTACCCTTGGGATTAAGCTTTCTCCGACTACCAGTCTTGGGAATTTTGTCTTTTCAACTACTTTTACGTTGACGTTATTCTTCTTTAAGTACGAAGAAGACACGCATCCGGAAGGTCCGGCTCCGATTACAAGAACGTCAACAAATTCTTTGCTCATCTTTGATTTTTTATTTTAATAATAACTTTTATCTTTGCCGCAAAATTAGTGACAAATAATTAATATTTTACAAAATTATCAACTATTACTTTTAATTGATGAAAATAAATAACTTTTTAGAACTGAAAGACTTTCAAAAAATTATCATTGAGAATGAAAAAATAGAACTGGATGAATCACTTTTGTCAAGAGTGGATAAAAGTTTTCAGTTTTTAAAAGAGTTTTCAAAAAATAAAGTAATATATGGTGTGAACACCGGTTTTGGTCCGATGGCCCAGTTCAAAATCAGTGATGAAGATACGCACCAGCTTCAGTACAACCTTATCAGAAGCCATTCTTCAGGGATTGGAAATCCTTTGCCTGCGGAAGAAGTAAAGGCATGTATGCTGGCAAGACTGAATACCCTATCACTAGGAAATTCAGGAGTACACCAATCGGTTATTTATTTGCTTCAGGAACTGATCAACAGAAATATTACTCCGTTGATATTTGAGCATGGAGGGGTAGGAGCAAGCGGCGATCTTGTTCAGCTGGCTCATCTGGCTTTGGTACTGATTGGAGAAGGAGAAGTATTTTATAAAGGGGAAAGAAAATCTACCAAAGAGGTTTTTGAAACAGAAGGCTTAGAACCGATAAAAGTAGAGATCCGTGAAGGGCTTGCTTTGATGAACGGAACTTCCGTGATGTCAGGAATCGGTATCGTAAATGCCTATAAAGCCAATCAGCTGACTGATATTTCTCTCAGACTTTCCTGTGCCATCAACGAAATTGTACAGGCTTATGATGACCATTTGTCAGCAGCATTGAACGGGACAAAAAAACATTACGGCCAGCAGAAAGTAGCGGAAAGAATGCGTGCTCACCTGGCAGACAGTAAACTGATCAGGAAAAGAGAAGAACATCTTTATACCCATTTTGAAGAACAGGAAAAAGTATTCAAGGAAAAAGTGCAGGAATATTATTCATTAAGATGTGTTCCTCAGATTCTAGGTCCGGTACTGGATACGTTGGAATACACAGAAAAAGTTCTTGAGAATGAGATTAATTCAGCGAATGATAACCCGATTATCAATGTTGAAGACCAGCATGTTTACCATGGAGGAAACTTCCATGGCGATTATATCTCTCTGGAAATGGACAAGCTTAAAATTGTAGTAACCAAACTGACCATGCTTGCAGAAAGACAGCTCAACTATCTTTTGAACTCGAAAATCAATGAGATTTTGCCTCCTTTTGTGAATTTAGGTAAATTAGGTTTCAATTTCGGAATGCAGGGAGTACAGTTTACGGCAACTTCTACTACGGCAGAAAGCCAGATGCTGTCAAATTCTATGTATGTTCACAGTATTCCGAACAATAACGATAATCAGGATATCGTTAGTATGGGAACAAACGCTGCAGTGATCTGCAGAAAAGTCATTGAAAATGCCTTTGAAGTTTTGGCCATTGAAGCTATTACGATCATCCAGGCTGTTGAATATCTTGGATTTCAGGATAAGGTTTCATCCTCTACAAAAGAACTGTATGATGAAATCAGAAAAATTATTCCTGCTTTCTCAGACGATATGGTCATGTATCCGTATCTGGAAAAAGTAAAGAAATACCTGAAAGGAATGTAACTATTGCCTGCTATGGATTGTCTTCCAAGAAAGGCATAGCATAAGATTAAAAAACTAAAACGATATAAACACTAACGCATGAAATGTGCAATTGTAACAGGTGGCTCCAGAGGGATCGGGAGAGCAATCTGTATAAAACTGGCTGAAGAGAAAAACTATCACATCCTTATCAACTACGCTTCAAACGAAATCGCAGCCAACGAAACATTGGCTAAAGTGGAAGAACTTGGAGCAACGGGAGAAATTCTTAAATTTGATGTAGGAAATACCGAAGAAACACAATCTGTTTTAACGGAATGGCAGGAGAAAAATCCAGATGCCGTGGTAGAAGTGATCGTCAATAATGCCGGAATCACAAGAGACGGTCTTTTTATGTGGATGCAGAAAGAAGACTGGAACAGTGTGATCAATACAAGTCTGGACGGATTCTTCAATGTAACCAATTTCTTTATTCAAAAGCTGCTTCGTAACAAATACGGAAGAATCATCAATATGGTTTCCGTATCGGGAGTAAAAGGAACAGCAGGCCAGACGAATTATTCCGCGGCAAAAGGCGCTTTGGTGGGAGCTACAAAGGCTCTTGCTCAGGAAGTTGCGAAGAGAAATGTTACCGTAAATGCTGTAGCGCCTGGTTTCATCAAAACAGATATGACTCAGGAGTTCAATGAAGAAGAACTGAAAGCAATGATTCCGGCCAACAGATTCGGAGAAGCGGAAGAAGTAGCAGATCTTGTCGCATTTTTAGCATCTAAAAAATCTTCATACATAACAGGAGAAGTGATTAATATTAACGGAGGAATTTATTCATAACATGGAAAATAGGGTTGTAATTACCGGAATGGGAATTTATTCCTGCATCGGGACATCTTTAGAAGAGGTCAGGGAATCCCTATATCAAGGAAAATCTGGTATTGTTTTAGATCAGGACAGGAAAGAGTTTGGTTTCAGGTCCGGCCTTACAGGAGTAGTTCCGAAGCCCGATCTGAAAAATCTTTTAAACAGACGCCAGCGTGTCAGCATGGGAGAGGAAAGTGAGTACGCTTATCTCGCTACCCTTGATGCATTGAAACAGGCGAATCTGGACGAAGAATTCCTGGATACGCATGAAGTGGGAATCTTATACGGAAATGACAGTGTTTCCCAGGCAGTGGTAGAAGCTATCGATATTGCAAGGGAAAAGAAAGATACAACATTGATGGGATCGGGAGCGATCTTCAAATCAATGAACTCAACAGTAACGATGAACCTTTCTACGATTTTTAAGCTGAAAGGAATCAATCTTACCATCAGTGCAGCATGTGCAAGCGGTTCACACTCATTGGGGCTGGCTTATATGATGATCAAAAATGGTTTCCAGGACATGATTATCTGCGGCGGAGCTCAGGAAACCAACAAATATTCCATGGCGAGCTTTGACGGACTGGGTGTATTCTCAGCCAGGGAAGATGAGCCTGCAAAAGCATCCAGACCTTTCGATGCAGAAAGAGACGGATTGATTCCAAGTGGAGGTGCAGCTACTCTGATTGTTGAAAGCTTGGAATCTGCCCAAAGAAGAGGTGCTCCGATCATTGCCGAAATTATCGGATATGGTTTTTCTTCAAACGGAGGCCATATTTCAACACCTAATGTGGACGGACCGGCTTTGGCAATGGACAGAGCCTTAAAACAGTCAGGATTAAAAGCTTCAGACATCGATTATATCAATGCTCATGCAACTTCTACTCCAATTGGTGATGCCAACGAGGCAAAAGCCATCTATGAGATCTTCGGGAGTGAAGTTCCGGTAAGTTCTACCAAATCTATGACCGGACACGAATGCTGGATGGCAGGTGCAAGTGAAGTTATCTACTCCATTCTGATGATGCAGAACGATTTTGTAGCACCCAATATCAATCTGGAAAACCCTGATAATGAAGCACAAAAGATAAATTTAGTCGCAAAAACAATAAATCAAAAAATTGATGTATTTTTGTCGAATTCTTTTGGGTTTGGGGGAACCAATTCTGCACTAATAGTTAAAAAATTTGATTAAAAACATGGAAAGGGAAAAAATTGTTGCTATTGTTAATGATTTTCTTGTCAACGAATTCGAGGTAGACGGAGACGAAATCAGTAATGATGCCAACCTTAAAAATACACTGGGCTTAGACAGTCTGGATTATATCGACATGGTAGTCGTGATTGAATCCAATTTCGGCGTGAAATTAGGAGAAGCAGATTTCAAAAAAATGGTAACATTTGATGATTTCTATACAACGATTGAACATAAGATTGCTGAAAAAAACGCTTAGTTATTGAGTAAATCTTTATTCTATACAATGGGCCAATGTAATAATATCACCGTGATCTGCCTGCAGACACTTTAAAGGTATTGTTACATTGGTTCTCTCTTATATTAAATTCTATCTATGAACAAGTGGAAAGGTAAATCTAAAGGAACAGTGCTCGGATACAGAATATTCGTCTGGTGTATTAGAAATATCGGGATCAGAAGTTCATATGGGGTGCTGTATTTTGTGGCCGCCTATTATTCGCTGTTTCAGAAGAAAAGTAACCAATACATTCTTTATTACTTTCAGAAAAGACTGAATTACGGATACTGGAAATCCAAAGCTTCCATCTTTAAAAGCTATTTTACTTTCGGAAAAGTTCTGATTGATAAAACGGCTATTTCTGCCGGACTCAGAGAAAAATATACCTATGAATTTGATGGTATTGAAAACCTCAGAAATCTTTTAGCAGCTAAAAAAGGAGGAGTGCTCATCAGTGCGCATATCGGTAATTTTGAGATTGCAGAACATTTTTTTGCTGATATCGACTTCGACTGCCAGATCAATCTGGTCACTACAGATCAGGAAGTTACTGTCATTAAGGAATATCTGGAAAGTGTTGCCGTAAAAAAGAGTAACATCAAGTTCATCTATGTAAAAGAAGATATGTCTCATATTTTTGAGATCAATCAGGCTTTGTCCAATAATGAGCTTATCTGCTTTACCGGAGACCGTTATTTCGAAGGATCTAAATTTCTGGAGGCAGAACTGCTTGGGAAAAGTGCAAAATTTCCGGCTGGTCCGTTTTTGATTGCCTCAAGATTAGGCGTTCCGGTAGTATATGTTTATGTAATGAAAGAGGATAATCTTCATTACCATCTGTATGCAAGAGTGGCACAGAATATCAAAAACCGCGATTCACAAGGACTTTTACAATCTTATGTCCGGAATCTTGAAACTATGGTTAAAAAATACCCGCTCCAATGGTTTAATTATTTTGATTTTTGGGACGATGTTGATTAATTTTTCTATTTTTATCCCATAAAAAACGAATAAAAACTAAAAACCATTAAGATGTACCGAGATTTAAGAGAAACCATGAAATTTCTATGCTTACTTTACTGAAATAAGCTTTAAATATCTTAAATTCCCTGTTTCTTAATTATTTAAAACACATTCTCTTTTGAAGAAAGAATACGACATACTTGTAATCGGCAGCGGATTGGGAGGTCTTGTTTCAGCTCTTATTTTGGCGAAAGAAGGTCTGAAAGTATGCGTTCTGGAGAAAAATAACCAATATGGAGGAAATCTGCAGACCTTTTCAAGAGATAAACTTATTTTTGATACCGGAGTCCATTATCTTGGAGGTTTATCCAAAGGGCAGAATTTAAATCAGTTTTTTTCCTATCTGGAAATCATGGATGATCTTGAACTTCAGCTGATGGATGAAGACGGCTATGACAAAATCAGTTTTGGGGATGATGAAATAGAATATCCTCACGCTCAGGGCTATCAGAATTTTGTTGAACAGCTTTCCAAATATTTCCCCGAAGAAAAAGAAAACCTTGAAAACTACTGTGAAGAAATTCAGTATGTATGCAGCCAGTTTCCAAGGTATCATGTGGTGGGAAAAGACAGTTACAACGAGGAAATACTGCACCTCAATACCAAAAGATTTATAGAATCCGTTACCCAGAACAAAAAGCTTCAGGCTGTTTTACTGGGTTCGAATTTTTTATATGCCGGAGACTCGGAGAATGTTCCCTTTTATGTGCATGCTTTGACGGTAAATTCTTATATCCAAAGTGCTCACAAATGCGTGAAAGGAGGAAGCCAGATCTCTAAACTTTTAATCAGAAAACTTCGGGAATATGGAGCTGAAGTACACAAGCATTCAGAAGTTTCAGAATTTGTTTTTAATGAAAATAATACACTGACCTCAGTCAAAACAAAAACAGGAAAAGAATACACCGCAAAACAGTTCATTTCAAATATTGAGATTCGTTCCACTATTAAGCTGATAGGAGAGGAAAGACTTAAGAAATCCTTTCTGAACAGGGTGTTAAGCTGGAAACCGGTTTCATCGTGCTTTAGTATTTATATTGTTTTAAAACCTCATTATCTTCCTAATTTTAATTATAACAGATACCACTATTCATCAGAAGACCTGGTCTGGAATGCCTTCCGGTACCGAAAAGAAGCGTGGCCGGAGACTTACATGCTTTCGTCTACTCCTTCGAAGCATCATCCTGAATTTGCAGAAAGCCTTACCGCGATTTCTTATATGGATTTTGATGAGGTTAAAGAATGGGAGAATACGTTCAATACCGTTGCCGATGAGCATGAGAGAGGAACAGCCTATGCAAGATTTAAACTTGAAAGAACAGAAAAAATGCTTGATGCCCTGGAACATAAAATCCCTAACATAAGGCATGCCATCAAAACAATATATACTTCTTCTCCCTTATCATACAGAGACTATATCGGGAACTTTGAAGGAAATATGTACGGATACATGAAAAGCTCGGAAAATCCTCTTAAAACAATGGTTTCTCCCCGTACCAAAATTGACAATCTTTTTCTGACGGGACAATCTGTGAATATGCATGGGATCTTAGGTGTTACTATTGGAGCCTTTAATACCTGTGCTGAGATGATTGGAAAAGAAACCATAGATATGCGGCTGACCCAAATGATTAATAAAAACTAAAGTGAAAAAAACTAAAACCATTTATACATCCTTTCAAAGAACTTTTCTTTATCTTACGCTCTGTTTTTTCCTCATATCCTGTGGAATATCAAAATCTGTCCGGCATATTCCTGAGGTAAAACAATATGCTCTTGAGATCCCGAAAGTAAATCAAATCAATGATAGTACCTTCAGTTACAGGCAGAATTACCTTACCAAAAATAAACAGCAGCTCTGGGAACTTTACATTCAGGGAAATCCTTTACAATTAGGATATAATAATGGAGCATTGACACAAAGTTTAATGCAGAAGCAGGAAAACATCTTTTTTTCAAAAGTGGAAGGTTTTGTTCCTTCAAAATTCAGACAAAGGTTATTAAGAGGCTTTTTAAAATGGTACAACAGAAAAATGTACCTCAATGTAAGAGAAGATTATCAGGCAGAATTATTTGGCTTGTCACAATATTCATCCGATCAGTATGACTTTATTGCCCCTAAATATTTAAGAAACCTTTACCTGCACGGTGCTCATGATATTGGACATGCTATGCAGGATCTGGCCATGGTAGGCTGTACTTCTCTTGCTGTATGGAACGAAAATACGGAAGATGGAGACCTGTTGATCGGAAGAAATTTCGACTTTTATGTGGGAGATGATTTTGCTAAAAATAAACTGGTGGAATTTGTGCAACCGCAAGAAGGAATTCCCTACATGTCAGTAAGCTGGCCGGGAATGATTGGTGTAGTGTCCGGAATGAATAAAGAAGGAATTACGGTGACCATTAACGCTGGAAAATCAAAAATCCCTCTGACTGCAAAAACGCCTATCTCCCTTGTTACAAGAGAAATTTTGCAGTATGCTAAAAATATAGATGAAGCCATTGCTATTGCTAAAAAAAGAAAAGTTTTCGTTTCAGAATCTATTCTTGTTGGCAGTGCAGCAGATAAAAATGCAGTCATTATTGAAGTTTCACCTAAAAATCTCGGAGTATATAAGGTGCAGAATACCAGCCAGATTCTTTGCACCAATCATTTCCAGTCTGAAACTTACAAAGACGACAAAAGAAATCAGAAACAGATTGAAGAAAGCCACTCAGAATACCGTTATGAAAAACTTCAGGAGCTTTTGCAGGAAGAAAAAAAGATCACTCCAGAAAAGATGGCTTCTATTTTAAGAAATAAATCCGGCTTAAAAGATGAAAGCATTGGTTATGGAAATGAAAAAGCGCTTAATCAGCTGCTTGCTCACCATGCTGTTATATTTTCCCCTCAGAAAAAATTGGTTTGGGTTTCTTCCAATCCTTATCAGCTGGGAGAATTTGTTTGTTATGACCTGAATGAGATTTTTTCCGGTAAGCCACTATCACAAAGTCTGCTGGCGAAAACAGGTTTGAATATCACAAGAGATCCATTTGCCGATTCTGAAGAATTTCAAAATTATGAACTGTCTAAAATGTTGGGTAAAGAAATCAATGAGGCAGCGGAAAATAAAGGTATATTGTTGACAGATGATTTCATTTCTTATTATGAATCTATGAATCCCGATTTTTGGCTGGTCTATTATCAGTCAGGAAAATATTATTTTAGCAAAAAAGAATATTCAAACGCAAAAATGGAGTTTGAGAAAGCTTTTACGAAAGAAATTACAACGATCCCCGATAGAAAAAATGTTGAAAAATACCTGAAGAAAACTTTAAAGAAACTGAAATGATCCCCAAATATATAAAACTGCTTTTCTGCATTCCTTTCCTCATTATCATCTGCCATTCAGTATACCTGTGTACGGTTTACAGCTCTATACCTGACATTATCCCGATTCACGGGTACGGAAATATGAAAGATAATGATGGAAGCAAAATATTTGTGGTGTTTCCTGTACTGATGAATTTGGCTGTTCTTATTTTTATCTGGCTGATCATCAGAAGACCGGATAAAATAAAGTTTACTTTTGAAATCAACGAGGACGAAAAAGAAAAAACCTACCATATCACCCAGTTAGCTCTGGTAATTATTGCGATATTTGTTACCATCATGATGACACCGCTATCATTTTACGATGTGGTTTATAAATAATAGATTATGAAAAAACTTTTAACCTTATTCTTTACAGCATATGCTTTGTTATCATTTTCTCAGGACAGAAAAGAGATCGGAAATACTTTCATCAAAGCTTTATTGGTGGATAAGAATATAGAAAAAGCACATTCTTATTTCGATCCTTCCGTAGCAGGACAGATTCCGGTGGATCAGCTTAAAGCTGTTACGGAACAGTTACAAGGACAGATTGGAGGTTTGAAAAATATCCTTGAAGTAAATAATGAAGGAAACACCTATTATTACTATTCCGAATTTGAAAAAACAAAACTGGATGTTCAGCTTACTTTTGGAGAAAATAATAAACTACTGGGCTTCTTCCTGGTTCCTCATAAATCATTTGAAAAACCTGATGAGAAAACCACACTAAAAATTAAAAGTGATGGCATTGAACTGAATGGAACCCTGTTGATTCCTCCCTCCAACAATAAAAATAAACTGGTTATTTTCGTTCACGGTTCCGGAGCGCATGACAGAGACGAAACCATTGGAGAAAACAAACCGTTTAAAGACATTGCAGAATATCTTTTAGCCAACGGAATTGCTTCCTACCGATATGATAAAAGAACCTATTCCTATCCTGAGACATTTAATGAAAAATCTACCGTAGAAGATGAAACCATCAATGATGCGGTAAATGCAGCTCTTTATTTTAAAAATAATGCTGATTATAAAGACTACCAGATTATTATTCTGGGACATAGCCAGGGAGCGTATATGATGCCAAAAATTGCAGAAAAAGCGCAGGTTTCAAAATATGTTTTTATGGCTGGAAATGCAAGACCATTACAGGATTTATTAGTAGAACAGTATGAGTATCTTCATGCTATAGATCCAGCTCTGGTACCTGCTGATGCGGTGCAGGAAGTAAAAACTAAGGTAGCCTTTTTAAATTCATCTAAATTTAATATAAGTTCACCATCATCAGAACTTCCTTTGGGACAATCTGCTGCTTATTGGAAATATATAAAGGATTACAATCAGCTTAATGAGATTAAAAAAGTAAAAGCTCCCATGCTTTTTGCACAAGGGGGAAGAGATTATCAGGTGACAGAGAAAGACTTCAACCTTTGGAAAGAAACATTGAAAAATGATAAAACAGCGGAGTTTAAATTCTATCCTGCATTAAGCCACTTGTTTATTGCCGGAACCGGAAAACCATCTCCAAAGGTTTATGAAACAAAAGGGAAGGTGGATGAACAGTTTTTAAAAGACCTTGCAGATTTTATTCTGAAATAAATGCAATGAGATTATTGCTCTCATAAGCCTGGAAAATTATTCCGGGCTTTTTCAATTATTTTCCGGGCTTACTTTATTAAGGAACAAAAAAGAGGCTATCCCTGCAATAGCAGAAAGTGTAATACTTAAAATAAAACTCCCGATAACATATTGCAGAAGATTGTTCTTAATCAGTTCAAAATTCAAATCCTGACTTAAAATATCACTGTCACCACTTACAAACGGTGCTCCCAGAAAAAGAGAAGCCGCAATGATAAAGGGAATAAAAGGCGGAAGACTTACATTGGATGCTACAAAGGCTAGTACTTTATTAAGTTTGAAAAGTACAGACAAACTGATAACCAGAAGGGTCTGAAATCCCCAGAAAGGAGATAACCCTATAAATACTCCCAAAGCTATGGAAAATGCTTTTGTACGGTTACTACCGTCACTTTCTAAGACATCTTCCTGAATGAATCTTTTAAAGCTTTTTTTTTTGAAATTATTCACAAAGTTTCTCGGAATAATATAAAGTAAGGTAATCGTCACGAGAATTGTATTCAGAATACTGATCCTTGTAAAATCTTTGAAAGGTCTGAAATGTGAAACCCGTTCCTTCGGATCGTATAACACTTTAATAGGAACATTTTTTACGGGAACATGCCTCCACGCAGTTCTTACAATGATTTCAATTTCAAATTCAAACTTAGGCGTGAAATATTTCTTGGGAATTGTATGCAAAGGATAGAGCCTGTAGCCGGACTGTGTATCTTCCAGTCTGATGCCGGTTTCGAACCAGAACCAGAAATTGGAAAAACGGTTTCCGAAACTGCTTTTCTTAGGAATACCATCCTGAGACATATTTCTGTTTCCAATCAGAAGAACGTCCTCTTTTTCCTGAAGAAGAGCCTCTACAAATACCGGAATATCATCCGGATAATGCTGTCCATCCGAATCAATCGTGATAGCGTAATCATATCCTGAATTCTTTGCTGCCCTGAAACCTGTTTTAAGACCATTTCCTTTCCCTTTGTTCTCCGGCAGGGAAATGATAGTAATCTGAGGATATTGAGCAAGAATCTGAGGGGTGGAATCTGTAGAACCATCATTAACCACAATAATACTTTCGGTGTACTCGAGAACACCGTCAATCACCCTTTTCAGAGTTTTTTCATTATTGTAGGTAGGTATTAAAACGCATATTTTCTTTTCAGAAATAGCATTTTGTACTTCAGCAAGGAACATTTTTTTATTTTAAAGTGGCTCTTTCCGTCTCTGTCATGGTTTTAGATTGCATTGCAAACCTTTTGATATAGCCTTTTAATGCTGTATTCTGTTTGCTGTAATTGTTCAACAGGAAAGCTTTATCATCCTTCAGACTTCCACGGTATCCTACAATCTTTGGAATATTTTCCTGAACGCTCATTCTGATCAGGCGAAGTTCTGCATTATTAGGATTACTTTTGATAACGCTTTCAAGGCTTGTAGCTCCCGTTTTTACCAGAGATTTTCTGTTGCTTTTGGCAATTTTGGCTTCCATAATCTTCGCCGCTGCTTTATACCCAACCGTTACAGCGTCAGAACCGGATTGTTTTTCCGCAGTTTCAATAAAGCTGGCAGTATTGCTACTGGATTCGTTCGCTTTTGCATAGCTGTTTCTCAGCGTTTCAAGATCAGATTGAAAGAAAAAAACAAATGCTGCTATGAATGAAAAGATTAGTTTCATGATGCTTATTTTTTATAGCTTACAGACATTTTCAATGCAATAGTCTCGCCAAAAGAAGTGGTGTTTTTTACTTTAACATCTTCTTCATTTTCAGTAATATCAAGCTGAAGAACCAGATCAGGTGTTTCAAAAGGATTGATAATCGCCATGAATTTTACATTGGAAGCTGTTTTCAGGAATAATTTCGAACCTGTAAATTCTTCAGTGAGTTCCTTAATGATCTGCATCATACAAACACCGGGAGTTACGGGATTTCCAGGGAAATGTCCTTTGAAAATATCGTGGTCTTTATTAAGATGAATATGAGCAGTAAACTTTCCGTCTTCTGCCTTATCGTATGATGTTAAAGTATAAAAGTCTGTAAGAATGGTTTGCATGATCTTATTTTTTTAAGATTAAAGTATAATCAATTTCTTTTCAAAAAAAACAGGTATATCCATAGATTTGAGAGCAGAAATTATTCCGTTTCGGTTATTTGAAATAGTTTTATGTTGATCTTAAAATCCTTATGCTGCAGGTTCAAGCTGTCTGCGAAGATAGGTTTTTTTGCATCAAAAGTAAAATCGATTTTCTCTTTGTTATTTTTCGTGTAAACAATCTCTTTCAGTAAGCCATTTTCTTTGCTGAAGAAAAGATAATAGCTCTTATTGCCAATTTTTGAAAGGTAGATTCTAGCATTCTCATTTTCAAAACTTTCATTGACCGGATATCTTCTTTTCAGAAGCTGACGGAAATCGTTTTTCAGGAAATTGATGACTATTTTTTTATCCAGATCAGGAAGTACATAATTCAGTTTGAAATCGTTCTCAGAAACTTCAAAATCAATCAGTTTGTTCCCAAAATCTGAAGTTAAAGCGACACGGTGCGTTGTTTCATTCAGTTTTTTGATAATCAGAATTCCGCTCACATGGTTTTTATAGATATCCATCTGGCATTTGTAGACATAATCTTCACCGGAAGAAAAGTATAAATTTTCAACCGTTTTTTCAGAGGTTGAGGCAGGCTTTACATCAGTAAGCTTATAAGTTTTACAGGAAAGAGCCAGGATCAGAATCAGGCTATAAAGAAAACTCTGACGCAGGAATGGAAGCATTGATCTTTGTATTTTTGAAAACAATATTCGTAGTATCTCCGGAAGCCTCAGTCATATTCACCTGTGAAACGGTCGACTGGTTCTTTGGGAAATACAGCTCAATCTGTTTGATATATTTCAACAGCTGGGATGTTTTAGGAATAAACTTCGCTATGTTGTAATTCCCGTTCTTAAAATACGTTACAGTGAACTCCGGATCATTGAACATTGTTCCGTTTGAGCTTCCTACAATCAGTTTATTGATTTTTTCAAATGTTTTACTCTTCGCATCTACAGACGATTTTTTCCCCTGATCATTGATGAAAATTTTATTGCTTTTAAAAACAATGCTGTACTGATAAGGCTTAGTATATTTCCAGCTCAGCATATTGGGGGTCTGCAAAGACATTTTCCCATAAGTAACAATATTTTTATCCAGGAAATCCATTTTTTTGGTCTGGGTAAAATCACTCTGCAAAGTTTTAATCTCTTTCGTCTCAGAAGATACCTTCGATATAAATGCTTTAGCTTCAGCTCCTGACATGGCCGTGTTTTGGGCAAAAAAGAAACCGGAAAACAGTAAGAATGCTCCGAAAGCAATATTTTTAATCATTTTTATTTGAATTTATCACTGTGTCAACAGTAAAGGTTGAATATTTTTTATCCTTCAAAAATACTAATAAATCGGTCAGCACACGATAAGTCTTTTCCGAAGTGTCGTGAAGGAGGATAATACTCCCTTTTTTCAGGCCTTTGGTCACTCTGCTGTATATTTTCTTTTCATCATCAGTAATGGTATCCAGAGAGCGGACATTCCATCCGATACTTATTTTATTTGTTTTTTTGATTGCTTTTGCAATATTAGGATTCGTTACTCCGAAAGGTGGCCTGTAGAGACTGGTCTTGATATTCCCCACATTCTTCATGATTTCATCACATCTTTCAATTTCCTCAATCATTTTTGAGGTTGATAAGAAACCTGTGGAATTGGAATGCGATAATGTATGGTTACCAATCGTATGACCTTCTGCAATGATCCTCTGAAAAGTTTCAGGATATTTTTCAATCTGTTTTCCGATACAGAAAAAGGTGGCTTTTACCTGATGTTCTTTAAGCAGATCTAAAAACTTTGGAGTAAATTCAGTAGGGCCGTCATCAAAAGTAAGCGCTGCTTCTTTAATTTTGGTTCGCTTATGAGTGATGCTGTTGACGAAATATCCCAGTTCAATATCAAATGAGCCCCATATTACTACCGCAGAAAAAGCAAAAAAACAAAACAGGTATACCCAGAAACTTCCGTGGAACGCATAAATAAAAACGTTACAGAAAATATAAAACAGAATAAACGGATAATGCTTCACCTTATTTTCTTTGAATATGAGGATTCAAATGTAGCTAAAAGTTCAATAGAATCCTAAATGATCAAATCTTTAAAATTGCTTATCCAGAATGTGATACTCTGTTTTTTGCATGAAAGGATAGTAAGGCAATATTGCTATACGTTCTTTTGCGTCCAGCTCATCAATATTTCTGAAAATAAGAACTGCATCTTTTTTTGAAACGGAGATAAAGAAATTTTCCAAAACTCCTTCTTTCTTCCAGGTGTGGATAAATTCCATTTCTTTTTTCGGAAGCTCAGGGTTTGCTTTTATCTGTTGAATTCCCTCATCAGAGAGGGTAATTAAAACCAATATGTTATTCATTTTCTGTACTATTAAAAAAGTTATTAATATTCATCATCAGATCCTGAGATGAGTGGCTGAAAATATTCATCTGCGTTAGGACATGTCCTTCTGCTCCATAAATTTTAAGCTGGGATTTTGGCTGGATCTTATATACCATTTCAAAAAATTGAATGGAGTCATCAAACAAAATTTCGTGAGTTCCTACCGCTATAAATACAGGAGGAAAGCTCTCAAAATGGACTTTACTGGGGTCCGCTGGTCCCAAATCATTACCTGAATAGGCGTAGGCGAAGTTTTTTACCATCTCTTTATTTAAAATCTGATCCAAATGCTGACGGTTTTCTGAGGATGGATTATTGGTTTCAAGATTATACCACGGTGAAATAAGGGCAACTGCTTTTGGAGATTTTATTTCTCTGCGGCTGATTTCATACACTGATTTTATAATTAAGCCACCTCCTGCACTGTCTCCGAATAAATAAAAATGATGATCAGGATATTGGTGAAATGCCCATTCATAAATATTCAATACATCATTTAACCCATTCGGGAAGGGTTTTTCAGGAGCCAGAGAATACTCTATGAAAAGAACTGACCGGTTGAGTTCTTTAGCAAAATGCGAAACCATTGCTTTATGAGACCGGATGGAGCCTACGGCATAGCCGCCTCCATGTATATAAATGATAAGCTCGTTGGGATGAGGGTTTTCAGGCTGAAACCAATAGCATTTGATTCCGTTTATTATTTCTTCCGAAATGGCAATACTTTGTTCTGGAGGGTAAATAGTACCGACACTGTCATATAAAGCTCTGTTTTCTTCAATTAATTGATTATTGATGCTCATTGTGTAATTTATTTAATAATTAAACTTAAGCAAATTTAATTGAAGATTTATTCTAAAAATTGTATCAGATCACTTTTCTTTCTAAGCTTTAAGGGAGATATGCCAAACATCTGATACATGTATTTATTCATTTGAGAAGAATCGTAAAATCCGCACTCGTGGGCAATTGAGGTTAATGAAATATCTTTTTGGGAAAGAATAAGAAAGATAGCCCTCCTGATTCTGGTCCATAGTAAAAACTTCATAATACTGCTTCCGGTCTGCTGCTTAAACAAAAAAGCAAGACGGGATGAAGAGAGTGAGACGGTCTTCGATATTTGATCAAGAGTTAATCTGGTAGACCTGTATTCATTATTAATGATAGCAATGGCACTGTTTACTCTATCGTCTGTGATCTGGAAATTTTCATCAGCATTCATTGATCTGATGAGATCCCGGATGTTGATTTCGCTTCCTGTGATCCCGAAAAAATTCATAAAACTTTCCCTGGTGAGAAATATTTCAGTGTTTTTGCTTCCTAATTTTTCAGATATATTTTTTCCTGCAATGGAGTATGCTTCTACATTCATTACAATCAAATTACTATTTGTACAAATACAGGAATGAGAAACCTGAGGTCTTATGATAAAGCCAAAGATATTCTCACAGTATTTATTTCCAGATATGGTATGAAAAGGATTGTCCGAAGTATATACAATCTGATAGGCAGAATGTCTGTGTACATCAACATTTGATTTATGGGCTTTTAACGCTAATATTAAATTATTCATAAACTGGCTGTTGAAATAACTGCAATTTTTTTAATTATAGAATTAAACCCTTTCCAGCAGAACCAGGCTGTGATCATTTCCACCCAGATGATTGTAAAGAAGAACATTATTCAGATTTTCTTTTTTCTGAGAATTGATCATCATGATTTCAGGGATCTGCTGTTCCTTAAGCATATGACAGGCTATAAAGGTAGAAAACCCACTTGCCGTATTGAATTCTCCACTCAGATGTTTATAATACAGCTGTGCGGAATCCGGAAAGATATCCATTGCTTTTGTATAGTAGATATCTGAATCTGCATCTCCGCTGAACCCTAAGATTACAGCATCAATCTCTGCGTTGGAAAGATTGTTCTGAACTAAGAAATTCTGGATAAAATCCTGTACTTCATTCAATTCAACCTTATTATTAATTTGGATATTCTTAAGCTTGGCGTAGGAACTTTCGGTCTTTTCTTTTCCTATAATAAAAAAGCTGGCACCTTCACCCCAGATCACTCCATTAGTCGTAGAGTTTAAATAATCTGCAGGAAGATCAGTTTCTTTTTTGATGGTATTATTCAGACGGTAAAGCTCCATTATTCTGTTCGTCTGTTCATCTGTAGAACCTGCCAGAACATTTTCTGCTTCTCCGTCATTGATCTGAAGCTGAGCATCCAGTAATGAAAACTCAAGGGAAGAAGATGTATTTACGTACGTGAAGTTATACGCATGACACTGTAATCCCAGGGCAATCTGTCCTGCTACCGTGTTATGGGTAGACTGGATAAAAAAGGTAGGCGTAAGGAATTCTTCATGGTTGTCAATTACGTTTTTCAGGAATTTTTCAGAATCCTGCGAGCAGCCCATTCCGGTTCCTACGATAATGGCATCCGGCTGTTCAATCCCTGCTTCCTTCAGAGCGTAATGCGATGCTACAGAACTCATTTTTACCGTTTTAGACATTCTCCTGATCATCGCAGGCGGAATGAACTCTTTGTAAATGGGTTCTATGGCCTTAAGGATGTTTGAAGAATTTTCAGGATGAAGGTTCTGAAGAATATTTTCATTTAAAGTGTCCTGAACCGAGATACAGGACGCACTGTTGATGTATACTGCACTCATGATTTTGAGAAAATTAAGGTAGAACAGTTTCCTCCGAATCCAAATGAATTGGAAAGAACATGATGAATGTTTTTTTCTTTCAGTTCGGTAACAGGAGTAAGGTCAAACTCTTCCATTTTTGTTTTGAAATTCAGGTTCGGGAAGATCACGCTGTTTTGCATGGCTAAAATTGAAAATACAGCTTCAATTCCTGCCGCAGCGGCCAGCGTGTGGCCTGTAAATGCTTTGGTAGAACTGAATTCAGGAACCTGGTTTTCCCCGAAGATTCTGATCATGGCAATTCCTTCTGATAAATCATTGTTGGGCGTTGCCGTTCCGTGAACGTTGATATAATCTATATTTTCTTTTTCCAATCCTGAGATTTTAAGGGCTTGCTGCATGGCTAAAAATGCACCCTGTCCGTTTTCTGAAGAGGCTGTCTGATGGTGGGCATCATTGGCATTTCCATAGCCGGAAAGATAGGCCAGAACTTTTTTATTTTCTTTTTTTACCATTTCTTCAGACTCAAGCACTAAGAAAGCCGCAGCTTCCCCAAGATTCAGCCCTTTTCTGTTGTGGTCAAAAGGAGTGTTGTAAGAATCGGTAAGGATCATCAGGGTGTTGAATCCGTTCAAAGTAAATTTTGAAAGAGAATCTGTTCCTCCCACAATAACGCGGTCCAAAACTCCGTTTTTAATCAGTTTAGCGCCCATCATAATGGCATTGGCAGCTGATGAACAGGCTGTACTGATGGTAGAAACCATTCCTTTTAATCCCAGATAACCGGCAATCGCCAATGAAGAATTTCCGGCATCGTGTGCGTCAATATATTTTTGCTTTTCGGGAAAGTCTTCGTAAGAGTAGAAATATTTTTCGGTGATATCCATCCCGGCTACACTGGTAGAGGAGATCAGCCCTGTTCTGCAGCTATTAATATCTGATATTCCGGCACTTTCTACAGCTTCTTTTGCAGCAACCATTCCTAATAAAGACGTTCTTGTTATATTGTTGTCTTCATCAAGCTGAAGCTGCTGTACAAGGTCTTCATTGGATAATTTTATTTCACCCGTTTTAATGCTTCCGGCGTGGCGGGTCTCAACCATTTCAATATCTGAAATTCCGTGTTTTCCGGATTGTAATGAAATAAAATTTTCCTCCACATTGTTTCCGATGGAGGAAATGATGCCCATTCCTGTTATGGCAATTTTTTGACTCATGACATTAAATAATGTAACAGTTCAGCAATCTAACAATTGATCAATAATTGCTACATTGATATACTGTTAGATTGTTATAGTAATTTATTTCGTTCTGTTATCCTCGATGAATTTCGCCATCGTATCGATAGACTGGAAAATCTCTTTTCCTTTTTTAGGATCGGCTAATTTTATTCCGTAGTCTTTATCAAGAAGAACGATCAATTCCAAAGCATCAATAGAATCTAATCCTAAACCTCCTCCGAATAACGGATCTGTATCTTTGATTTCTTCTACAGATACATCTTCAAGGTTAAGAACTTCAATAATTTTGTGCTTCAATTCTGTTTTTAAGTTTTCCATAAATAGTATTTTAATGTAACAATATATCAATGTACCAGTTTACCAATGGTTGTTATTGCCTTTAGCATTGGTACATTGTTAAATTATAATGTGAGCAAATATACAAAAGCTTTGTAATTTTCCTGATACAATTCCACCCAGCCGCACAATACTTTGTCAGCTTTTCCGGAGTGCAGAATCTGTTCAGAATAATCGTTTAAAAAATTTTCATCAAATTCGTCCAAAACGAAAAAAGCATTTTCAGTCTGCATTTTGTGTTTAATACTGATTTCGCCTACGCAGATATTGGGCAAAGTGTAGACAAAAACGGCAGGACTCGGATAGAAGTTATCCTGATCGTTGATACTTTCCTGATATTTGAAATCCGTATCCAGACTGGATGACCTGTTGGCAAAAACGATGGCCGTTCTGCTGTGATCATCGTCTTTCAAAATAGTTTCAGCGGAAAGAAAAGCAAGCTTGCTCAGATTATCCATTTTATGAAATTTAGGATAGCTGAGATCCAAACTTTTATACGCTTCTTTGGCAAATTCCTGAAAGGTTTCGCTTGGGCTTTCAAAAATAAGATTTCCGTCAACGGTTATTTTTGAATGTTCTATGGTACAGCTGTTGAGTTTCTTCATTACGTTCAGTTTAACATTTTTCCAGTACAATAGCTGAATTACATCCACCAAACCCAGAAGCGGTCTTTAGAATATATTTAATCTCTGCAGTCTGGCTTTCTTTGATGATATTTAAAGGCTGGATTACTCCCATTTCTTCAAAATTCATTGAAGGAAGCAACGTGTTGTGAAGAGCACTTTCCATAGAAATAATACTTTCCAGAAGTCCGGAAGCACCCAGGCAGTGTCCGTAATATCCTTTCATACTGTTGAGCGGAATATTCTGGAGATTCATTCTGTTGAAGGCAATGGCTTCCATTTCGTCATTATATAAAGTGGCTGTTCCGTGGGCAGAAATAAAATCAATCTGTTCTGAAGAAACCTTCGCTTCAGTCATGGCATTTTTGATACTGGTATACAATCCGTCACCTGTTCTTGATGGTCCGGAAATGTGATTGGCATCATTGACTGCAGAATCTCCAAGGACTTTAAACCTGGGTTTTTCGTTTTGTGTGATTCTTTCTTCGTCAGAATGACAACCAGTTACATAAACTGCGGCAGCTGCTTCACCGATATTAATTCCGTCTCTGTTTTTATCATAAGGTTGGCAAGGCCCTGATCCTATTGCCTGAAATGAATTGAATCCTGAAATAACAAATTCAGAAAGTTCATCACCTGCCACTACAAAGGCATCTTTATATCTTCCTGCCTGAATCATATTCTTAGCAACAGCAATAGCCATTACTCCTGAAACACAGGCATTGGAAATAACAATAGGTTTTGTTTTGAATCCAAAGAAGTCGGCTATTTTTTGTGCGAGTTTTGATAAATAAACGCCTTCTGGTAGCTCGGACTGGTTTTTTAACAGGCTGATATTTCCTTTTGTGGTGGAAAGAATAAATGCAGTATCTTCTGATATAGTATGTTTTCCCACAAGAGGCTGTAAGCTTAAAAGAAGCATCTTCTCCAGTCTTGTGAAATTGATTGTATTCTGAGTGAAGAATCTGTTGAATTCTTCATTCAGTTTTTCAGAATCAATCACAGAAGCATAAAAAGCCTCCTGATTGTCTATGATTTTATGTAAGGCAACTCCCGATTTTCCTTCTGAAAGAGCATTCCAGTTGGAATCAACATTTAAGCCCAACGGAGTCACACAATTGTAGTCTGTGATATAAATTTCCTTTTTCATGATAATCCCATTTTATCTTTCCAGTTTTGAAAAAACTCCGGATTGTACAGGCATAAGCTTCCGTTACTATCAAGAAATACCTGAATGGTTTCTCCACTGCATACCAGTTGATCTTCCTGATTGAAAAGCTCATATCTGTAAATAAGTTTGGCAGATACAGAATTGATAAAAGTGGTCACAATTCTGAATGTTTCTCCATACTTTAAAGGAAGAAAATGCTCACAAGTACTTTTTACGATCGGTGTTACAAATCCTGCATCCTGAATGTCAAGATAGGTAAGACCGTGCAGACGACCGAAAGCTTCTCTTCCGTCTTCAAAATACACGATATAATGCCCATGCCAGACAATTCCCAGCGGATCTGTCTCATTGAACCGTACTCTGACTTCTTCAGTACAGGTTAATATATTTTCTTTAGACTGCATTTTGTTTTTTTTCGTAAAAAAGGGAAATAGCGACGGTGGCAATATAGAACAGGAAAAGGAAAATCAGTTCTTTGGCAATCCCAGCAATTCCGCTGTTCCTTAAAATAATATCATAATAAGCATTCAGTCCCCAGTTCATAGGAGAGAATTTCGCTACGGTCTGCATGAATTCCGGCATTAAAAATACAGGAACCCAGATTCCGCCAATGGCTGCCAGAACCACTACGGAAGTAGCACCAAATGGGGCAGACTGCTCCTGTGTATCGGCAATCGTTCCTAATAAAACACCAAATCCAATTGCTGCCAGTCCTGCAAAAAGCGTTACTGTAACAAGCTGGAGCATTTTTCCGGATACATCAAAAGCCGGAAGATCCATATAAGGGAAAAGGTAAATTCCTACGGCAACCATCAGTAAAAACTGAATAAGACAGATGATAAGATAGGTAAATGTTTTTCCTAAAATATGGACAAAATAAGGAGTAGGACTTATTCTTGCTCTTACACTTGTGCCCTGGCTTTTTTCTTTTACCAGATTGATGGATAAAGGGACTACAATAAAGAAGATGGCAAAAAGTGTCCATGCAGGAACGTTGTGCTGAACAGAATTCGGCATTACATCCATTTCTCCTTTCCTGGGAGTGATTTCTTTAAAGCTGATCAGGTTTTTATTTTCGTCAAGATTCTCCGTTGTTCCCAGCTGATCCTGGAATGCTTTGTAAATCTTTTTATTTTCAATCTCAAAAACCATTTTGTTGACAGAATTCATCACTGAATTTTTGAAGCCGGCATTAGTTGCAGGATCAAAGTACAAATGAATTTCTTTCGCCTTAGGAGCTGCTGTTTTTACCTTTGCAGAATCTCCTTCCAGCCCGAATGAACTTACAATGGTCTGAACTTTAGAATCAATATTGGAATTTAAATCTTTCGTTAAATTTTCAGGAATGACAATCGCCATCTGATAATCTCCGGAAAAGACAGCATCCTGAGCTGATTTTTCATTAAAATTGGTCAGAAGCTGAAATGTTTTGCTGTTTTCCAGTTCCGCTTTTATGTTTTTTGAAACTTCAGATTTGTCCTGATCAATAAAAATAATAGGAATCTTTGACCCTTCAAGGTTTTTAAAGGTAGAATCCTGAATAAGGGTAATGGTGACAATCAAAAGCAAAGGCATCACAAAGATGATGACGATTCCTCCGATATCTCTTTTCAGCAGCTGGATTTCTTTAATAAAGCTTCTCCACAGTTTATACAACAACATCTCTTAATTCTTTTCCGGTTAATGAAATGAAAACATCCTCAAGGTTTTCTGCATGGGAAATCTGTGAAACAAGTTCTTCAGGAGTTCCTACAGCATGAATTTTTCCATGATCGATGATGGCAATTTTAGTACAAAACTCTTCTGCTTCTGAAAGGTGATGGGAAGTATAAATAATACAGGTTCCCTGTTTGTTTAAATCCAGAAGATAGTCGATAATTGCTTTTTTAGACTGAACATCCACACCAACGGTTGGCTCGTCCAGAAAGAGAACTTTAGGGTTATGAAGTGTTCCTGCGATGAGGTTGCAGCGGCGTTTCATTCCTCCTGAGAATTGTCCCACCTGTTTGTTGGCAAATTTTGAAAGTCCCATGATTTCCAGTGATTCATCAATGGCTTTTTTAAGCGGGTTATGCTTTAAGCCATACAAACTTCCAAAAAACATCAGATTTTCTTTGGCTGTAAGCGTTGGATATAAAGCGTATTCCTGCGGAACGATACCGATAATCTGTCTTATTTTGAAACCATCATTCTGAGGAGATAAGCCATTAATGGTAAACTGTCCTGAAGTAGGTTTTATCAATCCTGAAAGCATCGAAATCAATGTTGTTTTTCCGGCTCCGTTGGGTCCGAGAATTCCGTAGATTTCATTTTTGCTGATGCTCAAAGAGATATCATTTACAGAAAACTCATCAGAATTTTTGTATTTTTTGTACAGGTTTTTAATCTCAATCATATTTTCCGCCATATCAGATCGCTTTTCTCAGTTTTTTATAAAAAGCTTCTTCCAGATCAGCAATGTGCAGCATCGTTTTTGAAAGTTCGTTGTAGATATTGCTTTTAGAGTTTCTGTTTTTATAAACTCGGGCAATATCAACAGCAAAATCTCTCCAAAGATCACCAATAGAAGTTATTTCTTTTGATAATTCCTTAAGCTCTTCATTTTTAAGAATGACCGCCGCTTCCTGAAGAAACGCTCCGTAAATAAACCTGAATCCTCCGCCTCCGGTTCCAATTTCTTCCTGCATTCTGATCAATTGCCCCAAATAATGATTGGTCACTTTTGTTCCTTTCTTCTCAGCCCATTTGGGGATGCTTTTCGCTACCCATCTCATGGCTTTTACCCCAATAAGCGGTACGGGTGCGAGCATATTTTTGCAGGTATCTTTGATCCCTTTTTTGATGGCTTCTTCAAGATTCACATTTTCAGGGACATAAACAGGGTAGTACATATGCCCTTTCGGAGGAAGTGCTCCTTTTGCATATCTTACTTTCTCCAGTTCGGCTTCGGAAAGGAATGTTGTATAATCCATCACCGGGTCGCTGATCAGAAATTTTCCGTCTTCTTTTCCGTATACCACGAGGTTATGGGCATTGAAGTGAAATTTGTATTCTTCAGGAAAATAAGTAAGGTTGAAAACGCCCACCTGAAGTCCTGTAGGAATATTTTGTTCCAGATTTCTTTCAAGAGCTTTTTGGGCATCTTTAGGATTTGAGAATTTTTCTCTTTTGATTTTAATTCCTAATCTTTTAGCTGCTTTACTGAAAATTGCACCCGGCATCGGACGATAGCTGAAGCCCGGAGCAAAATTCACCTTTAAAAAAGGAAGGTAGACAAAAAACAGTCCTGAACCAATCCCGAAGATCATAGGCTCGCTTAGTTTCAGGCCTTTATTAAGCAGTAGATTAGAAGCAACACCGTTTTCGCAATGCGCAGTCTGATGGTGTTCAAAGTTTAATTTCATTTGCTGATTGTATCTTTTCATGGGGTCAAATGGAACAGGCTTTATTTGAGCCTTATCTCATTTATTTCCCGTTGAAGTTCTTTAATTCATCCACCGAAATACCGAAAGCATCGGCATATTTTTTCAGTGCATTTTCGCTTAGTGTTTTAAATACTTTTGGTTTAAAATGTCTTTTTACCCTCCATTGCCACATTCCTACATATGAAGCAAGAACGCCAATATCCATTTTGTTCAGTTCCATAAAATAAACAATGGGGCTTGCTGTATTATTGGCAACGCTTTGTTTTGCTTCCTCAATTCTTTCATAAATAAGTTCCATCGATTCATCCAGAGCAGCTTTTTTGGCATCCCAGCCCGTACTGTTTGCTGTCGTGTAGTTGTCGTTCTCATCCGTCACATACAGAACTTCAGTCATGTTGGCGGATTTCAGGTTACTTTCGTCTTGAGGCAGATCTTGTTTTTTCATCTAAATAATGTTCATTTTTTTAGATTACAGATGGGAAATAATCACCTGTTTTTTGATTCTTTTTAATCAGGTGGCTAAAATAGTGAAAATACATTATATCGTTATCGTAATTACAAAAATCCACTATTATAACATTACTGAATATTATGATATACTGAAGCAGGACCTGATTAAATTGCATTATGTTAAATTATAAATTTTGTTAAAAAGGCTGGTGATTAATCGTATTGTGTTGGGTTTTTGGTTAATTTATTTATATTTGTTTGTGTAAATGATTAAAAAACTAATAAAACAAAAACCATGAAAAACTTAAGACAGCTTACAAAAAATCAATTAAAAAAAGTAAAAGGAGGTTTAACTGCTTATATTTCGTGTGCTAACGGAACTAATGGACAAATACGTAATGTAGGAGTGAACACGGATATTGCAACTGCTGCTGAGCAGATTTGCGGAGGCAACGATTATGAAGTTATTATCTAAAAAAGAAATTAAGTAAACTTCAATTAAGAAACATGCTGTTTAGATTCTAAACAGCATGTTTTTTTGTGTTTCTCCCTGACCATCAGAGTTTCACGGATTTCTCCAATGTTTCACGTGAAATAATTTATCTTATGATGAGGTTTTGTAAGTGTAATTTGTTGTTTATCAGTTGTCTTTCGAAAATATTATAAGAGAGGAAATGAAGAAAAAATGTATATTTTTATTGTAAAGCTTTTGTAATCAATTCAATAGGAGTGGGCTTTAGCCCACTTGCAAAAAATGAAAAAATTCAACTGGCTTTAGCCAAAACATATATTTTAAACACAATGGGACAAATGAGTTGCACGAATTTTCACAAATCCATTTAAGATTAATATTTAGAACAAAAAAAACTGTACGTTTTGTACAGCTTTTCTATATCTATATTCAATTGAATTTTACGATTTTACCTCCTGAATAAACAGGTTGATTTCTGCTCTGATCAATAATTCATCATGAGTAAAAGTTTCACAGAAAATATGGCAGATGTTCTCAAACTGTGAAATAAGCGAAGCTTTGGAAATGATTTTATCATTTACTTTCGGAAGGGCGAATATCTCAATCTTCTTGATATTGGTAATGAACCCGATTACTTTTGTATCGGCTTCAGGATTTTCAAAGAAGCTTTGTCCAAGAATAGATGAGCAGGTTTGGGCCATATTTTCGATTAAGCCGGCTTCTGCAAACTCATTGTTGTGAACAAATATATTATCTTCTTTTATTTCAAAGGAAGTCACCACTTTTTCTTTGGTCAGTTCAAGGATATAATCTGCCATCAGCATCGGTTCACGATGTGGTAAAAAGTTGTGTATATTGATGATATTTTCTTCCTTTATTTCCATTTTCAGTTTATTTTACAGCGGTTTTCATTTGAGATTTTGCAATCACTTCACCGTTCAGTTTCGTAACGATATTTACCAGGGTTACTCCCATTACTTCGTTAAGGATGGTTACCTCAGATTTCAGATGATCCCCTACTTTAGGCAGTATTTCAGCTTCAAAAGATTTGATGGCTCCGATATATCCGGTGGGAGCATCTTTTCCCAGCAGATAATATTTATATCCGGTATGAAGGGCAACGCTCTGCGCCTGATGCTCAATCAGTCCCGAAGCCTGGAATAGTCCGTCCTGGATAAAAAGGTTGTCTTCCTTTATCTCAAAACCGGATAAAAGGTGGCTTTCAGAATATTCTGACAATTCATGAACCATTACAAAAGGAAACCTTTGCGGGATCAGGCTTTCTACAAAATCTTTATCGGATGTCGGCAGTTTGTTCTCCATTAGCAAACGGTTAATAAAGCACAAGAATAAGCGAATCTTCCGCTTTCAGGCACACAAAGAAGTACTTTTTCTCCTTTTTTTAGTTTTCCTGAATTCATCAGCTCTTCAAGGGCAATAAATATAGATCCTGCGCCGATGTTTCCAACCTCAGAAAGGTTATAGAACCATTTCTCTGCAGGGAAATCCATTCCTTTTTTAGCAAACTCTTCTTTCAGTCCGTCTTTAAAGTATCCGGAAGAAATATGAGCCAGTACGTGGTCAATTTTTTCCGGGTCCAGATTATGTTTATCGAAAGATGATCTTAAACTTTCAGCTCCTTTTACCAGAATGTATTTATCAAGGATTTTAGTATCCTGTTTAATGGCAAAAATAGATTGCTTCAGCCATTCATCAGAAGGGTAGTCTGCCCATGATTTCAGGCTTCCGTCTTCCAGCTTGTCGCATCCGGCATACATACATGCTTCAATTTCGTGTGCATAAGAATAGAAATCAATGAATTCTACTTTTAAAGAAGTGCTGTTTTCTCTCGGTTTATTTTCTAATAAGAAAGCTCCTGCTCCATCAGAAAGCATCCATCTCAGGAATTCTCTTTTGAAAGCAATAATAGGTCTTTCCTCCAGTAATTTTAAATTTTCAGCTTCATGGTTGAACTTGTCAGCAGTCATCCACGAAGACATTCTTTCAGAACCTGCGCATACTGCATTTTCCTGTACACCGGCTTTTACGGAAAGGAATCCATAGTTCAGGGCATTCATCCCTGAGTTACAAAGACCCGTTGAAGTATTAATTTCAATAGATTTTCCGATGTTCAGTTCACCATGTACCATAGAAGCGTGGGAAGGCTGGATCTGGTCCGGTGAAGTAGTTCCTACAGATAATAATTTCATATCTTCCTTTTTGAAATTTTCGTCAAAAAGTCCTTCGATTGCTTTTGCAGTAAGCTGCGCATTAGAGTGGGTAGGGTTTCCTTCTTTATCTAAAGCGTAGTATCTTGTGGTAATTTTATTATTTCTCAGGATAAGTGATTTTGCTTTAGATGGCGCATCATTGATAAGCCCAAGATAAGTCTCCATTTCATCATTCGCTACCGGCTCATTGGGTAAGTATTTTGATGCTTTTGTTATAAATACGTCGTACATTCTATTTTAAATTAATTCCTTGTAAATATCTTTTTTGTTTTTGTCTTTTAAACCAAAATATAGGGGTTGTAAGCAGGTGTAAAACCAAAACGACAGGTGAAATAATCCATATCGCTGCCATCAAATATACCTTAAAGAATTTTATCAGCAATGGGCGTTTCTCTTTTTTCTTGATAATCAGATTAGACCACACTGTAAAAATTTTGTTTCCTACCTTCTCTACACGTACCAAAAAAGGGCGTATTTCAATGGCTCCGTTTTTCACAAGAAGCGGCTGTAGATTATTAAGGTCGTTATTATTAAAATGTCTTTCAATAATCTCGCCATACTTTACAGAACCTGTGATTTCTTCATCGGAAACTCCTGCAGCAGGAAGCATTCCTGATTTTTTTTTCTGGCCTGTGGTAAGCCATCGGAGAATGGTTAATACACTGGTATAATTGTCGTGTCTGTCTACCAAAGCAATATTCCCTACCAGTTTAGCCTGTAAATCTCTTAAGTAAACCTTTAATTTTTCCTGGGAAAGCATCCACATATTTCTGGTTCCTGAGATGGTAACTACCGGAGTATCTTTAAGAATGCGGCTTGCATATTCGCTTTTTAAGAAAGAAATAATAGGAATGGATGGTGTGAGATACCATACCTGATAACCAAACAGGATAAGGTCATACTTTTTGTTCAGAATTTCTTCCGAAGGAGGCAGGATTTCTTTTGGAATCTGTAAATAAGATTCAGGAAAAGTGTTGAAAAAGACATCGCCTGGCCAGGGAAAAGGAAAATCTTCCTTGAGCTGAATGTTGTAATACGTAATATCATATGCCTCCTTTTTAGCTTCAAAAGGTTTGGCTATATTTTTCACGATATCTTCGAGTTGCCCGGTTTGTGAATAATATATGACAAGTATATTTTTCTTCATTGGTTTTCTTTAGCGTTTACAAAAATATGTTTTTCATATTTATTATTTAGTTTTAAATACTTTTAATGATTCAGAACTAAATTTTAATGCATAATTATCACTTACAAACGAAGTGTTTTTTGTATTTACAAAAATGATCGTCTCTGGCAGATCCTGAATTTCATTCAGGGTAAAGTGTTTATCTGAAATCAAAAGAACATCAATCTTTTTGGTCACTTCCGAAACATCTTTTATATACTGTATCTTTCTTCTTTTTACCAGATAGCTGTGTGCAGCGGTTGCTCTTTTTTGATCATCTTGAATCAGAGAAAAAACTTTTCGGCTGGACTGATATAAAGTTAACAGAGCATCTTTTTGTCCAAAATCATCAGCCATATGAAGGATATTGGCTTCATTGGAAATATGTTTGTTCAGTTCGAAATATACGGATTTGTTGGCATTAAAGTCTTCTTTTACTTCTTTTACCACTTCGCTGTCTTTATACAGGTAGCTCAGGAATAATTTCTTTTTAAAATAATTTTCATCCTCAATCTCTTCACGCAGTTTGGCAAATTCTTTTCTGAAATAAGCATTGATCTTCTTTGTTCTCTCAGAATAATTTTGTCCAAAACTCATGTCGTCTTTGCTGATTCTGCTGCCTACTTTTACGGTAATACTTCCGTCATAGATAATGAAATCTCCTTTCGGCAGCACCTCAGAATTTCCGTGGATGTAGAGCGGAAGAATATCCAGCCCGAACTGCTCGGCAAGATAAAATGCTCCCTTATGGAATCTTTTCACATCATTGGTGTAAGAGCGTTCTGCTTCCGGGAAAACAACCAGGGAATATCCTTGTTCTACTTTTTCTTTCAGTTTGTCCATTCCATTTTCGATTCCCTGCGAAACAGGGTAAAAGCCCAGTGCTCTTACCAGTTTCCCAAAAACAGGAGACTGATACACCCAGTCATTCACCAGGTAAATGATTTTATGAGTAGCCATTGCAATAGCTAACGTATCCAGAAAGGAGGTATGATTGGCAATGATGACAGCGGGTTTACTGAAATCCTCAGCTGCATTTTTAATGACCTTCTTCTTTACAAATGGATTAGAATAAAGAACAGAAGTTAAAAATCTGGCTAAAATAAGCTTGATAATATTTAATGTCGGTCCTTTGGAGTTCTTAACAAAGAAGCTGCCAAATGCTGAAAATATGATTCCCCCAAGTCCGTAATATAAAAATGATAAGACTGAATTAAGGAACAATCTCAAAGTAATTGGAGAAAGTCCTTTTTTGGCCCTGTTGGTAATGAATAGTCTGAACCAGAAAGGATATAAGGTAGAGGTAATGATAATAACCGAGAACATTCCTATCAGGGCTACCAATGCTAAAGAATGCAGTGCCGGATGTTTGGCAAAAATCAGGGAGCCAATTGAAAGGATGGTTGTGAAAACAGCCAGAATAATAGAAATTCTATATGTAGGTAATTCATTTTTTCCTGTAGTATGTTCTTTCTGCATAGCTTGGGTAAGGAAAATACTGAAGTCGTCTCCCACTCCAAATACCAGTGTACAGACTACGGTGCTGAAAATATTTAATTCTAATCCTAAGAAATAAAGAATTCCGGCCGTTACAACTCCTGTTAAAACAATCGGGAACATGGTAAGAACCGTTAATTCAAAATTCCTGAAGAAAACGATGATGGTTAAAATGATCGCAAGAAGAGAATAATTGATCAGGGTATTGAAATCCCTTTTCAGCAAGCCAAGAAAATTTTCGTTCATCTGCTGGCGGTCAATGGCTATGGCATCATGCTTCTTTTCAATGTCTTTAATGAAAGTATCTCTTTTTTTCTCGTTTACTTTTACCACATTGGAAACCGTATAGAAACCATTTTCGTTGCTTATGAATTCTGAGATCTGAAGTGCTTTCACTTGTTGATAATCCTTCAGACTTAATGCGGTGTAGTTCTTATGCAAAGTTTCATTGAAATTATCAAAAGCAGAACTGTTGAAACCCAATTTATTTCCATTACTTACAAGCTCGGAGACGGTTTGATTCTTCTTCTGGTCATTCCAGAAACGGTTCCATTTCTCAATCTTTTTTTGCTGATCCTTTTCAGAAAGGACTATACTTCCGATAGAATTATAGCTTAAAATCTTACCTTCTTTCTTCTCTTTTTCAAGGAAGCCGCTCAATTCAGAATTCCTGGTTAATGCTTCTTCTTCTGAGTTTCCATAAGAAATAGTATAAATAGATTTGGAAGTAATATCAGAAAGTTTCTGAAGTTTTGCTTCGCTGATTTTTAATTCTTTTGGGATATAATTCAGGTCACCAATATCTTCATTAAAACCTACATGCCTGAAACCAAAAAGGCAGGCAAGAATAATAATGGAACAGCCTATAATCAAAGGCTTGTTTTTCTCGTAGGGATAAGACCCGATCCTGTCAATAAAGTTCGTATTGAGATGTTCTCCTTTTTCTTTTGGCTTGTAAAGCTGGGGAACGATAATTAATGCTGTGATTGAAGAAAGAATCACTGTAATGGCAGCAAACATACCTAAGTCCTTCAATGCTTCCGAGCGAACAAAGATCAGGCATAGGAATGAAACGGCTGTCGTTGCACTACTCAAAATAATTGGTTGGGTGATCTCTTTGTAAAGCTCCTCAATATTATTGTTGTGCTTATAATGGGTAAGAATATGCAGGGCATAATCAATGGTAATTCCAATCAGAATGGCTCCCACACTTAATGAAATTGCCGAAATCTTATCTTTAATAAAATAAAGGACTAAGAGAGCAAGCAGTACTGAAAATACGGTCGGGAGAAATACGATGATTGGAGTGAAAATATTTCTGAAATAATAGATCAGAAGGATTAAAAGAACCGTCATGGAAATGACTACCGTGTTCTGAATGTCTTTTTTGATCTGCTTCGCATTGGCCACTGCAATCACCGGAGAACCGAAATAGCTGATCTCTGTTTTTCCTTTGAACTGTTTGTTGATTCCGTCTTTGATGGAATTAAGCTGATCTATAAAGGCCTCATTAGCTTTCGTATCATTGCTTTTGTTTTTGGGATCAATGAAAAGCAATAGATTCTTACCATCTTTCGTTACAATATAGCTGTCTTCAAGTTTGAAATCTTTGCTGATGTTTAGAGCATTTAATTTTTTGATTCCCAGAAAAGTAAGTCCCAGAGGGTCTTTTTTAATAAATTCTTTGGTAACAAGACTTGTAGGAGAAACCAATGATATATAATTATCCTCTACCTGCCTGGCAATGCTGTCTTTCTGAAGTTTCTTGTCAATTTCATTATAATCACTATCATTAAGGAATAAAGGTAAATTCTGATTAACAAAATCAAAGGTTTCGGAGATTTCGTTATCATTCACTTTGCCCTGAACAGAACCGATGTATTTTTGTAACGGATCTATTTTTTTCAGGAAAGTATCTGCCGTTTCAGAAAGCTGGAAGCTGTCTTCACTGGATTTGTTCTCAATAATAACAATAATCTTATCCGAAAAATTAAGCTGTTTCAAAACCTTTGCAGTGAGATCTGACTTTTCATTTTTAGGAATAATCTGATTGATGTCTTCCTCAAAATTGATCTTTGACGCAAAGAAAATGCATAAAACGGCAATTCCCAGAGCTGCAAATACAGACAGGACTTTATTTTTGGAAATCAGATAATATAAAAATATAAAAAAGCGATGCATTGCATTTAAATCAAGTCTGCAAATTTAATTTTTTAAGCATTAGTTCAAAATAGTTAGCGATAAGTTTTAACTGAAAATCAATAAAATATTCTAGGAAGAATGAAAAAATATTCTACTTTTGCAAAAGTTCCCTTTTGAAAAAATGTATTTTAAACCACCATTATTATTAAAAAATAAGAATCTGTTTTAGATATGTTGAAAAGAAATGATGAGAAAATAAACGGATTTCTATTTGTAATAGTACTTCCGATTCTGTTGTTTGCTATGTCTTATTATGGATTTGAATCTTCCTATACAAGACTGAAAACATCAGAGACAACCCCTGATTTTTTATTTTCCTCGGTATATGCTTACAGAGTGATTCCTAATTATCTGAGTGTACAGATGACAGATTTGATGTACAATCTGATCAACGGGCCACTTTCTTTCTTCAAAGATTTCTTATCAAAAAACGGAACCCCTTTTTATCATGGGCTTTTCCTGATGAACAGTGTGTTCTTTATTTTGTGTTCTTTGACTTTGAATGCTATTTTCCGGATGAAATCAACAGGGCTTTTGTTGAATCTTAATGCAAGGAGAATTATTCATCTTCTATCTGTGTTTTTTATTGTGATAACACAGTTTGCACCTACAAACTGTGATACCATTGCGCTCTTCTGTTATCTTGCAGGCGTGTTTTTGACTCTTAAATATGTAGACACGAGAAAAAAAGTTTTCTATTTTATTCTCATTGGTCTTATCGGAATCTCTACTTTGGTAAGAGAAACGGCTTGCCTGAATATTGCTTTTTTTGCTGCAGTTTTTTTCAATATAGATGAGTTGAAAAAAGGAAATTATAAGGTTGTCTGGAAAATTATACCACTGGTTGTTGCTTTTCTGGTTCCTTATCTGGGGTTGAGAGTCTTGCTTGTTCAGGATGAAACTACTTTTGTGGAAGGGTTTTATATTAACAGAAACTTTTCCAGTCCTTTTAACCTTGCAGGATTAACCTTTGCATTAATAGTGATTTATTTTATATATGGTCTTTGTTCTGAAGAAGAAAACAGAAGTGTTTTTGGAAAGTATTTTTTCTTTTCCATTCCTTATCTTCTTATGATTACTTTAGTAGGGCTTTTCTGGGAAGTGAGGCTTTTCCTGCCATTAATTCTGACCGGGATAATCACAGCATATCATCAGTTTAAAAAAACATCAGAGATTTAGCATGAGTTTACTACATCCATATTATATAATTGCAATCGTCTACATGCTGTTCTTCAGTATTCAGGAAGTGTATGGGAAGAAGGTTGATAAAAAGTGGTTCTGGTTTCTTGCTGTTTATTTTATTATTATTGTTGGTCTCAGAGACCATGTAGGTCCGGATTACGGAAGTTACAAGGGAATTTATATTTACTCTGATACCAAAAGCTACTACAGTATCTTTATGAAGATGCTCCATATGGAAGGTACGGAAACACTGGATGTAGAATGGTTATATACTTTGATTAATAAAGTACTTCTCAACTTTTTTGATGCACCTTTTTATATGTTAACACTGGTTATTGCTATTTTTGCGATGATCTTTAAAGTAGAATATACAGAAGATAATACTTTTTATCCCTTTACTTTTACCCTTTTCATGTTTATTCCCAACTTCTTTATCGGGGAAAGTGGGCAGATCAGACAAAACCTGGGTACCTTTATCGTTTATTTTGCAATACGGTATATTAAAGAACGAAAACTCTGGCATTACCTGTTTTTTATTTTTATAGGATCTGGTATACATAGTGTTTGTTATTTATTTCTGCCGATGTACTGGCTGGCTCGCGTTCCGTTAAA
The DNA here is from genome assembly GCF_057809135.1 of Chryseobacterium sp. FG46. Taxonomy (NCBI): domain Bacteria; kingdom Pseudomonadati; phylum Bacteroidota; class Flavobacteriia; order Flavobacteriales; family Weeksellaceae; genus Chryseobacterium; species Chryseobacterium sp. FG46. The sequence goes on along the minus strand of NZ_JBMDJJ010000004.1, from coordinate 7,198 downwards.
TAGAACAGTGATGTTGATTATGATTGTAGGTTCTGTCTTTTTGTCTCCATTTGAAATATACAGGAGCTTTGGTGGTTTATTAGATGGTATGGTCTCTAACAGTACGCTTGTGGAAGGATTCAATGGTTATATGGATGAAACGGTACAACGACTTAACGGAGGGATAGGAATCCCGGAGGTAATGATGGCCATCCTTACTTTCTTCCTTTTTGTCTTTGATACCAAGATGAAAGAGCTGTATCCCTACTATGAATACCATAGGAACTATGCTGTAATTGGTATATGTCTTTATTTTATTTTCAGAAATAACCCCATCTTCTCATCCAGACTTGCAGGAGCATTTATTGGGTTTTCGTATATCATTATTCCGAATGCAATGTATGTTGTTTCCGGAAGGGTTAAAAATATGATATATGCATTTATCATTGCACTTGTTGTCTTTAATTTTGTTATCTTCTCTATATTTAATAATATTACAGCCGGACGATTTTCTATTGACCGTTATCAAAATCATATTCTTCCATAGAATTTTGTAGATTAAAATATAAAGGCAGCTTAAGGCTGTCTTTTTTGTTTAAAGACTTTTTGTTATTTACTTTGTTTACTGGGTTTGTTTTGTATTATTAATAACATAATTTAAATATGATGTTTTTATTTATACAATAAATCACTTTTTATTGAATCAGGCTTAAAAATTGCATTCGTTAATGACACTAAAACCCTAAGGTATGAAAAGGTTAGCTGGAAAATTAGCGGCAGTCATCTGCCTGATATTATTTGGAATCAGTTCCAAAGGTAATATCAAAGAAGATCTTCGCTCAGTTGGACATATAAGAACAATATGGCTTACTGAGAATAAGGACTCATTGAATAAGCCACTGTATGAAATAGTCCCATTATTTCTTCCGGATTGGAAAAAAGCACCTAACAGTTACATCTTTGATCCCAGTCAGAACAATGAAGGATTATTGATTCCTGTAAAAAAAGCCTATGCTATGTGGGAAGGAGGCGGATATCTTAACGGAACCGGTATTCCGGCTGGGACGGTAACAGCAGATGTTTTGTGGGAAGATGTTCACGGACTTATAAAATCCGGGGTAAATTACACTCTTGAAATAACAGGAGTGGGGCAGGATGCCAAGATAAAAGTGCCTGTCAATAAAACAAAGAAAGGAAATGCTGTGATTGCCCTCAAAGTAAACGGGGAGATTTATTGGAGCTGGCATATCTGGGTAACGGATGATCCTACCAATGGAGTTACCTATAGAAGTTTCAATAACGTTAAAAGAATGAAATCAGATGGCACAACAGAAGTTATCCCGGACTCCGACTGGAAATGGATGGACAGGAACCTGGGTGCACTTTCCAATTCTATTACAGCTTCAGACTGGAACAGGAATAACGGACTGCTTTATCAGTGGGGAAGGAAGGATCCAATTCCACCCCTGGTAACAAGAGGAAATGATTTTTATGAGGCTTCCGGTTCTATAGGACGGGTCAGGCACCGCGGCGCAAAAAATTTCACCAATGCTATAAGTATTGATGCTCTCACAAAGATAGTTCTGTACTCTGCAGCAGAACTTACCAGTAATATCAGGCTTTCAGTGAAAAATCCTCTGAGTCTAATATATGTTAATAAAGATGATAACTCCGGGCAGGCGTACTACAACAATAACGTCAATCTGCCTGTTAATTGGTTTGGAAGAACCGCTGCTTTGCCGGATAACAGACTCTCGGAGCTTAACCTTTGGTCTGATAATGCACAGGGTAAAATTGAAACAGTATATAATAGTGACAGCAGTGCAAAACCTTATAGAGATAAATCATCTTATGATCCCTGCCCCAATGGATGGCGTGTTCCTTCAATGCTTGTGGCTAACCTCGCTTCTGCTGCGTATGTAGATGATATCAGATTAGACTTTTCCCCTTTTGGGTTTAGAACCAATATGCCCAAAAATATTTATGAAGCCAATCAATATTATATCGTAAAACCTACAGATGCGGGAACTCCTGTATTTATGAAGGGGATAAAGCTCTATCCTAATATTGGATTAGACCTTTCCAGTGTCGGGGGATATAATATGGGGATATTCCCGGGAACAGGACAGCTGATCAGAGGAGCTCATTTAGGTCAGTACAGTGACCAGCATCATACGGCATTGTGGACTGCTACGATGACCAGGCATTTTGATGCAACTCCTTCAGTAGGAGTAAGAGCTGTTACCATGATTCCGGATAAAGGGCAGCCCGATATTCCGGATCCTGCTTACCCCAATATTCAGGGCAGATATTATTATATGCCGATGGGAGGAGTATATACCTCAGATGCCAATGGCTGCAGGTGTATTAAAGATCCGCTTTATATCATTAATGATTATAACTTTCCTACGGAATATATGCCGGCTGCAACCACAGAGTATAAAGAAGGAATCAATAATCCCAATACTTACCAGGTTGTTAAAAGTGCAATACCATACAGTATAGAAATTCCGGTGAGTAAAGCGTTTTCAGTACAAAGCCAATTATTGAATAATCAGAATATATTAAACCCCACAAGTTTTAATAACCTCAAGGCAAATGTTCTGTGGACTACCAATGTTAACTTGATCAGTAAAATATCTGTTGTCAACTCTTCTCCTGCCGCACTGCAGAACCTTAAAGACTCAAGGATATCTGTAGAAATACAGGCAAACCAAAGTGGAAACGCAGTGGTTACATTGCATAATGGCAGTATTGCCAATCCGGTGTACTGGAGCTGGCATATTTGGGTTACCGATACTCCGGTAGCTTCCTATACCTATACTACGGAGCTCCCGGTACAGGAAGCTGTGAATTATGTGAATTATGTTAAAAAGGCAGATATTGTTATGACAACAGAGTTTTTGGACCGTAATATTGGCGCAACAACCGCTTTCCCCACAGTTGGAAACCCTCTGTCGCCTACCACGTCTGAACTTGCTGAGATCAGAGGCTCCACAGGCCTGCATTACCAATGGGGAAGAAAAGACCCTATTCCAACGTTTCAGTATGCAGACAATAAGGCTTCGTACAATGTGTTTTTAGGAAGTGTGCAGAGTAACGGGACTGTTTCATATACTATACTTACTGCTGCGACCTATAATAACCTGACAAGTGGATATATTGTTAATTACAATACTTATGCAGCAGAGGCTGGGGTACAGGGTACGGATAAACCTGGTGATAAAGTGAATAAAGTATTGTCGTACTCCGTACAAAATCCACTGGTTTTTATGATTCCAAGTACTTTTGCTCCTTTTAACAGTGCTGTGCCTAGTTATACAAACGGAACGGACTGGATCGCTAATGAACCTAACCTGGCTCTTGACAGATGGGGAAGAGGAGGAGTGAAATCTCCTTTTGACCCTTGTCCCGATGGCTGGAGAATTCCAGACCTTTTAAGTGTGGCATTGGTTTCAGGACAGGATTTCGGACAGACGCCATGGTATAAAAAAGATAAGAATATTGCAACTTCCTATAACCTGATTACCGACTATCAGGGAATCAGGGTGAGAAATCCGTCTACTACTTCCACAATTGGATACCAGTTTTTGGATCCATCCTATAAAATCGGAAACTATCCCGATTCCGGCTCACGTGCATTCAGAAGCGTGGTGGCAAATCAGTCTCCGCAGGGAACTTTTAATGTTGTCAATTTTCAATATCCGGGAACCTGGACGGATGCGCTGGCTGCCAACTACCTAGGTAGACCTGTCAATATACTATTTAATGCAGCTTCTACAGCCAACCGGCTGATCGTCTTTCATGATAATAACGATCCCTACTTCGGGATGAGTTGCAGGTGTGTGAGAATCAGATATAATGCTTTTGGGAAAGAAGAAGGACCGATTCCGGGTTTTGTTATCAATGCAATGCGAAGTGAGTTGACACCCCCTTTACAATTTAGCAGAATACAGGCTAAAAAAGAGGTAGAGACCAATCCTGTTGTATTTTTTCCCGATCCCGTTAAGGATATTCTTTATATTAAAGTGCAGGAAGACAAAGAGTATCATTTTCAAATTTTTAATGCCCTTGGACAATTTGTAAAATCAGGACAGTTTATCAATAATCAGACAGATCTTTCATCTCTAAGCACAGGAGTGTATTTAATAAGAATAAATAACTCAGAAGCAATTGTGAAAATTATAAAACAATAAATCTTACAAATAAAGTATGAAAAGCAGAATAAGGTTTCTTTTTCTGCTTTTTTATTGAGCAGAATATTTCTTACATCTATTATGGCTGATGAAAAATTCTATACCAATGAATGTTGATCATTGTATAACAGTCTAAAACCTATGCTGTAAAGGATTTGTTTCTTTAAAGAACAAGCACTGAAAGAGAGCATAAACTACTCTGATTGATAAATTAAACCCGTTTAACAAAAAGTATATAATAAAAAAGCTTTACTTTTGCAAAAATTTTTAGTTAGAATGTCGAAAAATTTAGTAATCGTAGAGTCCCCGGCAAAAGCAAAAACTATTCAGAAATATCTAGGAAAGGATTTTGAAGTGAAATCCAGTTTCGGACACATCCGTGATCTTCCTAAAAAAGGAATGGGGATAGACCTTGCCACATTCAGTCCTGATTACGAAGTTTCAGCAGACAAAAAGAAATTAGTAACCGAATTGAAGGCCGCCGTAAAGAAAGCCGATATGGTATGGCTTGCTTCCGATGAGGACCGCGAAGGAGAAGCTATTGCATGGCATCTTGCGGATGAATTGAAACTGAAACCTGAAAACAGAAAAAGAATTGTTTTCCACGAGATTACCAAAAACGCCATTCTAAAAGCAATCGACAATCCAAGAGATATTGATCAGAATTTAGTGAATGCACAGCAGGCGAGAAGAGTGCTGGACAGAATCGTAGGTTTTGAAATGTCACCCGTTTTATGGAAAAAAGTAAAACCGGGGCTGTCTGCAGGTAGAGTTCAGTCTGTAGCAGTTAGGCTAATTGTTGAAAGAGAAAAAGAAATCCGTGAGTTTACGCCAAAGGCAAGCTTTAAACTTGATGGGATCTTTTTAAATAAAACAGAGCAGGAAATTGCTGCCAAACTGAAAAAAGATTTCGAAAAAGAAGAAGAAGCAGAAAAATTCCTGGAGCAGGCAAAAACTACAGAATTTAAAGTTCTGAATGTGGAAACCAAGCCAGGTACACGTTCAGCTTCGGCTCCGTTTACAACCTCTACATTACAGCAGGAAGCTTCATCAAGGCTTGGATATAATGTAACCAATACCATGCGTCTGGCACAGAGACTGTACGAAGAAGGGTTTATTACCTATATGAGAACAGACTCCGTAAACCTTTCCCAGGAAGCTATTGAAGGAGCTAAAAAACAAATCATATCAGAATACGGAGCAGAATATTCTTCTCCAAGAAACTATACTACAAAATCAGCTTCAGCACAGGAAGCCCACGAAGCCATCCGTCCTACAGATTTTGGAGTAAAAACTGTAGCTGATGCACAATTAAACAGATTGTATCAATTAATTTACAGAAGAACACTGGCTTCTCAGATGGCTAATGCCAAAATTGAAAAGACAGTGATTGAAATAGGAAATACATCATTGCCGCATCATTTTGAAGCACAGGGAGAGGTGATCATATTCGACGGTTTCCTGAAAGCTTACGGAATTGTGAAGACTGAAGAGGAAGATGAGGAAAACAATGATAAGTTGTTGCCGAAAGTAAGTGTGGGAGAAGTCTTGAACTATAAAACCATTACTGCTACTGAAAAGTTTACAAGACCAAGTGCAAGGTATACTGAAGCCGGATTGGTGAGAAAACTTGAAGAATTAGGGATTGGTAGACCTTCTACTTATGCTCCCACAATTCAGACGATTCAGAACAGAGAGTACGTAGATAAAAGAGAAATCGAACCCCATACCCGTGAAGTGATCAAAATGTCTTTAGCAAAAGATAAGATCAAAAAAGTAGTTCTTGAAGAGAAATTCGGTGGGGATAAAAATAAATTCGTTCCTACAGACATCGGTGAAGTGGTAAATGATTTCTTAACAGATAATTTCAGAGAAATCCTGGACTATGGTTTCACAGCAAGAGTTGAAGAAAGCTTTGACGAAATTGCGAGCGGTGATCAGAAATGGAAAGAAATGATGACTAATTTCTACTCAAAATTCCACCCAAGAATTGAAGATGTAGAAGAAAATGCAGATCGTGCAACCGGAGACAGACTATTAGGTGTAGATCCAAAGACTGGTAAAAATGTTCATGCAAGAATCGGAAGATTTGGAGCGATGATCCAGATTGGAGAAACTGATGATGAAGAAAAACCAATCTTTGCTTCATTAATGACAGGGCAGAATATTGCAACGATTACTTTTGAAGAAGCATTGGAATTGTTCAAGTTGCCTTTCGATTTAAATGAAGTTGACGGACAGCCAGTTTCTGTAGGTGTTGGTAGATTTGGACCTTATGTGAAATGGGGCGAAACATATATCAGTATTCCGAAAGGTGAAGATCCGCTTTCTGTAGATCAGAAACGTGCCGAGGAAATCATCAATGAAAAGAAGATTGCTGATGCTCCGATTGCTACGTATAAAGGAGAACCGGTAACAAAAGGATCTGGAAGATTCGGACCGTTTATCAAGTACAAAGATATCTTTGTAAATGTTCCCAAAAGATATGATTTCGAAAACCTTTCACAAAGTGATATCAATGAACTGATTGATGCTAAATTGGAGAAAGAAGCCAACCGATATATCCAGCAATGGGAAAAAGAAAAGATTTCCATTGAAAACGGAAGATGGGGACCTTTCATTAAGTTTGGAAAAGCTATGTTCAAAATTCCGAAGAAAGCAGACGATACAAAATATGATACAGAAGAATTAAAAGAGCTTTCTTTAGAGGAGGTTAAAAAATGGATTACAGATCAGGATCCTAAAGCTTTTGCAGAAAAGAAAAAACCTGCAGCTAAAAAATCCACTACTGCAAAGAAAACAACAGCAGCAAAGAAACCAGCTGCCAAGAAAAAGTAAATATAAAATAATGATAATAAGCCGTTAACAGATGTTGGCGGCTTTTTTTGGATCAGTCTCAAAAGTTGGGGGGAATGTTTAGTCATTGTATCTTTGTAATATGCTAAGCGATCACGACCTTCTTAAATTCTTACTTCCAGAATTTTTAATTGAACACTTTGATATCCTCAAAGCAGAACCCCATG